>JADJEH010000017.1:0-300000 GCA_016702305.1 bacterium
GCTATGACTTCCGCGATTCAGCAAACACAATTTCTGTCATGCCAGTACATACAAGAATCAACCGGATACCGCCCAGGAAGCTGTTCACTTGGCCGAATATTTGTCCAACCCCAACTTGATGCCGACCGCGCATGAACATGCGCGCCAATCTTGGGCGCGTCACCGGAGTGATCAGCCCTAATTGTGGTTGACCATATCGCAAACGCCCACGCAACAGCCTTTCGCGCCATCGAGGTACAGCATGAGTTGATTACAGATCTTTTTTGATCCCAAACAGCGAGAGAGTGGGGAAGACTTTTACCGCAATCGTTGGCCTTATGACAAGATTATTCGCAGCATGCACGGCGTGAATTGCACAGGTAAGATGCAGCTGGAATATCTACGTCAAGAATGGCATTGTCACGGGAAATGCAGGCGCCTGATTATCCGATTATTGACAAGGATATTCCGCCGTATGAACTGCGCGCGTTGCCAATTCGAATTTACCGTGGTATATCTACAGTCCGATCCAAGGCCAGTATCTCCTACCAGCGGAGCGCTGATTGATTTGTGGCGCGAAGCGAAACCCAGTTTCCTTGATGATCCTGTCGCGGCCAATTCGACCGTCTCAAACCAGAATCACGGATCGGGTTGAGCCACACTGCGCGGCAAGGGCGGCCTGCGCAGATTCAGTTGGGATGAAGTTCGCGAAATTCTTTCCGCCGCAAACATTCGCACCGTAATGAAGCACGGCCCCGATCGTGACATCGCGGGGTTCTCGCCGATTCCTGCGATGTCCATGGTGAGTTGCGCGTTTGGGCGCGCAGGCGCTTCATGCAACTGATGGGCGGCGTTTCCCTTTCACCCTACGATTGGTATTGCGATTTGCCGCCGGTCTGCCTGAAGTTTGGGGTGAACAAACCGATGTCGCTGAAAGTGGTGATTGGTTCAAGTCGAACTTCATTGCGGTTGTAGGTTCGAACGCCCTGATGAGACGCGCACGCCTGATGCGCATTTCTTGGTGGAAGCACGGCATCGCGGCGCAAAAGTCGCTGTCTTTTCTCCGACTTCTCGATGGTGTGTTCAAAGGTGTCCGATGAGTGGGTGCCGATTCATCAAGGGCAGGATTCGGCTTTCTGATGGCCGTCGGACACAGCTAATTCTTACGCGAATTACGTCGAACGTGAGCGGTTCCATTTTTTGTAGACTATCAGAAGCACTTACTCGGAGCGGGCCAATTTCTGGTTGAATTGCACAAGCAAGCTGATGGAACCTCTCGCTTCCGGTCAATACGTACGCTATCTCGCAAGTTGTCGACACAAAGAGTTGACAATGCTCAGAGTGGAAATTCTTCATGCTCGATCCTGCAACCGCGAACTTAGACTTCCGCAAGGAACCGTTGGGCCACCGCTGGCAAATCGGAAAGTATGGGTCAATGGAATCTTAAATCTCAAGACGAGCGAACAGGCAAAGCGTTTGATCCACCAAGCTATGCTCGATCCAAAGACCGATGAACTGGTCACTGTCTTGTTGCCGGAGTTTTCCGCCGAGCACGGTGACAGCTGGGTCCAATCGTTGGTTCCTGTTCGCAAAATCAAGACCCGAATGGCGAGACGTCTATGCCACAACGGTGTTCGAGTTAAGCTTGTCGCCAGATACGCGTAAATCGCGACGCATCAAAGTTTGCACCCTATGACGAACCGGAGCATTGCGGACAGTCTCCATGGCAGGAGAAATTCATCGGAGTGTCCGGTGATGTTGTGATACGTCAGCCCGGTGAATGGGCACGAATGCTGAAAAGAGCGGCGGTAAATGCAGCGTCATCATTGGAGCAAAGTCAATCCACTGGTACCACAACACCCGATCTACCGCTCGATCATTTCCAGCCTTATGGCTTTGCGTGGTGGCTGTGTCGGCAAAGAACGGCGGCCGACCAATCATTATGTCGGCCAAAAACCTGACATCGCAACCGGGCGCTCATCGATTTGGAACCGACTGGTCAGCGCCGCCGCGACTGCAAACACGCCGTCATTTCATTATGTCAATTCCGATCAATGGCGATATCCCTTCGGGACCTGGATGACATCTGTCCGGTCGCCGATTCATTCCCATAGCATGGCGCATGGACATACCATTGATAGACAGGTGCAAGCCGTGCGGGCCGGCTGGTTGCCCTCATACCTGCAATTTGATCAATCCCCGCCGCTTGAAGTTGCAAAGGAAGCACGCAGCAACGGCGCGAATGGACGAAGCCTCTATCTGTCAAGAATGTCGTGGACAGATTGAAGGCGAAGAAGCTTAAGTTTGCAGTTGAAGACCTCGATTTCCCAAATGCTTCGCGCCTTTTTACATCTGGCGAGAAAATTTTCCATATCATCCAAAGGCCATGAGTATTTTCGGAAGCATTATCTAAACGCACACAAACCCTCATATCGCAAAAGAGCAGGCGAAGGGAGCATGTCTATCAGCGGCGTGTGGCACGACAAAGTCGAACTGGGGCAAGATGGATCCGCTAAAGTCTGTGACTTGAACTATCAAAGCGGATTCTTCCGCACCTCTATTCTGATATTATCTTTGCCGGCCGCGACGTATTACGAGAAGCAACCATCTTCTGAATTCACCAGACATGCACAGCTTCATTCATCCGTTGCAAGCCGCTGTTCCAATCGTGCTGGGAACCGCAAAGACTGAATCCCATATCTTCGCGAGATCGTCGAAAGCGACTTCGAAACTTGCCGAGCGCTATCTGCCCGATCCAACGGAAGATGTCGTAACCGCGCCGCTCGCCCACGATACGCCCGCTGAAATCGCTCAACCCTCTATCAAGGATTGGTCCAGAGGTGAGTGTGGAAGCGATCCTCGCAAGACGATGCCCATCATCAAAGTGGTTACGCGGGACTATAAGAATGTCTTCAACAAATTCATCAGCCTTGGTCCCACTTCCGCAAGGCCTTCGGCATGCATGGTGAACGAAATGGAAGTTGCCGATATGTATGATGCATACATGGAGAACAACTTCCACTGAAAGGGTGGGGGGGGGGAGTCTTCACCCTTGCGCGAAGACTTGCTTGTTTAGCGATTCTGAATTCTGCCCTGAGACTAACGGTGAATTGGCGTTCCGACCGCATAAATCGGAAGCTGATTACCACCGGCATTTTGACTGTATCGCATGCCGCCGAGAAGACTCGCTCCGTTCGCATAACATCTTCGATGATGTCGCTGCTCAACCGAGGCGAATTCTCACGACGCCGTTTTGGTCAGGGGTAACGAGTGACAAGCGTGGCGCATATTCAGCGTATTGTCAAAATGTGGAAGCGATCCGGTGTACCATGGCGTACGCCATGAGCGGCAGGCAGCATTACCGCCTTGATCACGAGGCTTTACATCGCTTATGGCGAGAATCGGCCGACCTACAAGCCACGAGTGCGCGTCGCGAGATCCTACCGACTTGGCACAGTCAAAACCAGGGGCGGAACACCCGTATTGAATTACCTGATGCCACACACGGCAAGTGGTCGATTCACTCGACTTATGGCGACACCTTGAGAATGCGCACATTGAGTCGTGGTCACGACCCGATTTGGATAAACATAAAGATGCTCTGCTATTGGGAGCAGAAGACAACGATTTGGGTCGAAAATTTTCAATGATAACGGAGTCGCAATCTTCGCGGTCAACGTCAGCGCACGCATTCCACGCGGTATGTGTTTCATCTACTACTCGCCCGAACGCATCGTTGGGCATCCGGAATCACCCGGAGCGCGGCAACCGTCGTGCGGGCGTTGTCAATAGCTTGACCAGAGCGCGCCTCAAACCGGCTCTTTATGATTGGTGGTTATGGTCAGCTTATATACGCGCTCAACTACTGGGGGACCCTCCAGGGCGTGAATCGACATTTGTTGCCGCCAAGAAACTTCGAAAAAGTAACTTCGCAAAGGTGAACAATGGATAGAGCACAAGTTTCCATGGTGTTTCACCGACAAATGCATCGGTTAGTCACACATGCAGCGTGGCCTGCAAAACGCTGTGGACAGACCGACCCGGTGCGGAGTACTATGTGGTGGAATAATGTTGAAACAAACCCTACGCACGGGCTTTCCACATCGCTGGGAAGATCAGATCGCCAGCAAGGGCGGTCGGAAGCTCAACGGCAGCAAGTGATCTTTCAACAAGCCAGTCGAAATTAGGTGGACTGCTGAAGTTGCCTGCTAATCCGAATCAACCGGATGCTGGAAGACTACTAAGAGCCGTGGACGCATTGAGTACGAAAAATCTTTGATGGCCGAAGGCGACGATTTGATGACTGCTGCCGATCCTTGCATCACCGGCGAAGAGATGAGGATTGAGGGCGGCCCCAATACGACGATCTCTCCGGGTTCGCCACCATGCTGCGAATGACGTCAATCACGATCTGCTTACGCCTAAAGAGCGGCAGCAGCTCTAAAGATTCAACGCGTGGCTTTGGCGTATTTGCCGCGCATTTGCAATCATTGCGCTAATCCGAGCTGTGTGGCGTCGTGTCCTTCGGGTGCGCTTTCGGCAAACGCGGAAGACGGGATTGTTTTGATCAATCAGACGCGTGCCGCGGATGGCGCGCCCGCATTTCCGCACGTCCTTAAGGCAAGAAGATCTACTACAATTGGGTCACCGGCAAATCAGAGAAGTATTCTTTTGTTATCCGCGCCCTCGAAACGGGTCAGCACCTGCCTGCTTCCATTCGTGCGTGGGCCGAATCTTCGTTACCTCGGAGTGTTGCTTTGGCGATGTTGACCGAATCGAACCACAATGAAAACGGCGGATCCGTTGCTCGTAGAAGCGCAACGTGACGTCATCTGGTGATCCTAACGATGAGAATGTGATTGCTTCGGCACGCGCCAACGGCATCAGTGACGAAATGATCGAGTCCGCGCGCAAAAGCCTACCTTGTACAAGTACGTCGTTTAATGGAAACCCTGCCCTACCGCTGCACATTGAGTACCGCACGATGCCGATGCTCTTATGCGCCGCCAGTTACCCGTGATGGGAAAGACGACGACCAGCCTTATGATCATGCAGAAGAGTCATTCTTCACCTCGGCTTGACAAATCGCGCCTTTCAATCAAGCACATGGCAAGATTGTTCGAACGCAGCAATGAGGCGGTTGTAACCGCTTCGCCTCAAAAACTCATGGTTGTTCGCCACTATAAGCGGGCGCAGGAAGTCGGCGACGTGCAGGATGACAGCGCGTCAATCGGATCATGCGCGAAGCCGGGAACCAACGCCGGAGAGGCGTGGGAAGAATCTACCTTTTTGACGGCAGTGCCCACAGTGCAAAAGCGCCACGTACTCCGCCGCTTCAGCGCGAAGAAGCGAGATATAGGAAGTATGTGTGACGTGCAGATTGCAAGGGAAGGAAGATTCGGAAAGACCTCCAGGCGTAGAAAGGAATGTAACGCAACGAGTTCATTTGAAATGTCATGCCGGGAACTGGCAATTTCTCCTGCCGCTATCCGCAAACGGACCACTTGTCTGTGCTGAACAATGCTATCGATTCCAGAGTGAGCAATAAATCAATAAAGTGCTTACGAGCGTTTCGCGATGCGATTGCCGAGTTGTTCCGTCCGAAAGTTGCAAGAACTCTTACACTGCACATTTGATCTTAACCTGATGCCTGCCTGCGCTGGAGCGTGCACCTGTTCGGTGTCGAGGTTTCGCCGCCCCATCTTATGGTTGGGCTATTGGACATGTATCGCGTTGCGAGTTTCCTGGTGACTGGCGAATCAGCGGATCATATGAGCACTGTCGTTCGATTTCTTCCGTTCGCTGGAGAACAACGCGCGTGAGGAAGTTGCACAAATTTATTTTATTGACGAAATGGCGAAATCGCGTGAATTCTTGGACTCAAAATCAAACCCATTTTCTTAGTTTCTTGATCAAGGCGACAATCTCAATTGTAGCCACTGAAACAGGGAAGGAGGCAAGATGGCGCTTGAGTTGTTTTATTTGTCGGTCTGCCTTGACGCCACGATCTTGATCTCGCATTGTAGGCACAGTCTGGCGCTTTCTTAATGACCAATACGGAATCTCATCGTTGTCCTCGCAGTTTCTCGAGGGTAAGAAACCCTGTGGGGATTCGCGCCATGGCATATTGGCATCTTGATTATCTTCCTCGGCCATTTTGTCGCGTTTCCGTTGCCAGGCGTGGCAAAGATTGATGGCTGTCACTCTTGCTTGCGACGGCCGAAACAATGGAATCGCGGCAGCCGTATTGTGCTTACTTGGATTGATTGTGCTCTTTTACCGTCGCCTAACGACCGCGCGGTTGCAGAAATCTACAAACATCGGCGATTTCATCGTCGCGACACTATTGTTGGCGCAAGTTGATTGGGACTAATGGTGGCTGGCGGCTACCGCTGGGGCGCGAGTTGGTCAACCGGAACATTGACCCTACGTCTGGAGTTTGATCACGTTCAGCCCGGACGCGACAATTATCAGAGACATGCCGATTGCGATTCAAGCGCACGGTCGGCGCATGGCCCATCTTGCTCGTGCTGCCGTTCACGCGCCTGATTCACATGGTGTCAGTTCCACTCCAGTACCTCTTTCGCTCACCGCAGAAAGTCGTTTGGAACAACCCCGAGCTGCAACAATCAGGCGGTCGCCGCCCGAGTCACACAGGAGTCACGCCGTCATTTTGAAGGCCGCTTTTGGATTAAGCGTTGCCGGGCTTGCTGTCCGTTGGTGTGTTAGACAAACCGGGCCGCCGCTTCTTCCAAATGCCCGCTGGTCTGCATCACGATGAAGAAGCAAATTTACTGGAAACGCGCTTGCGTCGGCTGCAGCTAACCGCCGAAGAGAAGGAGTCTTGAACTCGAACGCCTTTGCAGCGATCACATCTATGTAGCGAAACTCGCAGAGTTAAACAATACCATTGGGAAGTACTTCATTGATTACCCGATGCGCCCCGGACTCGCGTTTCGCGCTGAAGACGGATGGCCCATGCTGTTGTCCGCCAAGTGCACGCACTTAGGCTGCACGGTCGGAAACCAAGTTGATGCAAGCGGCCGCATTCTCTGCCCGTGTCACGTTTCTTACTTTGACATCAAGACCGATGCCTAACGAAGGCGCTCCCGCAAAGGCGCCGTTTAACGCATTGCCTGGGTGCCGCGCGACGAGCAAGGAACCGAAGTCGCGACTGAAAGCCCGCGGGTTCACGCACCGGAAGACTTGACCCGGCCTTTGGCGGACGGCTATTCACTCTACATTGTCAGATCGCTATCGGCGGAGTGCTGGATGAAACAGCCATTCGTCAACACTATGTTTGACTTCATCGCGTCGCGAATGCCGTTGCACAAGCTCGACGTCCGTCACATGATCACGGAAAAAGAGGTTCCGGTTCACCGCATGTCAGCGGGGGATACTACGTCGGCGGTTCTGGCAGCTGTTCTTTTTCATCATCCAAGTCTTCACGGGGATGATGCTCTTATTTTATTATGAACCGACGGTCAGCGAAGCGCATGAGTCCGTAGAGTACATCACGCATTTCATGACAATGGGCGCGTTGATTCGAACCTGCACGCATGGTCCGCTTCTTCATGATCTTTGCGTCATAGCGCATATGCTCAGCGCACTGGCCATGAAAGCATCCGCGATGCCGCGCGAGATCACCGGGATTGCGGGCGCGCTCTTGCCTTGATCACTTTCGGATTTGGATGCGCAGGCCATCTCTTACCGTGGAATCAAATCGCCGTCAACGCCACGAAAGTTGATTTGGGTTCAATCGACCAAATGGGACAGTACACCGCCTCCGGCTTTGTCACACCTTTGCCGAAGATGTGCGCGGACGATCTGGTGAGCGCCAGCCATTTGACAAGCGACCTAAGCAGATTCTTGAACCGCATGTCGTTATCCTGCCTTTACTGGTATTCGGCGTGATCGTACTGCATGTCCTTTCGTTCAGTTACACGGCATGAGTCCCGGTATCGAAGATAAGCCGCGTCGCAAGGACAAGTTCTTCCTGATATTTATTCTTAAAGACTTGAAGGAATGGGGAATCGCGTTCTTTGTACTATTCATCCTCTCCTGTGTCTGCCCTTTGATTCACTTTTCCTATCCATTGCTGGAACCCTACAATGCCTTGGGTTCGACGCCTGACGGTATCAAACCAGAATGGTACTTTACTTTGTCTACTATCCGATGGAGCTGCTGCCGTTTTGGATCATCATCGTGGTCATGACTCTCGCTACGCTGGTTTGTTTGCGGCGCCGTGGATCTTTACGGGCACGAGTCACAAGACAATGCGGTGGATTGCTTCGCGATTGCCGCGTATATGATCGTCGCGACATTGTTTGACGAAACATTTATCACGCAATCAAGGGGTGAAAAAGCAGACCAAGACACTCCAATTGCTGTTCACCTCGTAATCGTCGGCATTGCTATGCCTACCCGAATTCCAGAAATTTCGCAAACTCACTCTGACGGCCCATTAACTGCGCGATGTGTCACGCCAATGGCGACGGTCCCGAAGCGAGCATCGCGCGGCCAAACGGAAGCTTGACGCCCGACGAGTGGAACAAGCTTTGAATGCTGCACGCGGTGCATTCCGCTCGGTGTGCCCATCCAGAGCCCCATTCTGAATGCGTTCGGAACAATATCATTACCGTCATCGAAAAACTAAGTTTCTCGAACTGCGCACATCCTGAGCAGTTGGCCGAGGTCTATGGATATCAAAGTGATCTCGATGGCGACGGAATTACAGATGCTCAAGAGTACTTGAAGGAAACTCATCCCCTCAACAATGTTCATGGCGACCCAATGAGGGCTGTTCTTCATAACCCGAAAGCATTCAGGCTCATGCAATTTTGATCGTGTTGGCTACCATCGCAGGATTCTTGGATTCAGTCACCTGTTACACGGCTTGTCCGCCAGCGCGTCCACGAAATCGTCCGTTGAACGCCATCCATAAGCAACCAGGGATAATCGTGCAAGATCGCAGACGAGCAATGGAGGTTCTCATCCTGGAACATTAATTGGCCTTCACCATCTGCTTCGCCGGGTGGATGATGAACGGTGTACTGGTCAATTATCTTATGGACAACGACATCTTCCTTTGGGACAAAGCGCAGATTGGTTGGTTGATTGGTATCTCAGTGTTGACGGGATCAAGCACGTGTCTCCGTCCGTGTTCTGACGGATAAATACGGTGGAAGAAGAGTTTACACAATTCTGATGCTCATCTCCGCAATCCTGATGTTCATGACAGGTGCGGCGAACGAGTACTATCAGTTTGTCTTTGCAAGCTTAGGATTTGGTCTTTACAGGGGCTGCGTGCGCAGTTGGTATTGCGTATATTCGGTTTGGTTTCCCAAAGAGCGACAAGGAACTGCGCTTGGTATCTTCGGAGTCGGTAATGCAGGTGCTGCCATAACCAGTATGGGCGCGTCGGTCTTACTTAAATGGTTGACGGACAACGGAGCAATGTTGATTATTGGCGCACACTGCCCAAGATTTATGCGGCCGCGCTTGTAGTTATGGCAATCATATTCTACTCTTCTGGACATACGAGAAGAAAATAGCGCACTCGGCGGGATTGACGCTACAGCGTCCGAACCGCCGAAATACGTGCGCGTTTGGCGGTTTGACCTACTACTTCCTGGTCTTCGGAGCATCCGCCGCTTTAGCACAGTGGCTAGTTCCATACTACGTGAACGTTTATACCATGAGTGTTGCATCAGCAGGTCTCATGGCCTCAATCTTCAGCCTTCCTCCGGTTTGATTCGCGCCTTGGGCGGCTGGATGTCGGACAAGTTTGGCGCGCGTCGCATCGCGTATTGGGTGTTGGGCAGTTGTTTGGTTCGGCTGCGCATTACTTTGTGTTCCACGCATGGACATTGAACCTCCCGGCTCTGCGTGACGGCGGCCAGAGCAGGTACCGTCACGTTTGTATCCGATACGCTTGTTCGCATTGATCAACGCGAATACAAAATTCGCTCCTGAGCCAGCGGCGTGGCGCAAAAAATCAAGACAATACATTTCTCGTCTTTCCCTCAGGTGAATTCTGCACAGTCCGGTTGTTTCAGTCGGTGACAAGATCGTCAAGAAGCAGCTACTGGCCCGCGGTATTACGCATCTGTTTTTTCAGGCAAACATTTGGATATTCACTTTCATCTTTGTAGTCTGAATCATGATGGGAATCGGCAAAGCAGCCGTGTATCGCCATATTCCCGACTACTATCCAGAGCAGATCGGCGTCGTCGGAGGAATTGTCGGCGTCGTCGGTGGATTGGCGGATTTGTATGTCCAATCCTGTTTGGCTATATGCTCAAATGGACGGGTATCTGGACGACGCTATGGATCTTTCTTGGTGTGCTTTCGTTCATTTGTCTTATTTGGATGCACTTTGTGGTTCAGAGGATGATGCATAAGAATGCGCCTGTGTTAATGCGCCACATCGAGGATCGACACGATCACCCCGTAGAAACGACGCCTGCCTAATCAAAACTGGAACGGAAACGCAAATGGCTCAGACATTAATTCATTGGAACGTTGAAGACCAATCGTTCTGGGAGCGGGAAGGCAAGCGCACCGCTTACCGAAATCTCTGGATATCCATTCCATGTTTGCTGTGTGGATTTGCCGTCTGGATGTTCTGGTCGATTGTCACGACCAAGATGCAGGAGCTTGGCTTTCAATTCGATCCTGATCCAGCCAAAAAAACAAGGCAATGCTCTATACGTTGATTTCGATAGCCGGTTTGACGGGTGCAACATTGCGTATTCCCAATTCCTTCTTTGTCGCATTGAGCGGCGGCCGCAATGTCGTCGCGGTTACGACCGCCTTGCTGATACTCCCGGCACTCGGCCTTGATTGGCGCTGCGTGCCCGGCACGTCGTACTCCACTTTTGTAATCCTGTCTGCATTGTCAGGAATCGGCGGAGGTGCCTTCGCGTCCTCGATGTCCAATATCAGCCTCTTTTCCCGAAGCGAATCCAGGGCACCGCATTGGGACTCAATGCCGGTTTAGGAAATCTTGGCGTCAGCATTATGCAAGTCTTGTTGCCGTTCGTGATGACATTCGGTGCGTTCGGAGCTTTCGGCGGAAATGCCTGGAAAACTGCCGCCGCGGTTGGTGCGCAGCCCGCAGGCACTCTAGTCTGGATTCAAAACGGCGGATTTGTATGGGTGCCCATCCTTGCCGTCTTAGCGATCCTTGCATGGTTGCTTATGAATAACCTTGCAATACACAGTGTCGGTTCTTCCGCGGCCGCTATTGCCAAAATGCTTTACTTGACACTACTGGGCTTTGCTGGATCAGCATTGGGACTGTATCTGTTGGTCGCGCTCAAAGTCAATATGTGGATTGTCTTGCCGATCACCATAGTGTTGACGCTAATCCTGATTAGATATTTGTCGCCTGTAAAGATTCGCCAGAATTTGAGCAACCAGTTTGCAATCTTCAAAGAGAAGCACAACTGGGTTATGACCTGGCTTTATGTCATGACCTTTGGTTCATTTATCGGATATTCGGCGGCATTCCCAAAGCTCATCCAAGATGTCTTCGGATCACTTCCGGACGGGAGTGCCAATCCTCACGCGCCGAATCCCTTTGCCTATGCATGGCTTGGTCCGTTGGTTGGTTCGTTGATTCGTCCGGTCGGCGGTTGGCTATCCGATAAGTTTGGCGGCGCGCGTGTCACTCAATGGGACACCGTAGTCATGATTTTCGCGGCGTTAGGTGTAGCGTACAATATCAAGGCTGCCAGCAATTCGCCGACACCGGAAGTATTCTTCGTTCCGTTTCTGCTCCTCTTTCTGCTCTTGTTCATTACAACCGGCATTGGCAACGGTTCGACATTCAGAATGATCCCCATCATTTTCGATTCAAAGCTTGCAGGGCCCGTGCTTGGTTGGACGTCGGCGATTGCAGCTTATGGCGCATTCATCATCCCCAAAGTGTTCGGGACGCAAATTCAAGCCGGTCACCCAGAGTACGCACTTTACGGGTTCGCACTCTACTATGTGAGTTGTCTGGTAGTGAATTGGTGGTTCTACGCCCGCAAGAACGCTGAGATTAAGTGTTAACTTCACAAATCATTCCACACTACAGAGTAACACCATGAGCATTACACTCGAAACTCCCGTAGGCCATTTGGTCGTTGAAAAGCCAGGCCGCGCACATATCTTCCAGCGTTTTCAGATTGACTATTGCTGCGGCGGTGCTAAGCCCTCGGTCAAGCATGCACCGCGAAGAATCTTGATCCGCAAGTCGTGCCTCGCGGAAATCGCCAAGCAAGACAGCCGCACGGATGTTGATTCCGAGCCTGACTGGACAAAGGTCACGATGTCCGTGCTGGTTGACAATATCTTGAATCAGCACCATGAGTACCTACGCAACACGTTGCCCCACCTTGGTGAAATGGCCGAAAAGGTCCATAATGTCCATGGCGAGAATCATCCGGAACTGCTGGATATTCTGCAAACCTTTGCGGGAATTTTCCACGAGCTGGATTCGCACATGTACAAGGAAGAGAACATCCTCTTCCCGGCCATCAAGCGCCTTGAACAAGGTTCCATGCCCCCGCTGCGGCTGCACAGCTCTTTGGCCCGGTCAGCGTCATGGAGGCGGAGCACGCCACCGTTGGAGCCGAACTCGAAAAGCTTCGTGGCTTGACCAACAATTACACGCCACCGGAAGGCGCGTGCAACACCTATCGCGGCTTGTTTGCTGGCCTAGAAGAGCTTGAACGCGACTTGCATTGGCACATTCACAAGGAGAATAATATTCTCTTCCCAAGAGCTTTGGCAGGAACTCAGTCCTAAGGATCACAGGGTCAGCCATAGACTTGTGACGCCGAGTCGGAGCTTTGGTTAGCATTGCGAAATCCCAGCGTGCGCTTCCACCGAGATGTTCTTGTTTCCGGAGGACATCAATTAAAGATTTGGGTCGCGCCTCAGAGGAGGAGTCGAAGCGGGCGCCAGATCTTGCTTCCAGCCTTGACCCCCCTTGTCCCGAATCTGTCCCTATGCGTCCGTAACTATAAGTAAAACAAACCCCTCCAATTCACTCTTAATCAATTGGTTCGGGGTTCGAGTCCCTGTGGGTGCACAAGCTAAAGCCCTGCTAAAACATTGTTTTGCAGGGCTTTTTCATTTGGCTTATTTGTTCGTATGTTCATTTGTAAGTCCAGATTTTAACAACCTGTATCTGTTGGTCGTCAGAAGAAATGGGACACATTTTCAGTTAAGTTAATGGAGGGATTTGGTTCGTAAGTTACGTTTCCTTCGTGGGTTTTGGTTAGGATTTAGATTGGCCTGTTTACGGGCCTTTTTGGTTTGTTCTTTGAGCAGTTGGCGCTGTTTCTGGATGGCTTCGGCGCGGCCGAAGTAGACGTCGGCCGGGTGCAGATTGCCGATGCCTTTGTGGTAGTGTTCGTGGTTGTACCAGTGCCGGAACGCCTCCAGCGCGCGGTCGAACGCCTCGGGTGAGGCATGCACGATCAGCTGCAGCTTTTCCTTGGCCGTGCGGTTCAGACGCCTGACCTTGCCGTTGGTCTGGGGATGATTGCGCATCGAGAAGATGTGCCGGATCCCCAGATCTTCAAGCAGCTGTTGAACGCGCCCCACTTGTAGCAGGCGCCGTTGTCGCTGAGGAGCTGCACCCGCTCATGACGCGGGACTTCTTCCATGCCGGTCCCGGCAATCGCCTGCGCGATCAGCCCTGCACCGTGTCGCCTTTCGAGTTGCGCAAGCGGCGGAACACGATCGAGAACCTGCTGAAGTCATCCACCACACTGCCCAACGGATGCGTGCCCCAGTCGGGCAACATCAGCTCCGTCAGATCGGTCTGCCACAGTTCGTTCACGCGCGTCGTCTTGCGGTGATACTCTTTGGCCGCCGGGATGATCTGCGGCAACTCCGCGCTAACCCGTTGCGCTTCAGAATGCGGTAGACCGTGCTTTCGCTGACACTGAACCCGCCGTCATCGGTAATCCTGAACGCCAGTTGGCGCGGCGACAGATCAGCATCGAGCAATGCGTTGGCGATGATCGTGCTCTCTTCTTCTTCCAAGAGCCGGTTCCAGACCCGCCGCGGCGCCGAAGACCGGTCCGCGAGCGTTCCCTGGCTCTGCCAGCGGTAGTACGTGCTCTTGGGAAGCATCAATTGCTTCAAACAGCGACGGATCGACAGTGGTGCAGTATCCACCAGCCGCAACAGATCCTGCTTCTGCTCGGACGTGTGCCGGGCATAACGCTTCGCCTTGCGCTTCAGAAGAGACTTTTTTTGAGCGTGCGCACCTCCAGCATCAGATCGGCCACCGTCTGACGCAGCTCTTCGTTCTGACGACGATAGGACTCCACTTCCCCTTTGGTCGCGCCGCGCACCGCTTCGCCCTTCAAGCGCGCCTTGCCCGCTTCCATGAACTCCTTCAGCCAATTGTAGTACACGTTGGCGCTCACGCCTTCCCGACGGCACAACGCCGCCACCGGATGATCGCCCCGCAGTCCTTCCAGCACGATGCGGATCTTGTCTTCCGCGCTGTACTTCGTGCGCGTCTGCCGCCGCACCGTCTTGATCAACTGCGCCGCTTTCTTTCGGCGCTGCCGCCGCAGCCTGCTTCTTCCGCCTGGGCATGATCAGCCCTCCTTCTTCGATGATACATGATAATATCTCAGCGAAGGGAACGCAACCCCAAACCTGGTCACTTGCGTTGTTAAGTACAGTCGCGCCGCGCGACTGTACTTACATCACAAACCATCCACTAATACTACTGGACCAACTGTCCCAAATGTGCTGACGGATTACATTGATTGTCCTCCAATGCGCTCTGACAATGTTGCGTTGCTGGGCCCGTTGAAATTTCTGTGTCAGTAAACTAGCTATTTGTTGCGTCAATTGGTCCGGCAGAACAATATGCGAGCTACATTATCACTATTCCCAATTCCCGAAAGCCGTAACCTCGTTTTCGTCCCGCCCTGCCGCTTGGTGGGGCTTTTGTGTTTCAAGATGTTTATTTGCAAAGAGCACGATAGTGCACAAATATTCTAAAACACACAAATCGGTTGAATTGTAGATGATAGACCACTATATTGCTAAGATAACGGACTGGGTCTACATTAGCCATAGCATCGCGATATTGCTGTAACGGAGTGATTAGATATCGCCGGGCTGGGCGACTACTATTACAACCACTATAGTAATAACTGCGAACTTGGCGTAAATTTCCCTCACGTTGACACCTTCACGAAAAAATTATCAGTTTGTCAATTCTAACTATCGTCGCGATCCGTTGCCTCTCCTAAACCGACCTAACAACTCTCGTTTTTCTAGCGTGAGGCCTCGATGACACTCCGACCGTTGATTTGCGCAATGTTCTTCATATTTTTATCGTCGATTTCGCAAGCATCCGAAACTTGTCCAGGTACAGTCCATTTGACTACAGCACACGGTCCGTTTATGAATGGACGGCCGTACTACCGGAACTGAGTTCCCTGACTTCCGGGATACATTCGAATTGAGGCCTTGCCGGACCGTGTAGCTTTGGATGGCTCAGCAGTCCGTTTGGTGACGGCGAGAGCTATGTATGTCTGACTAGCTTTCAGTCTACCCTTGCCTATGATCTGTCTCTCTGCGTGTGTGGCTTACCAAATGTCGTCATCAACGAAGTAATGTATGATGACACGGCAAGCGGAGACAACGATGTGGACTGGGTCGAGCTTCATAACACACGAAGTACTCCAGTCAACATCGGGGATTGGTACTTGTCAGATGGCTCGACCTATCCCAATACCGATGGCGAAGGTGTTCTTCATATTCGATCAGGGACAACGATTCAAGCCAATGGATATATCATCTTGAGTAAGGTGCCATTTTCAGCAGCAGCCGAAGTTGTTTGCACAGAGATCAACCCCAGTTGGGTTTTGGGAAACAACGGCGACAATCTCGCGCTGTTCAGCGATACAACCTCAGCACCACTTGTGGACGGTCTCCTGATTGGCAACTATCCCGACCTTGCGGCTGGCAATAGTGGCACCTCAGTCGAGAAACGCTCCGAAAATGTCGCCTGGACATCGGCCCCCACAGCGTGGGGCGCTTCAACAAATGAGAATTCAATCACAGGTCGCTATCGCTTCTGCATACCTGACGAACGAAATCCTGTGGTTGCATCATGCTTGCCGCCCGATAGCGTAAGCATCCGACGGGAAGCAGGCTACGCCGAGGTCCGCTTCATCTCCGAAGGGGGTTCGTATGAGATCGACAGCACAGATCAACCCAGCAACGACGGCGATCCAAGTGGCGGCGATCCCCAATGGAACTTGCGTCTTTCCGCTAACTACAGCATTGGTCAATCCTTGTGGACGGATACCAATGTCACCGATGCCTACCGCAATTGTGTCATTCCAAAAGCGTGTCCGTAGTGTCACCTGCCCATTCTTCAACGCCACAGCACTCATCCATGAATAATCGAATCCTGCTTTGCCTCATTGTTTGCGTTGCATGGGCGCACTTGGCCGTCGCTTCCGATGCCTGTCCAGCGACTGTGATAACCAGCGTGCCCTTCCAAGAGATCGCCGTTCAAAGCGCATTGAATAACGACTTTGATTCTCCGAGTTACTCGTGCCTTGGTCACAGAGTGGACTTCATCTACGCTTATACGCCTCCGGTTTCCGGCTTCTACCCGTTGGCAATTGAGTGTCTTGATGGAGATCCCGATCCGGCAACCGTGACAATTCACTTGCGAACCGGCGGTGCATGTCCCGGAACAGTCTGGGACTTCTGCTTGTACTTCGGCGGACTTGACGGCCTTTACAGAACAAATCTCGACTTGACAGCCGGTGTGCAATACTTCATCATCGTAGAACCGCCGTACATTCCGTGTGACACCATTCAGTTCACATTAGGCCCGCCTTCGGGTTCGCCCAATGCCCTGAGCAACGAGTGTCTCTTCGAGTATATGTGGGGCGACTCGAACGCCCTTGAAGATTGCAACGGCGGATGCACGAACGAGGACAATGGGGGGCAGTTTGCCGCGCAGGATCTTCTGAACGGGTTGTCGGTTAACGGACGAGCATTCAAATACATGTTCCAGATCGATACGCTCGATTTTGAAGCTCGGTTGGACAATGACTATTACACGCTTCCTGTTTTGCCGAATAGTATCGTCTCAATTGAGTTTGAGACTGAGTTTGATGCGGTTCTTGCCCTCTTCAGCGGAGCGGACTGTACGACTCCAATTGGCTTCTTCGTTCCTGACACAGGAATACAAAATATGTTGGTGACAGAGTGCCTGGACACTTTGCGCGACAATACGCTAATGGTGCAAGTGATACCGAGTTACTTGTATCAATTCACCTTGGGAGAGCCGCGGTTCTACTCGTTGCGTTTTGGCAGATCTACCTGCCCAAGCTGTGAAGACTACGAGACACCCCGCGGAGCACCGGGCTCGTGGAACCTCGGCTCGACCTGCGGGGCGGGCAATGACTGCAATCAGTGGCCTTCACAAGAATTAACAGTACCGATCTATATTCCCGACGCAGGATGGTGGACATTTGGTCTGTGCGGCTCGTCACCGACTTGGCCCGCCGTGTTGAATTTATCCGAGTCTTGTTGCGGACCAACAATTGGCCAAGGGGCGGGGGGTTGTCCGAATGGGATGGCCGAGATTGACGGTCTGTTTCTCGAAGCTGGGATGTACTATCTCGGCGTGGAAGGCTTGAATGCGGGGAATTGCGACAATGTTACCTTGAATGTCGAACAGCTTCTTGCTCGTTGTTGTTACGGACCGGAATCAACGCCGTCATGTTCGGACGCGACTTGGAGCGAGTGCGAGGGACTGGGTGGGGTGTTCAATGTTAACGAAACCTGCGCGGGCGAACCCTGTCCGATCCGTCCATTGTGCGATCGCGAGGGCGGGATTAGTCAGCCGCCGCACGTGCCCACCGAAGACTATAACTTCGAGGGCACGATCGCATTTTGGAATACAACCGACGGTGCTTATGAAAACTACAATTTAGGTGAGCCGGTCGCAGTCGCTCAATTCTGGACACGGCGCACGGCGACAGGAGGGAATTGCACGGAGAGCGAAACGGCGGTGCGACTATCGTTCCACACCACGCCCACAGCTGCCGCGACCTGCTCGTACGATCTCAACTTGAGCGGGGTGTTGTTGCCGTTTTCGTGGGGCCCTTATGATGTCTATGAGTTCACCGCGGTGTTGCCCGAACTCTGCGAGTTGACCTCAGGCTACATGCGTGTGCAAAGTTTGACGGACACCTGCAGTCTGCTCTGGCTCTCCAGTCCGTTGGGCGATGGCGAGACGGTGCGCTATTCCTTCGGCTCTCCGATCATACTCGACTACGACATGTCGCTCTGTCTGTTCGGTACGCCCGAGGTCGTGATCAATGAAGTTATGTACGATGACACCGCCACGACCGATATCGAATGGGTCGAGCTGCACAACACGCACAATGCGCCCGTCGACGTGAGCAATTGGATTTTGAGTGACGGCGGCACGTGGCCGCCACCTTCGACGGAAGGCGCGCTGCAAATCCCGGTTGGAACTGTCATCCCGCCGAACGGGTATCTGGTCATCGGCAAGCTACCGCTGCCCCGTATTACCCTCAGTAATCTGCACCGAGATCGACGCGTCTTGGGCGCTTGCCAATGGCGGTGACAATCTTGCGCTCTATCGTGACACCAGCTCGACAGCATTGGTGGATGGAGCTCTAACCCTAAGCCATCCTGATTTGGCGCCGAGCAACGCCGGTACGTCCGTCGAGAAGTGCGACGAGAACACCACGTGGAACAACGATCCCGCCAGTTGGTCTGCTTCAACCCACGCATTCTCTCCGTCCGGCCGCTATCGCTACTGCACACCTGGTGCGCAAAACTCCTGCACGCCGGCCTGTTTGCCGCCGGACAGTCTAACCATCAGATGGGAAGCAGGAAACGCAGAGTTGCGCTTCATCTCCCACGGCGGCACCCATGAAATCTACAGTTCGAACAATCCTAACAACGATGGCGATCCGCGCAGCGGAGATCCGCAGTGGAGTTTACAACATTCAGCTAACTTCGTTACGGGTCAAGCTTTGTGGACTGACACCACATTGAGCAGCGACTATCGCAATTACGTCATCATTAGAGTCTGCCCCTAGTTCTTAACAACTGCAACAATAGAGAGGCGTCTTGACCGATGCTCAAACTACTTCGACTGTTTCTAATCGCTTGCCTGACGTGCGGTCACTTCGCTGTCGCGTCCGACAATTGCCCGGCAACCGTAATTGACACGATTCCGTTCTTCGACAACATAGATCTTTGTGCGCAATCGGGTGATGTTTCGTTCGGTTTATGTGGAAATCTTCTGCACGACGTCATCTATTCGTTCGTCCCTTTCGAAACTGGCCTCTATGGAGTGACAATCGTAAATGCAGTTCTTTGTTTTCCGTCAGCGCATTTGGCACAAGAGGATCATTATTATTACGGTGTAGTTTAGGGGTGTAAATTCAGTCGGGCGGCCCGACTGAACTTAGCGTTGGCGACCCGTTCAGGGGTTGCGGAGCTTCCGGGAAGGTGCTATTATGAACGCATCGGAAAGGAAGATTTTTTATGCCCAGAGGAAAAGTGAAAAAGAGCACGACGGCAGCGAAGCCGGAGAGCGCCAGTCAGCTGATCAAGTCGGTGAAGCAGCGGACGCGCAGGAAGTACAGCGCGGAAGACAATATCCACGTGGTGCTGGCGGGTCTGCGCGGCGAGCAGACGGTGGCGGCGCTGTGCCGTCAGGAGAACTTGCATCAGAACATCTATTACTCGTGGCTGAAGGAGTTCATGGAAGTAGGGAAAGCCAGACTGTTGGGCGAAGAGACACGGCGCCAACCGCGCGGGTGTGAGCAAAATCCAACAGGAGAACGAAGCGTTGCGTCAGGCGGTTGCCGATCTGACGGTGGAAGTGCGCGCGCTCAAAAAAAGTCTCTACTGAAGCTTCCCAAAGAACGCAAGCGCTATCAGCGCATGAGTGCGCAGCAGAAGGAAGAGGTGATTAGGCTTGTCGAACGGTCACAACTTTCGGTGAACCAGACGCTACGCAAATTAAGAGTACCAACACGCACATATTACCGCTGGCTGCAGCGCGGTTCGTTAGAAGACGAACTTCCCATTGCCCGACGCATCTGGAACAGGCTGCTTCCGCAGGAAGAAGAGACGGTTATCGAGAGCGCGTTGCAGTACCCGGACCGCAGTGCCCGGCAACTTTCTTTTCTGATTACGGATGAAGGCAGGTTCTCGGTCAGCGAGAGTACGGTCTATCGCATCCTGAAGCGCGAAGGGTTGATGCGTGAACTGCCACAGGTGATGAAAGCGTCGAAGGAGTATCACCGCAAGACGACACGCGTGCATGAGCTGTGGCAGACGGACTTCACCTACTTCTACATCGTGAACTGGGGCTGGTATTTTGCGGGCGGTGTGCTCGACGACTTTAGCCGCTACTCGATTTGCTTTGAACTGATGCCAACGATGGACGGTGTGGCAACACAGAAGCTCATTGATCAAGCCATCCGCATCACTGACATGAAGAAGGTGCCGGTCAACAAACGGGTGAAGCTTCTAAGCGACAACGGCTCGGGCTACATCGCTAAACCGTTCAACCGGTTCCTCGAAGAGTCCGGCATCCACCATATCTACACCGCTCGTAATCATCCGCAGACCAACGGAAAGATCGAGCGCCTGAACCGTACGGCGAAGGAGCGACTAAACCTGGTCATGTACACGTCACCGTCCGAACTGCAAGAGGCACTGGATCGGTTCCGCGACTGGTACAACAACGAACATTACCACAAATCCATCAGCAATCTGCACCCCGCAGATGTCTATCACGGCCGCGGCAAAGCCATTCTCAGACGCCGAAAAAGGCTCAAACACAAACAAAAAAGACCCGTCGCCAGGTCAATACGAATCCACAACCAAAACCACTGAAGCTCCGCAACTTACAAACCCAAACTACACCTTAATACAATAGCGCATCCTGTGCCAAAAGGTCTGAAGGCTTACATTGCCTTGCAATATCTCGGCTTCGCGGGACATTTTTGTCACCCTACTTTGTTCATATGTTCATTTGGTAGATGATGTTTGCTCGCCTGTCCAAATAAGAGTGTCCACGGACAGCGCTAATACCTCAGTTATGCGCTGATGTCGTCTAGGGCAACTTCGCCCCGCGCGTTTTCGCGTTTCAAAACAGCAACAGAAATCTGTTCGGGATGAATAGAATCGTATTGACTTTCGATACCCCAGACCGTATCATAGTGCGCGGAGTATTCAGGTCAAGCACGGTGAACTCAATGAAAACACTATTTATCCTTGCAGGATTGTTCGTCGCACAATTGGGCGCGTTGGCGAGTGATTGGCCGCAGCTACAAAGAGACGGCGCACGAACAGGGAGAACGCCCGACTCAGTTGCACCTCCGTTCCGAGCACGCTGGATATGGTTAGGTTCAGACTTGACGCTGCAAAATCAGGACAGCGAGGTGGGTTGGCCGCATGACCTGGAAACGCGTCCGGGCTATACCTATCCTATTCCGGTTTCGGTTCCCTTCACGATCAGCGGTGAAGTTCAGCCGATTGTTGCGAACAACAGGGTTTTTCTGGGCACAATCGAGGGTCAGGCCTTCGGAATTGACGCGACTACTGGGCTGAACTTATGGACATCGCCGCTTGCCGGAGGTACGATGTGCACGGCTTCTGCTGCAGGAACAAGAGTCATGTTCGCCTGTCTCGACGGTGCGATTCGCGCGTTCGATCAGGCGACCGGACTGCTTCAGTGGACAGCTTATTTGCGAAAAACCACAACCTCAGCGCCGTGCGTCATCGGGAACAATGTCTATTGCGCGGATCATGCCGGTTATGTCTACGCCCTTGATGCCGCCACCGGCCAACTAGTTTGGGAAAGCGATCGGCTTGGCCCTTCGATTCAAGGCGGATTGGCTGCCGATGCCACGTCGCTGTATGCCTGTACGGAGGACATGGTCTGCCATGCGCTGAATCTCGCGGACGGAGTTGAACGAGCGCAATCTCAAGTCCGAGGACAGAGCTTTCGGACGCTTCATCCCGTGGTCTTTAATAATCTGCTCTATGTGCACACGGCGCCAGTACCCGCAATCGGGAGCGAATACGTCATGGATGATCTGATGGCATCATCAGCCAATCTGTCACAGGAGGAAGCCAACATTCGCAGTTGGCTGGCCGGCGACAACAATGGCGGCGCTTGGCAGGACGCTTCAGCGGATTGGAGACACTTGTTTGTCTTGTCAACATCAACGATGACTGAGCCGTTCGTCGTCGCGGCGGGACCGGCCGACGGCAGCGGAATGAGTGCGCGACCCGTCGTCGTGGATAACCAGAACCGTGTTCTTGCTTACTTCAAGACGCGCTTCGCCACTTTGACTGCGCCGGGGCCAATCTTTGGGACCGATTACACAGTTGACATTGCGGCCATCAACCAAACGAATGGCAACCGAATTCCGATTGACAACGGGCACTTCAGCGGATTGTGGATGTGGGAAACGGACAATCTCTATGCAATGAGCGTCGCCGGGAACTACTTGTGGCTCCGCCAAAATTTCCGGGGTACCCAAGTTATCAATCTGACGAATAGTACCTATCGCTATGTCGAGGCGGCCGTTCGCGGCAATGACGGGGGCGGCTTCAATGCGGACATCATTTACGCCGATTTGCCTACTCCGGGAATGGAATATGAGTATGACGTCGTTCAAACTGCGCACTATCCCTACCAAGGCAGGGTTGCACCGGCAGTGTCGGGTCAATTCGTGTATTTTGCCGAGTCCTTCGGCCTGGTTTGCGCTGAGCATTTGCCTTAAGGAGCAGACGATGAAAAGTGCAATAATTGTCCTGGCTGTCCTGATCGGCGGAAGCGCCCACATTGGCCACGCGCAACCCGTCAACGTTGACCTATACGCCTGGCAGTTCCCGACGGTCAGCAACGTCAATCTGCAGTCGGAGTTGGTGACCATGTTACAGCAAGAGGTGTCGCAGATTCTCGCTGCGGGACATCTCGCGCCGTTGTCTGTGCGTTACGGCGATTTGACTTGGGAGGCGTATTTCCTCTATCAGGAGCCGGGACGTATCATCACCACTTTGGCGTGGGCGTTTCCTTACTTAACATCCGCTCAACAGGATTCTGCGCGACTCTATGTGGCGGAAGAGCTTGCCAACATCGACTATGCGCCGTGGGGCAACTATCCGTTGTCAAGAACTGAGGGTGCACGGCGGGAGTACTATCAGCAATCACCCATTTGGCAGGCGAATCACTGGATGGGGAACTTCCGTCCCAAGCTACATACCCTCTACGGCTTGTGGCTCTTTGCGGAACGCGCGGGGGAATTCGATCTGCTGCAACCCTTCTGGCCCGACATTGAAGAATTTTACAACTCTGAGGCGGATGAAGGACGGATATATGGTAGCGCGAGCGGCCACATCGGCATGATCCGGCTGGCTCATGAATTCGGTGACAGTGCCGCGCTCGTTGCCGCGCGAGCTAATCTGCTGTCCGACTTGACCGACGGGTTGAACTTCGCGAGCGTCGAGGCCTTTCTTCAGAATGGTTACAACGGGTGGGACGCTCCATACGGTCCGCAGTACAGCACGCGCAATGACAGCCTAATTTACCATGGCTGGATGTTCTTGAACATGAGTCCCGAAGTTGGCCGCTATCTTCGCGATTACCACTTAGAGGAGTGCACCGCGCGTAACAGTTGGGCCACCGGCCGATTCTATTTATGGTGGCTGACCGGATCTCAATATTTTTGCCGGTGGACGGGTGACGAATCAAGCGGAGTGACGCCGGAGATGTTCGGCATGGTCGTGCCCATAGAGCGCTGGACAATTGGCACCTCCAGTGGCACGCTTGAGCAGTATTTTCGTAGCTCGCCCTGGGGTCGGGGTGACTGCTATTGGTTGGAAGGACTTGTGCAGGCGATCGAGTCAACCGGGGACACCTTGTGGCGGGATATGCGAGCATCACCAGGTGTTACAGATCTTACTGCCGTCCCGCTTGGAAACGACATCGTCCTGCGTTGGTCGGCTACGGGAGCGCAGCAGTATCTTATCGCAAGCTCACCAACCTCTGATGGCCCCTTTACGATCATTGATAGTGTGATTACGGATTCAGTCGTGCTGAATAATGAAACTCAGAACTGGACTGCGCGCTACTTTCATGTGATTGCCCAGCCATGAAACTCATGTCAGCGCTACTCGTCGTAGTGTGCCTGCTCGGAACGAGTCCTTCATTCGCGCAAAATCTTCTCGGCAATCCCGGCTTTGAGACTGGGCTTGCAGCATGGGACGGAACAGCGATAATATCTATTCAGCAGGCGCACAGCGGCGCTCAATCTGTGATCTTCGACAGCGGGTCCGACTTCGTAGAACAAATTGTGCCGGTTTCGCTTGATTCTACTTACCGATTAGCCTGCTGGCTCTACATCGATTCCGCATTTTCGGGAAATGACTGGGGAGGAATCTCGATATCGGCGATTCACTATGATTGGTCCGGACAATACCAGGGCGAATTCCTTACGCCGAACAACAGACCAGTCGGAGTTTGGTTTCAGGAGTTTATCGAATTCACGCCAACGTTTGGTAATCTGCGCGTTCGCATCGGGATGTTTGGGGGAAATGGCTGGAATCCGCGCTTCTTCACGGACGACGTCACTTTTAATCAGCTTGGCGGTTCCAATCTTCCACCCGTTATCAGCGCAGTGAATGCATCGCCCGTCTCCGGCGCAGTTCCGCTGTCTGTTACGGTAACGGCTTCTGCGGTTGATCCAGACGGAGTTGTTCGTTTGACGCGCCACGATTTTGGAGACGGCAGTACATTGCTGGGCTCAAGCGCCTCGCATATTTATGGAGCGCCCGGCGACTATGAATACAGCTTGACCGTGGTGGATGATCAAGGTGCGGCAACGGATACGGCAATCGCCATAGCGGTCACTGAATCGGGATATCCGTTTGTTGTGATTACTTCGCCGACGGCGGCAGACACGGTCATCGTGTCGGATGCAGTGATTTCCCTCGGCGGCACCCTATCCTCTAACGTTGGTTCTGCCCTATGGTACAACCGCCGTACAGATCAAAGCGGAGCCATTCTGCCAACTTCGTCGTTCACGACTTCAGAAATTGGGCTTGCGCCAGGATGGAATTGGATTGACGTGCAAGCAAGACTGCCCAACGGCACATTGCGTTCGGACGAAATCGCTGTTCGGTACTCACCGCCAGGCTACTCAGGGCCGCTGCTCAGCAACTTTGTTTCTTCTGCTGCGTCAGTTTCGCAATACGATTTATGGGAGATTGAGTTCGATGTGCAAAGCACGGCAACCGCTCCTACATTGCCTTACGATGATGACATTCCTCCCAACCTGACGGCAGGCTCAGGCCTTACAGTGGATGCAGTACTCGGCAACGGAATTGAGACGCTGCGCTGGCCGGCCTTTTTCAAAGCGAAAATGGAACGCCACAACGGCAAACTTATTCCAACCGGAGAATCCGTATGGTGTGTGCGCGCCGCGTTCAAGACAACGGGGCTGTGGACTTGCACCGTCGAGGCGCGTGACGAAGCGGGGACGACTTCAACCACCGGCCCCTCCGTGTTCGTTGTGCCGGGCGATAATCGCGGTTTTCTGCGCGTTTCGGACAACGATGACCGGTACTTTGAGTTCGATAACGGCGAACTGTTCTTGCCTTTGGGCTTCGGGTTTCCCATAGGCGACTTGGATGCGATGGACGAGGAGCTACGGCGCTGGACCGAAAATGGAATCAACTTCAGCCGGTTATGGTTGAGTTCTAGGTCGCCCTACTCCGATCCTTGGTGTTCGTTCGCGACACACCATCCGATGACGGATAACGGCTACATGCCACCGCCGCTGCTCACTACCGCCGAGCACTTTGCTGATGGTGACGTGTCATGGGCAATAGGCGCGCCGGCGATCGCCGGAGAGCAGACTCCGGCAATTTTCCGTGGATTTTGGGATGGCGCCGTACCTGTTCTTCCCAACCGAACGTACCGCGTTAGCGCCAGATTGAAGACGGCAAACGTGAGCGGCGTTGGCGGGGTCGTCATCAAAGTTGGCGACTGGCTCGGCCAAGAGGTTACGCAAGCGGGGGTCGGAACCGCCATCTCGCCTTATGTTACGGGGAGCAACGACTGGTGCTATTTGCAAGGAGAATATTCAACATCGGGCAACCAATTCACATTGCCTAACCTCTACATTGTGCTGGAAAATGTGATTAGCGGCAATGCGTACATTGATCAAGTTACGATTCAAGAGATACGCTCCGATGGCACGCTGGCGGAGAACATTTTGTCGAAGTCGAGAGCGAACTCGCATTACTCGATGGATCCCTATCGCTCGTTCGATTACGACTATTTGATACATGCCGCATGCACGTCCGGCGTGTTCCTCAAGCTCGTTGTGACCGAGAAGGACGACTGGTTGCTGAACCGATTCGACGATTTCGGCTTCATCAACCCCTTTGATGGTGCGTTTGAGACGATCCGCCGGTCGAAGTCGCGCCGCATGATGGAATACTATTGGCGCCATCTAATCGCCAGGTGGGGATATGCCGTTTCCGTTCATTCGTGGGAACTCGTGAATGAAGGTGCGCCTAACTCCTATGCAGACTTGACCAATCACCTTGCAGAGTACATGCATTCGATCAGCCCTTATCCCCGCATGGTTACTACTTCCTTCTGGTCGGGATGGCAACCAGCGTATTGGAACGCTACAAATGCAGATTATGGCGATGTGCACGCCTACATCATGACCACGGGTTGGATTGACACGGTGGTAGTTGATGGTCTGGAATTCAACCGACTTCAGTTAAAAGAAGATCCTGCCGCTGCGATATACGCGTACGCCTTTCAAATCGGCAACGACCCTGCGCGGCACAAACCTGTAATAGTCGGGGAAACGGACCTGGACATGCCTGGCGACCAATCGCCTGATCCACGGCTCGCGCAAGATTTCGAGGGACTTTGGCTGCACGATTTTATCTGGGGGCACATCAGTTCGGGTGGGATAAGCGCCCTAATTTGGAACAACACGAACATTCTCAACAACAATCTGCATTCTCAGTTCTACGGGTTTTCAAATTTCATGCAGACTATCCAATTGCATGAGCGCGGATATGACGACATTGGGGCAACCACCAGTACAAGCAACCTCCGTGCGTGGGGTCAGAGGGACAGCATGGGCGAACATGCGCATATTTGGATTAAGAATCGTCAGCAAACATGGGCCAGAGTCTTGGCGAGCGGCCCTGCTGAAACCGTTTCAGGCGCCATTGATGTGCAGAACCTTCGGCCCGGCCCAGCGACCTTAGTCTGGCACAACACACTGACGGGGTCTGAAATTGGCGTTGATACCTTGGACTTAGCCAACGATGGGCACCTGCATATCACGATCAGCGATTTACAGGACGACATTGCCCTCAAGTTCACCAGCCTTCCGTTGCGTCCGATTATTCACGGCGTCACCATTGCAGTTGAACCGAGTCATGTTATATTGCGCTGGCCCGCGGTCGGAATTCCATGCGTGTACCGAATTTGGAAGGCGGCTTCAGATGATACACCTTTCGAGGCGATGACCTTGGCCGGGACTACTACAAGCGTCTCCTGGCAGGATTCGCTTGACTCGTCCAAAGAGTTTTATGTTGTTGAGTGTGTGCCTTTGGAGTGAAATCGAACATAGTCGGGCTGTTAGACTGCAATCCACGACTTCACTCTATGCAAAGCACGACAAAATACTAAGTCGAAGCACGATGGCGTTCGCACCAATAACAAACTTGCAGCCAGTTTGCAGGGTCCTTGATAACTGAACAGAGGCACATTTCCTGCCAGGAAGCCAAAGCTAAACGGTCACTTAGGTGACGGTTTTTCAGTTTGAGAATTTCGGGAATGTTCGGTCGCATTTCGTGAATTTTCCAGGCAGATAGGAGCGGAATGCCCGCCACAGTGCGCAAAGGTTCAGCAGTTAAATTTTGCGGTAGTTCTTCTACGATTCCTGACTGCTAGAAATCGCCGCCTCAAGTTCCCATTCCTTCGCCGCGGGCAGCCATGCGAAAGCTATTCACTCCGGCGTCTTCGTTTGGGCCGATCGGACCAACGCCGACTTTCGTACTCAGAACATAGTCAATTCCATCCGCGCACCAGGCGTGCCCATTTCTACACCAACTCGGGACTAATATCCGGAATGTATCTCACCGCAGAAGGAAGCCCATGGAATTCAGTCTCCGACTCCATCATGACACAAAACGTCCACTTGGTGAACGCAAAGGACTTGCGCGATAGAGTCTTGCAGCTTCCTATCAAGGAAGGGTGCTACAAATCGCAAGACCCCACGATCGAGCTCATCGGCTCGATGGCGCAGGATTTCTTGATTGCGTATCACCTGGGGCGACTTGCTGGGCATCGCAGCGAATGATGTCGACGGCGTGTTCACTTCATCGACGAACGCGTAGTCGATCGCAAGAAAAGCCTGGAGGCGCGTGTCAAGTTGCTGGAGGAAGTGATTCTACCGTACGGCGAGTTAATGACGAAGGACTTGGTGTCGAAGAAATAGCATGAAGAAGGCACTTTGTCTTCTCCTCCTTTCCGCTCTACTGTGTGCACAGTCACAGGCTGAGAATTCCAACTTATACGCGGACTTTCTTTCGCCCGTGTTGCAAATATCTCCGTTCGCCCCTTTTCAGTGCTTAGTCACCAAGGAAGCGCAACCGGATGCGCGGCTCTTTTGGGAATCGCGGGCCGGATCAGGCAGCTATTCGATCTATCGCGCCACTACGATTGAATTCACACCCGTCCCAGGCAATTTCGTAGCAACCGTGACCGACACTTCTTACACGGACGCGGGCGTCCTAGCTGGCCCAGCGACGCAGCAGTACTACATTGTCTTGGTGAACAACCCATAGCTTGAATGAAGTTGCGAACACGCAGAATATGGCGTGTCTCAGTGTCTCAATACTGTCTTCAGAGGCATCTAAGCTCGTAAAACCTACCCCGCCCACACAATCTTCGTCAATTGGTTCAGGGTTCGAGTCCCTGTGGGTGCACAAGCTAAAGCCCTGCTAAAACATTGTTTTACATGGCTTTTTTGTTGGGCTAATTTGTTCATATGTTCATTCGCAAGTCGTGATTCTATCGCCTTGTGTGAAGTTCCTGGCCCGTTTTTGATGTGCCTTCTTTTGGACTGATTCTAGGGCCGATGAGGATCACGAGGCCGATGGATGCCTACTTGATACTCCGGCTGCTCATCGGTGGCGGAAAGACGGCGGAAAATACTGTGCGGCTCAGGCTAGCTGGTTCGTTCTAGACCGAACATTGTCGTTCCTTGCAGCCACGGCACGGGTTTCATTCGGGGCAAAGCTGCCTGTCTTCCTAAAAAGTCGTTGTATTTGTTAGAGTATATGGCTACTTTGGAGGATCCTGTACCCTATCGGTGCCATCCCGCTTCAGCTGGAGTATTCGAATCATGACTTCAAGAACTGCTCGGATTGCTATTCTGCTTGTCCTTGTTTTGTCGGCAATTTGTATGGCAAATGAGGCAAACACCAGAACACAACAAGTTACTCAAAGTGGCTCGGACGGCCGTGTGGTCCGCTCAGTTACGGCAGGACTGGAGCGCGAACCCGGTCAGTTATTTGACTTAGGCCAGCACAATTCCGAGAACCTGCCAGGTTTTGCCGTCGGACAGCTTCTATGGGATGCCAATGATCCAGTCGGACTCATGGACAACGTTGCGATCGCGGACAACGGCAGCATCGCGGCAGTCGGGGTCAGCCTCAACAGTTTCCGCCTACAGGTCTTTGATGGATTGACCGGTGAGCTATTTTACGAAGTCCCCGGCGAGGATGGACTGAGCGCGGTTGCGGTTTCACCAACGGGATCACACGTCGTTTGGGCCCAGACTCGCACGCTTCGGGTCCTTACCGGCGAAAACGGCACCGAACTTTGGTCAACTACTATCCCCGATGATTCCTACTACAGCGGCATAGCGCTTTCCCGTGCAGGTGACTACGTTCTTGCCCTAATGACTCATGGGACGGATAGTTTGTATTTATCGCTGTATCCGATTGAGTCGTCGGAGCCCGTTTGGGAAGCCGCACTTCCGATGATGGCCGCGAATAACCAGTGGATCGGAGCGCGATTCTCAGGCGACGGTACGCGCATCGTCGCCACAAGCCGCTTTCGCTTGTTTGCGCTGGATGCGTCCACGGGTGACATGATTTGGAACGAAGACGGGCGCAACACCGAACACCCGGCCACGGTTTCCGGCAATGGCCGGATCATCGCGGCAGCCGGCAATAACGATGGCAAGGTCAGATGTTATTTGTGGGACCAGGCCAATTCCACCTACATTCTGTTCTGGGAATACCGATTCAGCGGGGGCACTTCAAACTGGGGCACAGCAACGGCGGTATCGTACGATGGACAGACGATTGCGGGCGGCTCGATGCAGTTCAATTCAACAGGCTATGAGGGCTATGTCGCCGTCTTTGAAACCAATGGCGGCGGCGTTCCGCTCTGGGTTTCGGCAGGTATGGGGGACTTGGTTGGCGATATCGAGATCTCGGACGACGGGCTGACGGTTGCGGCGTGTTCCTGGGGATATCTGAATGACAGCCAACCGGATATACGAGTATTTCAGAAATACGATGCGGTGCCGTTCTTTGCATATACACATCCCGGCTCTCCCAACGACCTGGATTTGTCGGCGGACGGCACCAGTCTAATCGCCGGTGGCAAGGCGGTTCACAATCGCTTGTTCGGGAACGGCGGTAACGCATACACATTTGCCTTGGACCTTGAAGGCGGCAGCGCCAACGGCACGGTGACGCTAGATGGGACCGGTGATTACTCTGGCGTGACAATTGAAGCCCTCGGTACGCACTTGCGGGCAACAACCTCCAGTGACGGTTCTTACCAGATTGACCACATCCCGGCAGGCACTTACACTCTTACGGCGCGGAAATTGGGTTATTCCTGGGACACCGTGCCCGGAGTTGTTATCACCGAGGATGGTTTGACCAGCGGAGTTAACTTTGATTTAGTACTGACTGAACAAGCTCCACAGAATCTGGCGACGGTTAGTGGTCAGCTGCGGAGCATTGACTTGAGTTGGAGCGCACTCGGGACATTCGCTCGATCCAACCGCGCGCACGATGCCCTCATTGCGGTCGGAGATTCTCCACTAACTCGATCGAATGATGCTGAACATACATCGGTGAGCGAGGGGATCGAAGATAATCTGCCGCGCCGCACTCCGCACCGCTCGCTGGATGATCCGGATTCGATACATATCTGGCGGGCGCCACTGGCTGGCGGGCCTTATGCTCTAATTGGATCCGCAGTGGGTACCGCCACGACATTCAGCGACAGCGTTCGAGTGTACCCGGCCTTCACGTATTACTACGTTGTAACGGGAGTGTATAGCAACGGTGAGTCCGAGTACTCCAATGAAGCCGCAGGCTCGCTGGATGACTCATACTTGGTCTATGATCCGGTCGTGCCGCCGGCAGTCTCACCGGTGACCTTTGACGGCGTCATCTCTCAGGGCGAGTGGACTGATGCAGTCAGAATTGACATTTCTGATGTGTATGGCTACGACGGTTCCAATCCTCCGCAGACCGCCTACCTCTACTTGAAGTACAACGATACAAACGACATGCTCTATTTGGCGTGCGAAGACCACGCTAATCCGAGTTTGGATGAAGGTGAAGGGTTTGGCATCTATTTCGACGACGATGATTCCGACACGTGGTCATACTCGCGCCCGGGCAGTGAAGGCAATTACTGGGCGTACTATTATGCCTCCGGAGCGACGCTGCGCTATCGGTCTTTGTCCGGCGCACCCCACAACGTTGAACCGTACTACGTTTTTGCGAATCCGCAGATTGGATTCTCGACCGCGTCAGGGTATTTTTCGGGTGAAGTCGCTATCCCTTTGGGATTCCATGATCTTTACCAAGTGGCGCTTTACGGGCCGGATAAGACGCCGGGATTGGGCTTCTTTGTGATTCAACGCCAGGCCGGCAACCCCATCTTTGACGGGTGGTGGCCGCAGAACATGCCGTCTATCGTCAGTAATCCGGAGTACTTCAGCAACACGTCCATTCAAGCGACATTGCCGGTGCCGCCAGCACCGCCGACGGACGTTTCCGTGACTCCCGTCGGCAACAACCTTCAAGTCACGTGGACGGATCCCACACAAGGAGTTGACGGATTGCCTGTGAACGGCTTGGCCGGTCTCATCCTGTACCGCAATGCCGAAGTGTATGATTTCATGCCGGTCGGCGTTCAGACTTACACGGACGAAGCCGCAACGTTCGGCGCATGGTATGACTATTCAATCACAGGGTACATCCTGGACGACGATGTTGAATTCGAAGGTCCGCCTTCCGCTGTAGTAGGCGCCTACGCGGGAGTCACCCCGGAGATTGAATATCTAACCTACGATGACGGTACATGGGAGTTCTTCATGATCGTATCCGGCCTGTATGACGAGAATCGGTTCGCAATCCGCTGCAACATGCCGACAGGCAATGAGTTCGTCTATACGGCGCAGATCGCTGTGAACTCAATCGCACCTATCGGCATAGGCATCGCGCTCGACAACGGCGGCTTGCCCGAAGCCCAGCTGATTGGTCCATATTTCATCACGCCACCGGTTACAAATGAGATGTTTACGATTCACTTCCCCGGAGAAGCGGTCGCGCCGGGAGATGTGTTTTGGACAACTTTAGATTGGACCGAAGCACGCCCTGCTGAACCGGGAATCGCGACAGACAACAATGGCGGCGATCAGGGCCGCTGTTACTGGTATCAAGCGGCGACAGGCTGGCAAAATCAACCTTCAAACTTCATGATCCGCACCGGAGTCGGCGACCTTGTGGATGCAGCGGAGCCGCCCCCGCAGGGACTCGTTCACGAGTACAGCTTGATGTCCAACTACCCCAATCCTTTCAATCCGGAGACGACGATTCCCTTCTCATTGGCGAAGGCCGGCGAGGCGACCCTGCGGATCTTCAACATCGCCGGTCAGCAAGTTGCAACCCTGATTGACGGCAAGCAGGTCGCGGGCTATCATGTGGTGCGGTGGAATGGCCGGGATGACCTTGGCTTCGCTTTGGCATCAGGCATCTACTTCGCCCGGCTGGATGCCGGTAGTTTCTCGCAATCGAGGAAATTGATACTACTCAAGTAAATTTGTTTGCGGTGAATAGTAGCATACATACAAAAGCCCTGCTGAGACATTGTTTGCAGGGCTTATGTGTTCTGGGCGCTTGTTCATGTGTTCACTTTGAGTTCCATATGCGTTGCCGTGATTACCCTAATACTGCCATGTTACACCTTGCCAAATTAGTGGCATAGAGACACGCTTACTTTTCGCACCTGTTGCTGACCCAACTCGATATCCAAGTGTTGCTTTTCCAATCTCCTGCATCGGACTGAGCGGCTTCGGGTATCTTCAATTGTTGATTCAGATTCGTTGACATTGCGTCGGGATCCGAAGTAGATTGCTACAAATATGTCGAATATATTGAATTCGGAGAACCGACCATGAGATTAGGATTCCTGGCTCTTTTGTCGCTGGCTTTCAATGCCTACGCCATACCACATTTGATCAACTATCAAGGCCAGCTTACTTCGCCGACCGGCACACCACTCGACACCACCGTGACAATGACTTTCACGCTCTACAGTACGGCCTCCGGCGGCATACCTTTGTGGACAGAGACGTATTCTCCCGTAATCGTCGGAGACGGCTTGTTCAACGTCCAGCTTGGTTCGCTAGTGCCTCTGGGTGACTATTTCATTGCAGACCGCTGGCTGGGCATTACGGTCGGCGGCAACAGCGAGATGACGCCGCGGCAGCCAATCACGTCCGTTGCCAGTGCTTATCGCGTGGGAACGCTGGACTGGGCGAGCGGGGGGTACATCACCAGTAGTGTGAATATTCTCGGCGAATTGCAGGTCGGCGACGCAAATACGATTACCTCCTCCGAAGGCCTTGTCGTAGGTTCGGACAACGTCGTGAACAGTTTCCGGTCATCCATTACGGGCGGGTCGGACAATCTGCTCACCACCAGCGCCGTGCACTCGCACATCGGAGGCGGCACTGACAACGATGCGCACGGGCAAAATTCAGTAATCGGAGGCGGCCAAGGTAATTTCGCGGAGGGAGATTATAGCGCCATCACAGGCGGTCGCTTCAATCGCACCCAGTTCAACAGTTTTGTCGGTGGCGGAGTTGGGAACACGTGTTTGGGATCAGTCAATGTGATTTCGGGCGGCGACTCGAATGTTGTATACGCCGGCGGGCACAATGTCATTGGTGGGGGCAGCGGTAATGAAATTGACAGCATTTCTTACGGCACGATTGCGGGCGGACAAATCAACCGAGTGGCCGCAGACTATGGCACGGTTTCTGGTGGTTTCGGTAACAGTGCGACCGGCTATGCTTCAGTAGTGGCCGGCGGCCAATCGAATTCGGCTTCCGGTCAGGAAGCAGTGGTGAGCGGCGGCGACCACAATGCCGCTTCAGGGTATCGGTCATTCGTCGCTGCTGGAGGCAATAACGAAGCTGCGAGCAACTACTGTTTCGCCGGCGGGAATAACTCGCATGCGCTTCACTCGGGTGCATTTGTCTGGGGCGACGGTTGGGGCACGAATCTTACGTCGAGCGCGAACGATCAGTTCAGCGTGCGTGCCTCGGGAGGTTATCGTCTGTTCTCCAACAACAACCATTTGGCGGGTGTGACGATGGCCGCCGGAGGAAATGCCTGGATCGCGGTCTCAGATTCAACGAAGAAGCGGAATATTCGGCTATCCGACACGAAAGCCGTGCTTACAAAGATTTCCGAGTTGCCGATCAAGGAATGGGAGTATAAGTCAGAGGCCGAAGGCACCGAACATATAGGTCCGATGGCGCAGGATTTTTGGAATGCGTTCGGCCTGGGCAGCGACTCGCTGGGAATTGAGACGATTGATGCGGACGGCGTGTTGTTCGCCGCGGTGCAGGAACTGGCGAGTCAAAATGCTCGCCTGATCGAACAGAGACGGATTCAAGACGAGCACCTTGCAAACCTTGATCGTCGTATTCAGCAACTTGAAGCAGTGATATTGCAGTTCGGCGCGTTAAACAATTCTGTTAAACAGTGAAAGACAACCATATGAAGACTCTCTTGCTGCTCTTCCTTCCTGCGCTGTTGTGGGCTCAATCGCAGAGCGAGAACTTCGCGCTGAGGAAGAGCGTGGTTGATGCGGGAGGCGGGACATCGAGTTCAGCTAACTTCAATTTGGTTTCAGCTTTTGGACAACCAACGCCAATTGGCGTGCAATCGAGCGCAAGTTTCAATTTGTACGCGGGCTTCCTATTGCCCTTGCTGCTAGTATCACCTTTGTCTCCGATTCAGCATCTGGTCATCAAAGAAGACCAGCCTGATGCATTGTTGTACTGGGAGCCGATTGCGGGCGCGGCAAGCTACTCAATTCACCGGGGAGCAGGCATCAACTTCGTCCCGTCGCCGACGACGTTGATTGGTACAACCACAACCACCTCCTTTACGGACACCAACGCCTTGGCCGGACCGGAGATGCAGCAGTATTACATTGTGATCTCAAACGCTCCGTAGGTAGTACTCACAGGCTAAAGCCCTGCAAGAACCATCTTGCAGGGCTTTCTGGTTTGACTGTGTTTTCGAAACGCCGCGTTTCAGACTCTGACCGAATGACAGCGGCCGCTCGTGGGAGCGGCCGCTGTCGTTATCGAGGTTGTACCCCGCTGCGAAACGGCGGGGCTATTGCCCGTGAGCGTCAACACGGTATTCCGATTGATCGGCGTGCGCGTTTACATCGAGATAAAAGAGTGATGGCGTGGAGTCAATAGCAGCATAGGGGCCCGGAATTGGAGCAATTGTGCTGCGATATACACGATACAATGGCGGCTCAATCAGCGCTCGCCCCAAGGTATCGAACATGACGGCCCGCCAATGCAATTCGGCTGCACTGCCCGTCAATTGTATGGTCAGGCTGTCCGGTGCCTGCGGGACGCGGTCGCAGATCAGAAAAACCGGCGGATTAAAGGTGCCGGGAATGTAACTGCCGTTGGGACGCCACAATTCCACATCTGCGTTCATCGGCACGTCGCCACAGCCGCGATAAACCAATCGCAGCCGAAACAGCTCGCCCGGTCCCGCCCAATACGTGCCGCCAAATATCGTCGCGCCGACTTCAAGCCAATTCGGAGCGGACACGATATGATCGGCAAATCGAAAGTCTAATCCGGGAACGGACGAAATTAGCGACCCGGGCACTGGAGCCGCGGCCAGGTCCACGAGTGTCGTGTCGTAGTACAGATATACCGTGAAGCCGCGTACAGTATCCGACGCGGTGATGTAGGCCGATACGGTCACGGTATCGCCGATCAACCCGAACGATGAGTCCGGTTGAAAGTACAGTTCGGTCGCGATACTTGGTGCCGCAAGTTTGAGAACGGCCAACACCACGATTATCATCGAAAATTTGCGCAACAGCAATCTCCGGTAGAATATTCACCCCCGCCGCCACAAATCGTGACGGCGGGGATTCTATTTTATGATGCGATTCGCGTTTAACGAATCAAGACCATCTTCTTCAAGTCACTGAAACCGTTGACTTGAATCGTGTAGATGTACAATCCGGACGCCAAGGTCGAGGCGTCGAACGAAACCTCGTGGCGACCGGCTTCGAGCGGTTGATTGAGCACTGTAGCAACCGCCTGGCCAAGGGTGTTGTATACCAGAATCGTCACGTGGCCCGCTTCGACCAGATCGAATTGAATATTCGTCGTCGGGTTGAACGGATTCGGGTAGTTCTGGTGCAGCGCGTAGTTGGTCGGAATCGAGCTGGCGCTCTGAATCGAAATACCATCGCTCTCTGTCGTGCTGATCGCGCCTGTATTATCAACCATCTGCACGGAGACCAGGGAAAGCTCACAGGGCGACGTGATCTCGCGCATCACACGGAAGGTCACCGTGCCAAGCACGGCGTCATCGTAAAGTGTTGTGTATCCGCCGCAGGCTGCGGCCACGATACCCACTTTGCCGGCTTCGTTGTTGACCAGCGCCGCCTTGGTGAACAGCGTCCCGTCCGTAGCAATAGCCGAAGTGGTTGAACTGACGTACTCCAACCGTGTGTCATCATACTCGAGCACCGCTTCAACGGCTTTGACCACATCGCCTTCGTTGCCGGTCAGGCCAATGGTCACCGTAAACTCGCTGCCGTCGTCAAAACTCGCATCAGTCGGCGTCGTTAGCGAAACCACCGGCGCTTCATCCAAATTGCCGAACGGGCGATACTGCGCCGGATCGGGTTCAAGACCGAACTCCGTCGAAGGGGATTCGCCAACGGGCGCCACAACGCCGTAGTTGAAGCTGAACACCACGAGGTCAGAGAAATTCACCGAACCCGATCCGTCGGGATTCGGCACACTCTTCCCCACCGTGCCATTTTCAAAATTCACCGGCCCAATGTTATGGTACGTTCCGGTGTTCGTGAAATAGACGGGCGGCAGGACGTTCAGGTCCGCGGTATTCACACGGCCGCTGGAATTGAAATTGCCCGCTCCCACGTCTGCGGTGACCCAGTCACCCAACCAGTAGTTCGTCGAGCGATCTGCGTTCTCCAGGAACTCAACCGTATCGCCGACGGACCAGTTTCCGCCCGCATCTTTCACAAACGTCACATAGCGGTAGATGTCACGATACGAAGCCGCGTTGCCATGACCGTTCACCCAGTTTGTGTCAGCATCAAGCCAATATGTATCCGAACCAGCAACGTGAGTCGTCGGCCCGTCACCGCGGTTATTCACGCTGCCGTAGACCGCCGATGTCGTCCCGCTCAGCGCGGTTTGCGTCGCCACCAAGGTCCAGCCCACCGGCACCGGCATCGTCGTCGCATAGTTCGCCTCGCTCGCCCACAAATCGCCGCTGTAGCTTGGGTATTGTCCCGAGAGCGGACTGCGATATATACGCATCTCCTGAGCCTGCAGACCGGCCGTCCACGACCACTTCAGCCAAACGCCGAGGTGCGCGGGGCGTGCATCGAACGCGGTCACGGCGTTCTGCGGTTTCGTCGTGTCAACGCAGATTGTGAACGGCTGCATCGTCGCAGTATTGCCCGCGCAGTCCGACGCATTCACGTTGAATACACTCGGCGCCCCATTGCTACCGCCCACAATGGGCGGCATCCAGCCCCACAACGCGAGGGCCTCGCCATCAGTGGACAGATAGTTGGGCTGGTCAAGCGGAAGCGGGAAGCTATTCATGCCATAGCTAATCGTCAGCGTGCCGGTCGCCGCCATGCAGGCGTTCGCCCCAGTTCCGACGTTATATTAATGTAGTCGTCCAGATATGACCCGCCGTAGTTCGGCGATAACGGGTCGTTGCTGAAACAGTAGTTGGCTGGAATTGACGTGGTAACTGTAAGGCTCGGCGCAGTAGTGTCACGCCCGATGTTGCTCAGACTGAACACTGTCGCAACGTTGCATTCGCTATCGGTCAAATGCAGCGTCAGCGTGTTGCAGCCTTCGTTCAACGCATTATAGAAAGCCAAGGCCTGCGCTCCCGGCGTCGGGAACGTCAGGGTCTCCGGCGACGCCACATTCGCGCCGAATAGCGGGATAGAAGCGCCGCTCGGTGCAAACGTTACCCACGCTTCGTCCAGCAGCGAATTCGCGTCCGTCAATGTTGCACTGAATTTGTTGTCCATTTGCGCCGCGCTGCCAAACGCACACGTCGCTGAATTCACAAATGTGTTGATGACCGGAACAGTGCAATCCACTTCAATGGAAGCCGCGCTGACCGACAAAGCGTTGCTATGATCGAAATTGGACTCATCCGTCCATAGCGTTCCGTTCACGGTGATAGTGTGCACGCCCGTCGCTGCCGTGCTGATGAGCGGAATGCAAGCAACATACTTCGTGTAGTCGCCCGTGCTGTAACCCTGCCCTAAGCCCATGTCAACTTGGACAAGGCTGTCGTTGAGTTTTATGGCATAGGCGGCGATCAGATTCGTGTCACGCTCCGCCAGGATCGGTGTAACAATTGCGCCGATTAACGGCAAGTCTGCCGCAAATCCGGAAGGCAGGTCGAGAATCACCTGCAGATTGGGTATGCCGGGCGTATTCAGCGTCAGATAGAGATTGACATTGTCGCAGACGCGGCTGCATCCGATGTGATCATCGCTCAGCACAAAACCGATGTCCGTACAGCCGTTGGTGTTCGGATTTAAGTCAACATTTCCGCCGCCGCCAACAACATTGTATTGCCCCGGAAACCCGCCGTTAGTCGTAAAATTCGAATAGCAATTGGTGTTCCAGGTATTGCCGGAATTGGGGTCATATGCATTGACTCGGGTTCCAGGATGCAGTTGTGATTGTTGTTGGGCCCGTGGCGTTGTACATGTTCATCGCCGTGGCCCGGTTCCGGCAGGAGTGTAGTTGGCGAACCGCCGACCGATGGAAACCCCATTAATCGTTCCGCCGACCAAACCGCCGGCACGACTCCACAGCATGACGCCGTTTTGTGCGATTGCTGTGGTCGGGCCAGCACCGACAATTGTACCACCCGTCATGTTGAATGTGATGTTTCCGCCGCCAGCAAGGTTGTAATTGCCATCTACGACATCCACGGCGTTCTTCTGGAAGCCGTTGAATGTGCAGTTATTGACTGCGAGTGTTGCAGTGCCCGGAGCCGATGCATCCACAGCAAGGCCTTGACCGGTTTGACTTCCGGCAATCGTGTATGTTCCAACTATTGAGCAATTTGAAATAGCACCCGAAGCCCTGTTCCAGAAAACAATGGCGTCTGCGCCTCCTGCGCCTGGGGTGAGACCGAGACCATCTTCAATCAGCATGGATTGAAGCGTGACGTTCGTTGAATTGTTCACGAACACTGGAACGTTCATCGCGGGAGTGTATTTATGGCCAACACCGGTAGCCAGCAAGACAGTCGGGCGAATGATCGTCGAGTTGCCAACGCCTATTACGTTGGTATAGCTCAATCCATCGACCGCGAATCCTTCAAACAAACCGGCCGTCAAGTGCACTTCATTGGCTGTTGCTTCATAGGCCCACGTTGAAGCTGACGCCGTTAGCGCGGCCTGTAACCGCCGCTATCGGCGGTGTCACATGGAAGAAATCGAGCGCACGATCATACGCCCAGCCATTCACGCCTTGTGTTGTGGCGGCGGCCACGGCTGCGGCCTGGCTCGGCATGTAGGCTTCAAGATAGGGATACAGCGCGGAACCCACTACATATGGATAGGCGCCAGGCGGCACGGTCAGATTGGTCAAGGGTGGACGCACCGACATCCACTCAACACGCTCCCAATAGATGGGACGCGCTTCGGAGATATTCAGTGTGCCCATGAAGTTCACGTTGTTTGAACCGCCAGTGTTGTAACGACCGTAGGTGTACACCGCCGCGCCGCCCCAGGCATTTCCGGAAGTCGTTAAGCCGTTGATGGTAAAGTTGCTGCAATCAGTTAGAGACAGTCCGTTGCCAGAGAGCGCTCCCGAAGAAGTGCAATTCGTGATGCTTCCAGAAGCCAACCCATTAAGGTCAATACCGGTTTTACCCGTACCAATGACTGTCACATTTGAAATGGCTGCCGTAGCATTATCACCGGAGACCTTTAAGCCATAGTTACCTGTAATGGCTGCGTCAGGGCCGTCGAGCGTGAAATTCTGGAAGGTGAAGTTAAAGTCTCCGTTAGCATCGATGCCATAGTCGCTAAAGGCGCTGGCATTGATTACAACACCTGCTTGGCTTTCGCCGATCAGCGTGAGGCTCTTGTAGATGTTCAGCGCTTCGGGGTATGTCCCGTCAGACGCAGTAACGCTGCCGCCGGAATTGGCAATATTGATGCCATCTTGAATCCGCGCAGGCGCTTGCACCCAGACGGTGCCACCAGAAAGACCAGAGTAGCTCATGGCACCCACGCCGCTGACATACACGTCGTATGTGTGACCACTAAAGGTATAGCTTGAGGATGACACCGTCGTCGCAAAGTCCCCGTTTTCGTCAGTATCAAACGCAAAACCGTACGAACAGTTTGCGGTAGTGTTTCCTGTTAAGAGTGAGTTGACGCTTGATTGGTAGCTGAGCCATGCATCAGAACCGACCGTCACATAGATGCCCAAGCACCCCGGGCGGTTTTCGCCGTCCACGTCATTGTTCGTGAACTGACCTTGCCCGCCTGAGCCGCCCCAAGCGAACAATCCGATGTCATTGTTGTTAACAGTGTTATTATCGAGGACGACGTTCAAATAGGGAAAGAACACCCAGATACCATAACTGTTCACCGCACCGTCATCCACGAAATTATTCTGGATCAAGTCCGCGACGCCGCCGAATCCACCGTTATTGTCGGTATGCAAGCCACTGCCACTATTCGTGATAACATTGTTTAGGAATTGCGTTCCGCGCGACCAGTTCGCGGCAATAGCATCGTTACAGTATGAAACAGTGTTGTACTCAATAAGGCCGGCACCGCCGAAATTGAAGATTCCTATCGAACCACCGCACGCAGCTACGTTTTGCACGGTGTTGTGATGAATGTGGAAACTGCTGCCGCTGCTCCTTGCGTAGATTCCCCGCAGAAAGACGTTCTTCACAGTTGTGTGATGTACCACAAGATTGTTCCACGGCCCATCTGACTCGATGATACCGTTGCGGGCGTCGATATCGGCACCATTGACGCTTACGCCGCTCGTGAGGCTTGGATTGTCGCCATCGACGGTTAGATTAGAAATCGTCACATCGTGAGCGGAGACTACTATGACCTGCGAGTTCTGGAACGACCCAGCGTTGCACGGACCGACATCCGAAGCAGCGGGATAAATCGTTGTCAGCCCTACACCTGCACCATTTATCGTGAGAGATTTGTTCACCACAAGGTTCTCCACATATATTCCGGCCGCGACGAGAATGACATCACCTGGTGAAGCGGCATTTATTGCGGCTTGTATTGTCGGTTGGTCGGCTGGCACATTAATGATCGCATCGAGTCTGCCACTTTGATCCCGGTCAACCTGAGCGGGTGGTGCTGATAACGCAACGGATCGCGAGGCATCTTCCACTCCGGCCGAGATTGGCAGAGTCGGCATTGCCGCCCAAGCATTAGTTGCCAGCGCAAAAACCGCCAGCGTTATCAAGAACTTTCCAAACTTATACATGGTTGCTCCCCATGAATTAACTGTTGTAAAGGCAAATTCTGTGTTTAGTATGACAAAGGTAACTGTTTACTTGGCGATGGTAATGCGAGCTAAGTGCGAATCGAAAGCCGCACCTGCCGGAAAACAACAAAGCGCAACCCGTGACTGGATTGCGCGATTAACTTATTCAGACTATCCGTTTGTCGGCCGTTATTCGGCCATTTCCCAACACGATCAAGAGACATTTCTACTCTTCATCTGCGCAGTCTCGCACTAATAGCGACCCCACTGAGCATAACTGACCAAGCTATGTGAATATAGATAAAGGTAGCGATGCGTGAAGCATTTGTCAAGCAATTGTTGAAGTTAGAACATTCCATTCTCTACCGAGAATATGTGAAACGGATTTCGCTCTCTTTGCTTATCATCTTCAGCCGCTTAACGACCTTATCCACGGGACAAACGAGAATTATCAAATAGTATCAACTTGAAACAGGGTGATAGCGTGCCTCTTTGGAGGGTGGCTTTTGACATCGCCTTAGCAGCCGTCGTCCGGCGATTGGTCTTTCGAAGAGCGCTGGATGCCGCGCGCCGAGGCCACTGTGGATTCCCTTGTGAATTGAACATTTGAATAAAATGACATAGATTCTGTGGCTATCCTGCACCGTAATGTTGTGTTTTACGTTCAAGCGTTGTAGTTTGGGCCTGTCGTCGCGGGGGGAGACCCCCGACTCTTGATCACTAAGGAGGTACCGGAATGTTCCGACTCTTTTCGCTGCTGGCTTTCGCTTTGTCATCTTGCCTGTTCGCCCAGTCTTCGGATCCGCAGGCCGGGCTGTCCGTGGAGCAGGTGCGCTCACTGATTCAGTCCGTTGAACTCGATGCTCGCACCCGCACCGCCATGAACGCGGTCACCAGTAATGATATTAAGTCCATCGCCATGAATCGCGATGTGCTCGCCGCCAGCGATGACATCTTCTCATTCAAGCTCGAAACAAAAGGTATTACGGACCAGGAAGGCTCCGGACGCTGCTGGATGTTCGCGGGCGCCAATCTGATGCGTCAGGATGTATCCGCGAAGTATGATCTTGACGAATTCGAGTTTTCTGAGAGCTACTTTGCGTTCCATGACCTGCTGGAGAAGAGCAACGTTTTCCTCGAGTACATTATCGCTACGCGCGACCGTGACATTCAGGACCGCGAATTGGTCAAGCACCTTGAAGACCCCATTGGCGACGGCGGATACTGGGGTTTCTTCGCCAACCTCATGCAGAAGTACGGCGTTGTGCCGAAGAATGCGATGAGTGAAACGCGCAGTAGCGCCAACACCGGCACGATGCAGCGCATTCTGGCGATGCTCATGCGCCGGGACGCCGCTCACTTGCGGACACTCGGCGCCGAGGGAAGATCATTGGAGGAGTTGCGCGCGGAAAAGGCCCGCATGCTTAAGGACGTCACTCGCCTGCTCGTCATAAACTACGGAGTCCCGCCGACGGAATTTGAATGGCGAACGACCGACTCGACCGGCAGGGCTTCCGATCCCGAGACGTTCACTCCGCAAGAGTTCTTCCGTAACGTTGTGGATGTGGATCTCGCCGATTTTGTGTCACTCGCAAACTATCCGATTCATCCTTTCGGCAAGAATTACAGTATCCAGTCCATGCAGCCGATGGCGGATAAGAACGACGTGACCTTCGTGAACATTGACGCCGCGACCATGAAAGACATCACACTCAAGGCGCTAATGGATAGCAATCGTATCTGGTTCGCCTGCGACGTCGGCCACGAGTCGTACAGCAAGAAGGGACTTCTGATCGAGGGCATGTACAACTACGAAGAGCTGTTCGGCATCGAGCTTGGGATGTCCAAAGAAGTGCGTCTTGACTATCGCGATCAATCTGCAAATCACGCGATGGTGTTAGTCGGGGTGGATGTCGTGGACGGCAAACCGCGTAAGTGGCTGGTTGAAAACAGTTGGGGCAAGGAGCGTGGTGACGGCGGACTTTTCACTATGTCTGATGAGTGGTTTGACGAGTACGTGCTGAATGTCATTATCCCAAGCCGCTATCTGCCCAAGGAGTTGCTGCGCATTTCAATGGAGCCCCCGACTCCCCTGCCGATTTGGGATCCCGTCTGGGACCGGCTTGAATTACGCTGACGAGGCATCGCTTGCGGACCCTTACGCAAGCATCCCATGTTCCCAGACGCAGAGAGCTCCAATCACGGAGCTCTTTTGCGTTGCATCCATTGTCAAAGTTCGCGGGACGGCGGATTTGTGTTTCCGGCCCTGCTTGCGGCGGGAGTTTCTTGCCCATTACGAACCAACATTTTTTCCGTCCCAATCGGCACGGAGAGGCGCTAGCCCGGTTACTTGATAATGTTGAAAGGGAATTCAACAATGCGTTCGCCCGTTCGTTTCTCTCATGTGATTCAATAACAGTAGATTAGTCTGGGAGATTGGGCAAATTGCTGTGAATGAAATTATGCACCTGACTAAATGCTATCGCACCGGCCGAGCGCTTTTTCAAATCGCATTGTCTCACTATATTTCAATGGGATTACTCGGATCTTCAACACTCGCCACCAAAGCGACCGAATAATCACAATTGAAGCTAATAATCTCCTATTAGGCAATACACTGTGATCTCTCGTACACAAGCACCCGCCGCAGATGCCAAGCGCCTGACCCGTCACGGCCGGCGGTACACCGGATTCTACCGCCGCCTGTTCGGCGCCTGGCTGATCGGCATGATCACAACAGGAACGGCATTGGGTTCAACACCGCTGCCAATTCGCTCCCAGGCATTGGATGAAGGTTCGCCACTTGCCATTGCCCTGCACGACGGGCTGGCGCTCGTGGGCGCAGGTACCCGCCTGCTCGTGCTCGACGCATCCGTCGCCAATACGCTCGACACGCTTGGAAAGGTTGTCACCGGCGGAGAAATCCGCGCGATTCAAGTGCACGGGCATCACGTATTCCTGGCCAACGGCGAAGCCGGAGTGACCATCGTGGACATTGATGTGCCTGACCAGCCGCAATTCGTCGGCTCCATTCAGACACAAACACGTGTCTTCGACCTGCACATAGACGGCAACACACTTTTCATTGCAGATAAGGGCAGCGGTCTCGACATCTATGACATTTCCACTCCAGTCGCCCCGCGTTTCTTGTCGCACTATCACATGTTTGACGGCGAGGAGTCCGGTCTGGGACTGCTCTGCGTCTCGGCAAGCAATGGCCGCGCCTACCTGGGCGACCTCCATAACCGCTCCATTGTCAATGTCGAGAATCCGACCCAACCCAGTCTGGTGTCGCGCGTCGTCGGCGCCGCTTGGGATATTCAGATACAAGACACCATTCTCTATTTGACATCCAATGACACCGAGCGCTTTCTCACGTTTAGTATCGCAAATCCAGATACGCTGCTGCCCCTCGATTGGATTTCCGCAACACCACGCTACAACGGATCGGCCGCCACGCTCGAATTCAGCCTGAGTGGCCAGCGCGCGTATATCGGCTGTGAACAGGCCGGCCTGAATATCGTAGATGTCAGCAATCCCCGCGACTTGCGCTACGTCACAGATTTTGATCCCGACGAGATCGAACCCGATGTGCACGGCGTCGCGGCGACCGACAGCGTGGTCTATTTTGTCAGCTATCCCCACGGCGTGTTCGGTTTCATACCGACCGACACCGGCGACGTGGAGGCCGCGCTGATTTACGAGGCGAGTAACTCACCGTTGCAGATCACCTCAATCGGTTCCCGGCTGTTTGTCGCTAACTACTACCGTGGACTCACGGAAGTGGACTTGCAGGACGTTGGCCGCCCCGTGCCGACATGGAGTCTGCGCGATCACGGCTCCTTCAGTTACACCGATGGCTTGGCCACGTTTCAAAAGGACTCCCTCACCTACGTCATCACGTGTGACAATGATGGCGGTTTCAGGATCCTTGACGTGACAAACGAAGAGCAACCGGTTGTGACGAGCGAAACGCCTATGAACAACACAAAGGCTGTCGCCGTCATGGGCAACTATGCGTACATTTGCGCCGGCGACAATGTGTGGGTCGTGGATATCTCCTCGGTCTACAACACGTCTATTGTAACTTCGGTGTATGTCGGCGTTTCACCCGTCAATATTGACGCGCAGAACGACTTCGTCTATGTTGCGACAAACGAGCGTGGCCTAACGATTCTTGACGTGCACAATCCGCACGCACCAACAATTGCCGCGACCTATCGCCAAGGCGCGGTCTCTGACGTGGATGTCGTCTATCCCCGTGCTTATGTGACTGTTCGCGACAGCGGACTAACCGTCCTCGATGTCAGCATACTGCCGCCACAGCGCCTCGGTCATTTGCCGTGGCCCGGCCAAACTTATGCGGTCGAAGTCGTGGAGAATCTGGCGTTTGTCGCGACGGGTCACGACGGACTGCGCGTGTACGACGTAGCCCGGCCCGATTCGATGTACGAAGTCGCCTACCGCGACAGCATCGGCAATCTGGGCTACCTGAACATTGCGGACAACTCGACGGAGTATGAATTGCGTCGTACGGCATGCCTGTCCATGATCAATGGCGGAGTGATCTTCATTGATGTCGCAGGATTATTCGACGCAAGCCGTTCTTCACTCATCCTTGCCGGCGGCGGGAATAGTCCCGACAATTTTGAGTACTTCGCTGCCAACACCAATGCATCATGCAACTTCGCGTACTCAGTGCTCGCCCGGAATCGCGATTACGGCCACAACGTCGCTTATATGACCCCGCAATCTTGGCAGGACCTTGACGGTGACGGACGAGATGACGAAATTGTGACGTCTGACGTGATTACACCCGCGAATCTACGGCAGCAGATTCTGAATCTGCGCGACTCGCAGAATCCGGACAAACCCAACGTGTTCCATTTCTCCGGGCACGGCCACTACAATGAAATTGACTTGACCGGAAATCCGCGCGACAATGTCACGGCCGATTCGCTCGGTGCCTGGTTAGATCGGGCCGCTCTGGATGAAACGACTAAACTTGTCATCCTGATTGAAGCCTGCAATGCCGGTTCCCTTATCGAAGAACTTAACAACGGCCGGTCCAACCGCATTTTCATCGCTTCAGGCGGCGCAAATGAAGCGTGCAGCTTCTTCGGCCACGAGAGCTTCTCCACGAAGTTTTGGGAATACGTTTGGGATGGACAGAGCGTCTGGCAAGCGTTCAGTGCCGCGCGCGGTTGGATCAACGAACGTGACAGCGGGCAGAACCCGTTGCTCGACGCGAACGGTAACGGAGATCCCCTCGAAGTGCAGGACCGCATCATCGCCGACGACGTCTTCATCGGCGGCCGCGTCCAAGACGGCGCCACGCTCCCGGTGATTCTTGATTCTCCGATTGGCGTGGATGCGTTCGGCGACACGACCACGGTGGAAATTCGCTGCAGCGGTGCAATGGAAAACGTCTGGTACCGCATCTATCCGTACGGAGACGTTGACGAGCCCGGACAATTCCCGTGGGGCACGATGGCCGCCGTCAGCTACGACCGATATCGCGCAACTCTGTCCGGTCTTAGCGCCTTGTCGAACCGCGCCAACTACGTGATTGAATTCAATGCGCTCGACGACTTGACAAACCTCGCTCTGCCACGCACGGCGATTTTGCGCATTGACGGCGGCCCGCCGCCGCCTGTGTCGCCGCCCGACGCTTTCGAACTGGTAAGCTACCCCAATCCGTTCAATACCAACGTGCGCATCGCCTTTCGCATCAACAACCGCGCCCCGGTGACGATTGACGTCTGGAATGTCCTCGGTCAGCGGGCGGCGACTTTGCTCAATGAAACTCTCGAGCCCGGCGTGCACACAGTTAATTGGGCCGGGGCCAACGCCGCCGGTGTGTCGCTGTCCTCAGGTTTGTATTTCGTTCGCTTGCACACCGAAGGCAACTTTGCCGCTTCGAAACTCCTACTAATTCGTTAGACGTTCCGCATGCCGCATAAACTGTTGGTGCTCGTATTGGTCAGTTTGCTCGGGCCGCAGGCGATCGCGCGCGACGTCCTGCTGCCCGCTATTTTTGACGCGTATGACATGGCCGACGGTCTGTCACAGTCTACTGTGCATTGCATCTTGCAGGACTCGCGCGGCTATTTGTGGATCGGCACCGACGACGGTCTGAATCGCTACGACGGCACCCAATTCGTGCAATACCACAGCGATCCCGCCGATTCAACTTCCTTGTTCAACAGCGGCGTTTGGTCACTTTGCGAAGACAGTTCGGGAGCCATTTGGGTTGGAACTCAGAAGTCCGGATTAAGCCGCTTCAACCGCAAGACTGGTACCTTTCAGCACCTGTTGTCCGATTCAATGCAGCAGCTTCTGAACGGCGACGCCATTATCTGTATTCTGTCCGACTTGGCCGGAAACATCTGGGCCGGCACCACGAAGTCCGGACTCGTCCGGATCGAAGGCCAAACAGGAGTCGCGCGAATCCTCAACACGCGCAATAGCGGTCTGCCGACGGATCGCGTGCGCTGTTTGGCGTCGGACGGACTCGATCACATCCTGATTGGCACGTCCAACAAAGGCCTGATCCGCATGCATGTCGAGACGTCGGAAACGGTTCCGCTGCGGCACGCCGATGCGCTGGCGGGCTTTCCGTTTGTTAATGTGCAGAATCTCTCGCGTGATTCTGCGGGCGATTTGTGGTTAGCTACACTCGACGCGGGCGTTCAACATCTTCGCCGCGATTCAATAGACCCGGAAGTCATTTCCTCGGTGGCCGGACTTCCCGGTACTGCGATCACTCGTTGCCGGTCGGTCATTGTGGACCGTCGAAACACGCTGTGGGCGGCCTCGGCCAGCGAAGGACTAATCGAGTATCGCATTAATTCGCGTTCGCTGCTCGTGCACCGCCGCGAGGTGTCTGATCCAACAGCGATACCGGATGACAACTTGCTTTGTCTTGCGCTCGACCGCGCCGATGATCTCTGGATCGGGACATGGAGCGCGGGTCTCGCGCGCCTGCGCTTGCGCACAACCCCGTTTCACTCGCTAACGGTTCGAGCGTCCGAGCCGACCGCCGACGGTACAGCGTTAGCAGTGTTGGCACTCGCCGAGAGCTCGGACGAGCAGGTGCTCGTCGGAACGGTTGGGCACGGCCTGCGCGTGTTGGATGTCGGTTCAACGGATTTGGCCGACGATGTGGACACGACCACGTTGCTCGCGGAGGCAACCATCACATCGTTCATCCGCATACCAAACAACGATGTGCTGGTTGGAACGTACAACGAAGGAATGTTCCGCTATTCACCCGCGCAGCGCCGCATTGCACCGTGGCGGGTCGTGGGAGCCTTGGATTCGCTTTCATCTTTAAGCGTTCTTTGCCTCACGCGAGACTCATCCGATGCGCTGTGGCTGGGCACCGTCAATCACGGCGCAATGCGGATTTCGCGCGACCTAACCGCCGTCAGTTTCTATAAGACATCGGCCGATGCCCCGCACAGAATCAGCGACGATATTGTCTATGCACTGCATACCGATCGCTCCGGTCGAGTCTGGCTCGGCACATTAGACGGTCTTGACTGTGTTGACCCAAACGGGCATGTCATCCGCAGCTATCGTTACGAACGTACCGACGTGAATACCATTTCAAACAGCGAGATTCGGGCCGTCGCGGACGATGCTCACGGCAATGTTTGGGTCGGCACGTCGAACGGATTGAACCGCATCGCTCCGGACTTGACCACAATAACGCGCTTCACCGTAGGCTCCGGACTTGTCAACGGTGTTGTGTATGGTCTTCTGATTGACGAAAATGACAACGCCTGGATCAGCACGAATCGCGGCATCTCCGTCGTCCGTGCCCGATCAAACCAAATTGAAAACTACTTCACATGGGACGGCATTCCGGCGGGGGAGTTCAATCAAGGAGCCTATGCGCAGCTGTCTAACGGAGACCTGCTCTTTGGCGGCTCGCAGGCTATTACACGCTTCAACCCGGACAGCGTGCGCGCGCGACCGGTACCTATGGTCATAACTGCCGTCCGCGACTATCAGAGCAATGAGTTCTTGGCCCGCGATCCCGGCGCCACGGATGCCCTGGAACTGCCGCACCGCCATCAACACTTGGTGATTGACTACTCGGCCATTGAGTTCTACGGCGGCGTACAACGCGGATACGCCTATCGGCTGCTTGGTGTGACGGATGGCTGGATTCGCAATGTCCCTACCAACAGCGCCGTGTTCACGAACCTCGATCCCGGCGCCTATCATTTCGAGGTGAAACGCGAAGGAGCAGACGATACTGAGAGCACGATCCTCGAAATCGTCATTCTACCGCCGTGGTGGTCGCGCCCTGAGGCGGTTCTGCTCTGGTCACTGCTCGTCGGCGCCGCGCTTTTCACGACTGTGCTCACCGTGCAGCGCCGCGCTGGTCGGCAAGCAGTCGCCCGCCGCGAACGCGAACTCCAACTGTTTATCAACCGGATGTATCTGCTGGACTTGTTGAGTATCGTGGGCCATAATCAGTCGTCGCGCAAGTGTTTCGACGGCCTGCTGCGCAGTTGCAATCGCTTCCGCGACCCTGAAGACGAACATGCTGCCGAGCGCTTGCGCTCGTTCGCGACGGAGTACCTCGCGCACACCAGTGAGAAGATTGACGACCTCCCGGCGCGGGTGCCGCTGGCTGAGATTGAGCCGCAATTCTCCGCACCGCTTGAGGCCAATGCCGACCGCATGGACCAATTGATTCGCACGGTCGCCAGTGGGCCTCCCGCCGATGAGCTGCGCCGCCTCGCCCCGCAGCTCGCTGCCTCAATCGAGGCTTTCTACTCGAGTTTTCACGCGCTCAGTAACCACTTGGCGCGCTTCTATCATACGGATGTCTGCGACGCTATGCAGCATGTGCTGCGTTCCAAACAACGCCAGTTGGATGCCGATCGTGTGGCTGTGATTATGGATTGTCCTGATCATTATGTCTGTTTCATTGACCGCACGCAGTTTACCGCGGTATTCGACGATCTCGTCGCGAACTCCTTGGAAGCCATGCGCTCATCCGCAACGCCTCGGCTCACAGTGCGAGTCGTCACGACGGCCGTCGCCGTTGAAATCTACCTGTCCGACACCGGCTGCGGGCTGGGGTTGCCGCGCAGCGAATGGGACAGGATTTTCCAGCGCCGCTATTCAACGAAATCACCCGGACAGGGTGGGCTCGGCCTGTATAACGCCAAACTCACTTTGCTGCGCTATCAAGGCGACGTGTGCGTGCACGAGTCGGCGCCAGGCGTCGGCACTTCTTTCAGAATCACTTTAAGACAGGCTAAGCATAACGCATGAGCGCAAAATACGTTCCCCGTGTTTTGATCGTTGACGACATTCGCGACACGGTCGAAGACTTTACCGACATGCTGCGGGGAATGGCCGAGTGCGTTCCGGCGTACTCGGCCGATGAAGCCCGAGCCCGCATCACATCGTCTAACTTTGATCTCATCCTGCTCGATTACGACCTCGGGCAGGGCAACACCGGGCTCGATATCCTCAAGTTTCTCGCCGACCGCAGGCTCGACACTCCGGTTATTATTATCTCGGTACACGTGGACTATCAACTTGTGAAAGAAGTGCTCTTTGCGGGTGCCGTGGACTTTTTGGGCAAGACGCCCGACCGCTCTGAGTTGCGTTCCGTCGTTGAACGTGGCTTGGCGAAGGGGCTCGAAGCCCGCGCCAGCCGGGCCCTGAAGAGCGATGTCAACAAGCTGTTTGCCGCCAAGCGCACGTGGCTCGCTACCGGTATCAGCCCGGCCATCGTTGCCGTGAACAATGAGGTCATGACCATCGCACCTGCCGAGATACAAGTGCTCATCACCGGAGAGTCCGGCACAGGTAAAGAGCGGATTGCCCGCGCCATTCATGAGTACAGTCTGCGCAAGGCCGGACCGTTTGTGGCGGTAAACTGCGCCGGCCTCGACGCCAATTGGGCCGACAGCGAACTGTTCGGTCACGTCAAAGGTGCTTTCACCGGAGCGGACAGCCTGCGCAAAGGCGCGTTCGAAAAAGCCCACGGCGGTACGCTGTTTCTTGATGAGATCGGCGACATGGATGTGGACGTCCAGATGAAACTGCTGCGGGTCTTGGAGCAGAAGGAATTCAAACGCCTTGGCGGTGACGACCTGATGAAGACCGATGTCCGCGTGATTTGCGCGACGAATGTGGACATGGAGAAAGGCGTCGCCGCCGGAAAGTTCCGGCTGGACCTCTTTCAACGCGTCAAAGCCGCCACCATTCACATCCCCCCGTTGCGTCAACGTCGGGAAGATATCCCCGGACTCGTCGCCGAGCTGCTGTCAGACATTAGAGTTGAACTGAAGAAGAACACCCTCACGATAACCAACGAAGCGTTACGCGCATTGCAGGCCAACGACTGGATCGGCAACACCCGTGAACTGGGCAACCTCCTGCTCAACGCCGCCTATCACTGTCCGGATGGGCGGCTGGATGTTCAGCACGTCGCCCCGGCGCGCGGCATTGCTGTCAATCCCTCGCGCTACAAAGACGCCAAGAATGAAATCCTCGAACAATTCCAATTCGAGTATTGGAAAACGCTCTGGGCCTATTGCGGCGGCAACAAATCTGAAATGGCTCGAGTGTCCGGTGTATCACGCCAGGGCATTCGCAAGATCCTGGAACGTTATGCCATCGAGGTAACCCCTGTTTCCAGCGAAACCATATGAATTACAATGAAATAGCGAGTTATTCGGCTCGGCTGCATACTTCTGTTGTCAGTATTAGGTAACGTAAAAACATAATTTTAACTTCGCATCGCCCGAAAAGCGTAAACCCCGGTTGACAGTTTCCAGAGAAACTCGTCGGCCGGGGTTGTTCTTTTGTCGCAGCAGTAGTATTTAAATACAATTTTTTCAAATATCTAAAGCCCGTGGCATCGGCTTTGCCATAGACTACGTTACTTCACATCCTTGAACCTGAATCTCCCTCCAAGTGAGGATACCCCATGCTCCAGCTCCAGTCGTCGCGGCCCATTTCACTTCGAGTCGTCACCCTGCTTGCACTCCTCGTCGTCGCGACCGGCCCAGCCATCGCGGGCACCGTATGGCAGCAGATGAAGGTCAATCCCCACGACGACGAGAAGGTCGCGGTCACTCCGCTCGCCAATAGCGAACCTGACGCCAGCTTCCCGCCAGCCACAGGGATTTGCTCTGATCAACGCCCGGTCCAACCAACAACCTCGGCTCCAGTTTCGCCACGTCGCCCTGTGGCAGCGTCCACCATACTTACCGACTCCACTCTCGCACGGCCCGCGCACTCCGCTGCACCCTCAGCCGAATGATCCTTTCTAGCATGCATGTGTATATTCTGCTTGACTCATCTCAATCCCCTACCTATGGAATCACTCAGCGTTATCAATGATGCACTTGCCGAATCGCTTATGACGGCGCCGCTATCCGCATCGCATGAGTACGCCGCGGCCCCGCGGCGAGTACGCAAGCCGAAAGAGAGTCAGAAGACTGTGCGAATCGGCAAAGCTGTGTTTCTCCTCGATTGGGAAATCGCAAACCTTCAATTTCGCCGCTCGTACTTGAAAGCCGCTTTGGACTTGCATGGCGGCAATATCCAACAAACTGCGCGCGCCCTCGGCATCGTCCGCCGCACCTTGCAGATCCAGATGATTGCACTTGGCCTGCGAGAAAAGCGGCCTGAAAAATCGCGCGGCCCTCATAGCGAGGCGAAGCCCATTCGCAAGACCTGATGTTGCGCGAATGCAAATGAGGATGCGGGGGGCGCACGACACGGGCCGGCCGCACAGCTTACGACACTGTCGGCCGCCGTGTCGAGCTAATTTACGACTTCCTGACTGTCAGACAACTCAAATCGCACCTTCCGAGCTCTGAAATCAAAAAGCCCTTGGCGCAGCACCGGGGGCTTTGGTTTGTGGAATCTCGCCTGTCTATTTCAACAGGATCATCTTCGTCGTCTTCATCAAGTTGCCGCTCCGCAGTCGTGCGAAATAGATGCCGCTTGGTAGAGTCTGCCCGTCAAATACCGCCGCATGATCGCCCGCGTTCTGCACTTCGTTTACGAGCACCGCCACCTGCGCGCCCACTACATTGTAAATTACCAATTCGGTCCGCGCCGTCACCGGCAGTGAATAAGGAATCGTCGTCGCTGGATTAAACGGATTGGGATAACTCGGCCGCAAGCTAAACTGCAACGGAACCGGAGCAATGCCAGCGCCTGTTCCGCTCTGCTGTACAGTCAATTCGATGGGCACGACTGCAGTACTGTCAAGCACGGGGCAGTGCAACAGCACACCCGGACGATACAAACCCGACGGCAGGGAGGTGCCATCAACCGTTAGCGTCAACGGCAAGCTGCCGCTCGCCGACACCGTGCCTGACAAAGGAGTGACCGTTAGCCAATCTGTTCGATATTCCAATTGATTGAGCACAAGGCGGTCGCCGTTGGGATTGTTGCGAATCGTGCCGACGGTCGTCAGCATGCCGTTCCATGCCGTCGTCACCGCGCAGCCTGTCGCCAGATCACCGTCCCGACCCGTGAGCGTGGCCACCTGTCGCATCTCATGCGTAAGCGGATTTATTCGCCACAATGAGTTTATGCCTGTTTCCGCGGCGCTGCAACTCACAAGCAAGCTGAATCCTTCAACATCGTCTCGTATCCATGATAGCCCGGCGATCGGCAGGTTCAACACGTTTTCAATAGTTGACATTAGCTCCCCGTCGCGATCCACTTCGTAAAGATCGCTATACATATCCGCCGCCCAGAAGTGATCCGTCGCCGGATCATAAGCCAAGGCGCGTCCCGGGCTGAGTTGGGTGAACGGAATGGTCACCGTCCACAATCCGTTCAAGTCAATACCTTGTATCTGCCACAATTCCTGAGGCGAGCCATACAGATACTGGCCGTCAAAGCACATGTCGAACCACCCGATGGGATCCGTAGCCGGCTGCGCGAGCGTATCGAGCAAACTACCGTCGCCGCCGAATACATAAATGCTGTTTGCACCGCTTGGCCCGCTCGATCCGCATGCATACCATCGCCCATCGGCGTACTCGCAGCCGAGGATGTGCGGATCGTTGGTCAACGTGGTGACGTTTGTCTCCTGCAGTACTCCCATCGGCGGCACCGGCACGCCGTTCACAAAATATGCCGTCGAGATCGAGAAATCAAGCGGCCCGTTGCCGCCATTCCCGATTTCCACGCCAACCTGAGTCTGTAAACTCTCCGCGATAGCAAGCCGCAGCGAGTCCGGTGAAACCGCTACTTCAGGGTGCAGCATGCTGATATTCACAGTCGTCGTGCTGTCAAAGTACACCATGACCTCCGGTACCACCGCGTCGTTGAATCCTCGCCGCGATACAATCAGCGCTCGTGTGCCGGCCAACACTTCGTCAATTTGATAAAATCCGCCAGCATCCGTTGAATCAAATGCGACGTGGTTTGCCACTCGTATCACGGCTCCGGCAATCGGTTCACCTGTGCCCTCCGATGTGATCTGTCCTGCCACCGAACCCAGACTCGTTCGGAAATCAGCGTCAATTAGGATCCTTCGGCCGTCCACAACGTTGGCGCAGCCCGGTGCATAGGTCGCGCCGCGCGCCAGCTCCAAGCCGCGCTCAGCCAACGCATCATGAATGCCAATCGTGACGCCGGGAATATCGTCGCTGGTTGAGGCCAGCAGATCCATCGTAATGTCGTTGTACATGAACAACAGCTTGCCATTGCCGCCAACCGAAGGATACGCTATCGGATCGAGCAGCAGCAACTGAAAATCAAGACTGGCATCCGAGTAAGTGTAGCCGCCGCCGGATGCTTTCCATTGCACGATGAACGCGTGATGTTCTTCGTCATAGTACGTCCACACGCCTTGACCCGCGCCGGACGTCTTCAAATCGTCCCAGTAGATGGCCACCATATTGGCCGGCGCCAGAATCGCCGGAAGTGGACGATTCAGCGGAGTATCTGTCCATGTCTCGTTGCCAAATGCCGCCCACCCGTTCGAACAAATTGTGATCGAATCAAAGGTCTGATCGTAAAACGTGAATGAAAATGGCAACGCGCGTAGCGACGTCCAGTTCTGCGTGATCTGCGTTTTCTCACCCGGGTCCTCAATATTCAGGTCGATCCCGAGACCGCCGCTGAGATCAACGTAGTCAAACTCCAACTCTGGGGGATAGGCCATGTCACCATCGTCGTAAGAGTAGTATCCAAAAGCATCCGGTCCGCACGGGTCGGTTGGCGACGTCGTACCCAACGGTACCAAGAACACCACTGTGTCACGCTGACCAGCCGCTGTTTCCACAATCATGCGGAATTGCACTTGCGCTCCGTTGTACATGAGCGAGTCCGCGGCGATGCTAAACGAATTTCCGCCATTGCTCGCCGTGCCGCCCACCTGAACATCACCAAAGGTTCCGTTTGCGTCCATAACTCTGGCCAGAGGATTCAGCGACGTCAATGTGGCCGTTGTCCCGCTAAGCGGCTGCGCGCCAACATTAGCGAGCGTTACCACGAGCTCCCGCGCCGTCCCCGGCTGCCAAGCTCCACCGAGAATCTCATGGGCCACGTACTCCGGTTTCCCCGCCAGCGCCGTATACGAAACCACGCTCTCTGTGGCCTGGTGATCGCCCTGAACGGTTAGTCGTAAAGATCCCTGTGCACCATGATTCATCAATTGCGAAACCTGCACGCGAAACGCACTGCCCGGTACGGCCAGCATGCCGGGTTCCAAATCCGGATAGTTAATCGGTGCCGACAAAACCGTGAAATATTCGCTGAGACTCGCGAGCTCCGCTTGTATGCCCGTTTCCGTGATCGTCTCGCCGAAGTTTTTTATCCGCATCGTCAGGTCAATGACTTCGCCCGGATTGAATTCGCCGTCGGCATTGCCCACAGTGCCGTTGATGTTATCGTCGTCAATAGCCACGCTGTCCAACGCCACCCATACTCCGATATTGCCGCACGCAATGTCCGCAAGATATGGTTTGTGGTTCATTTTCGTTACCGTAACGGAGATCGTACCCGCCGAATCTACCGTCAACGGCAACGTCGCGGCGCCACTTGAGTCCGTGAGCGCCCGGCAGACATCACCGTCACCCTCGATCACCACCACAAGCGCTGCGGCGACTGGTAAGTCCGTCAGAGTGTCGCTTACGGTAACGGTCAGTTGCCGCGCTCCAATCGGAAGCGCCGTCGAGTGCGCCGCCGTTATAATCGTCGGTGTATCCGTCCACATACGCAAGGCCGGATCACCGATGACATTAGTGTGACCAACGCGCGTGGTGTATTCTAAATTGCCTATTCCATAGGTCTGCGCTAAGGTGATAATACCGGCCAAATGACATGATCCGGTCCGCTCAATGCCCAGTTGCGACATCGCATTGATGAACCCCCCGCCGAACGTCTGAAAATACGTGGCATTTTCATCGAGCGAACTGTAACCGATTGCAGCGACCGCGCCTTTCGGTGTGTTCGCCGTTCCGGCCAACACGAATTCTTCAGCCAGGCAAGTTTGATAGTCGAAGCCGCCCGTCCCGCCGGCCATCAGGATGGACACTGGATGACGCCAGGCATTCGTACACATGTGCCAGAAACTTTGCAGAGAGCCCACCCAATACCCGGCGTAATAAAACAAACCAATGCCTTCAGTAAACTGCTCACACAGATAATTCTGGTCGGCGATGCTCACCGCATAGCTGACAACGTTGTCTTGTATACCCGTATACTGCCGTAACTGCCGATCGGCCCACTGTACCGCAAACAGATTGTTGGGCTGCTCCATGCCAACGATGGCGTAGAGCAAGGCGCGCGCCGTCCAATTCGTATCGTTCACCAGCGTTTCGCGCTCATACATCATCAGTTTCCGCCAGGCCGTGGCAAACTCCGATGAACTCGTAGCCGAGATGCGCCCAATGGAAACATCCGGCAAGAGGTCATTGCCGCCTAACAGCGCGAAGAACTGATCCAACTGCCCGTTTCCGCTGGTTGGTAATCCAAATGAGCTGGATGGATCGCCCATAATGCACACATGCTCAAGCGGCGTCGCGGTGTTCTCGTAGTAGTCAAGAATCGTGCTCCGTAAAACTCCGGCGCTCGGACTAGTCGCGAAGCGGTGGACGATCACATCGTAACCACAGCGGCTCCGCCATGCCGCTAAACTGTCCGTCCACGGATTCACACTGGCCTGATCCCGCGCCACAATGAGATAGGTCCCCGGTGCCGTCGTCACGTCGTCGAGTACGTCTTCGTCCAAATTACGGATGAACTCGCGGTACAACGCCGCATATTCGCCTGAAATGCGCCGCGGCGCCGTGAGTTCATTCAGACCCGGCTCGCTGTTCCCGATAAGCTCCACTTCAAGCGTATGATAGACCCGCGCCTGCCGCGTCACCGGATTCACTTGCACCGGAAAAAGCGTCACATTGACAACCCGAAAATCGCGCATGATCATGGGCGCCGACATCGTCGCCGCGTCCGGCGGGTACCACACATCCGCCGAATAAAAAACCGGGTCCTGCGAAAATTGCAGGGACCCGGCTACATCCTCAGGATAAGGCAGTGCGTCGTAATCGTCAATCACATCATACTCGGCGGCCACAATCCGCAGTTCCACACCGCCCATGTCCGCCACGCGGTACAGCCGCGATAGTCCCGGCACCGCCGGCGCACCCGGTGCGATGTGCAGCGGTTCGCCAACCAGCGTGGCCACCGTCCCGAGACGAAATCCGCTGATCTGCTCCGTGAATTCAATCCGTGAATCATTGAGCGCAATGCGCGTCAACGCCGGATTGTCGGAGTGCACCGAGAGCGCGTCTCCGACTCCGCCAGTCGTGCCGACTGGCGCGAACAGCGCCTCCGCCAAAGCAGTGTCGAAAGCAAGCGAGGGGAGAGAAAAGCACAGAATACAGCATGTGAGAGCAGCGGGCTTCATCTTTGCCTCCTGGTAATGAGCGGCGGGGCTGGCTTCTTTCGGCCAGCAATTCCCCTGTCATGAATCTAGGCTCCGTCATCGGAAAAAGCAAGCCCGTCGCTCGCTCCTGCTTGAACATCCGCACAAGCCGCCCCTGCCTGCACGTCCGATTCTCCCCTGAGGCCAATACCGCTTGAAACTTAGGCCGCGTTGTAATATCTTACCTCACTTCCGAGGGCCAAGGTACCTCTCGCCTTCCACTTTCTATCCTTACAGAAAGCGAATCTCACATGACCACAGCGGACACGCTGGACGGCCGCACGCTCTTCGGTTTCCGCATGGGCTATTGGATGCTCTGCGTCATCGAAATGTTCGAGCGGCTGGCTTACTTTACCGTGCGCAGCGTCGTGGCTGTGTACATCATGCAGGCCGACGATCCCGGCGGCTTGCATCTGACCGCCGCCGACAAAGGCACGATCTTCGCCTGGTGGTTCGTCTTCCAATCCATCCTGCCAATGTTCACGGGCGGCTATGCTGACCGCTACGGATACAAGAAGACAATCTTCTTCTCCGTCACCATGAACATCATCGGCTTCGTGATGATGGCCTATCTGCGCACATTCTGGGGCTTCTTTGCCGGCGTGATGGTCCTGGCCACCGGCACCGCGTTCTTCAAACCTGGTCTGCAAGGTTCGCTGGCGCAGAATCTCGACAAGACGAACTCTTCCGTCGGCTGGGGTATCTTCTATTGGATCGTGAATGTCGGTGCCTTCATCGCACATCCGCTCGCCGGCGTGTTGCAGGTCGGTATCGGCTGGAAGGCTGTCTTTCTTGGTTCCGCCGCGTTTACGGCGTGTAATTACTTCATGCTGTTCACGTTCAAGGACTTCGATTCGAAAGCCGACAAGACGGAAGGACCGCTGCATGTTTTCGCCCGCACGATCAAGAACATCTTCGAACCGCGGCTGCTGATATGGCTGGCGATCATGTCCTGCTTCTGGCTGATGATGTATCAGCTATGGGACCTGCATCCCAATTTCCTCACTGATTGGGTGGACAGCTCCGCCGTCGCAAGCATGCTCCCGAACTTCATGACGCACGAAACTGACCGCGGCCTGCAAGTCTTGCAGCAGAACATGCTCGCCTTGAACTCGCTGCTTATTGTGATCTGTATGATCCCTGTTTCCTGGCTCGTCAGACGGCTGCGCACGCTCGAAACAATGGTCATCGGCATGCTTATCGCCACTTGCGGCGTCCTCGTCGCCGGGCTGACGGGCAGCGGCTGGATTTTCCTGCTGGGAGTCGTGTTCTTTAGCGCCGGTGAAATGCTAACCGGTCCCAAGAAAAACGAGTACCTCGGCCTGATCGCCCCCGAAGGCAAAAAAGGTCTTTACCTCGGTTACGTGAACATTCCTGTTGGCGTCGGCGGCTTCTTCGGCTCCAAGCTCGCCGGCTATCTCTACGGCAATTTCGGTGAGAAAGCCGTGCTCGCTCAGAAGTACATTCTCGAACATACACCGTTTGGTCAAGGTAAAACGTGGGACGGAGACGTCGAGTCGCTGTCTTCCTTGCTGGGCGTAGAACGCACCGCCGCATTCGCTAAACTTCAAGAGCTCACAAACTCCACCGCGCCGCAAGCCACTCAGTTGCTCTGGGACACCTATTCGCCGCAATACGCGGTTTGGTTCCCCTTCGCCATCATCGGCGTCGTCGCAGTTGTTGCGCTGATTATCTTCGCGCAAATGGCCAAGCGTTGGTCCGACATGAACGCATAACCGCAATTCGACACCTGCCTAAAGCGAAGCCCTCGGAAATTCCCGAGGGCTTCATTTATGTAAAACGCGTCTGCAACAGACGCTACGAGATGTCGCCAATCATCTCCGAAGACCTCACAATCTGGGCGCGCCGCTCGATTAGCCACTCGACCCAGCCGGGAATTCCCAGTCCCGTCTTCCCCGACAGCAGCATGATCTGCAGATCGCCGTTCACCTGCTCAATGTGATTCCGCATTGTCATCATGTTGACGTCCAAATGCGGCAACAGATCCATCTTGTTGACGAGGCAGATATTGCATTCACGAAACATCAGTGGGTACTTCAACGGCTTGTCTTCGCCCTCCGGCAGCGACAAGACCACGGACTTCACATGTTCGCCAAGATAAAACTCCGCCGGACAGACCAGATTTCCCACGTTTTCTATAAACAGATAGTCCAAATCGGCCAGCGGCAGCATCTCGCATGCGGCATGTACAAGGTGCGATCCGACGTGGCAATCGCCGCCGAACGGTTGCGTATTCGCTTGCACTACAGGAATTCCCAGTGGCGCCAGTCGTTCGCTGTCAAGCGTTGACGTGATGTCACCTTCAATCACCGCGCACCGCCCGCCAAGCTGTTGCAACGCGCTTATCGTCTTACTTAACAGCGTGGTCTTGCCCGAGCCCGGAGAACTCATCATGTTCACGGCCAGGATGCCATGGTCATCAAACGCCCGGCGATTGAGTTCCGCCAGCGCGTTGCTCTCCTCAAGTACGTCGCGCACAATTGGTATCTTCATCAAGCCTCCAGCTCGTTTAACGTAAGTTCCATGAGCGTCAGGCCGCGGCCGCGGATGACGGTCACGCTGCTCGAAAAACAGGTCGGACAAACAAACAATGCGTCCTTCGGCGAGAACGCTGCGCTGCACGACTTGCACTTGCAGCAAACATCCTCTTCTTCAATTTCGAGATTTGCTTGTGCAAATCCACGGCTGCATTTAACTGCGTTGAACAGGTAGATCAGCGTATCCGGCACTACTGCGTCGAGCATGCCGACTCGTACCGTCACATGTGTCACATCTTCCGGTGCGCACGTTTCCGGCAGCGCCCGCCGCGCTGCATCCAAAATGCACTCGGCTATGTACATTTCGTGCATGGCTGTCAGCAGATGCGCGGTAGCAGCTCACCCGCCGGACGATGAATGCATCGCACGCCACCGCCCGTGGTCTGAATCAGTACTGCCGGCTCTTTCGACCTTTGGATGTTGCCAATGACCGCGGCATTCTTCCCGTGTTCCGTCGCTCGAAGAACGCTGAGCACCTGTTTCGCTTCGTCGTGCGCCGAGATAATCACAACTTTGCCCTCGTTGGCCAAATGCACAGGATCGTATCCAAGCAGGTCACAAAACGCCCGGGACGCTGCCGTAACCGGCAATGCGTGTTCCTGAATCATGATCGAGTACGGCCCGCTCTCGGCCAATTCATCGAGACTTGCCGCCAGGCCGCCGCGCGTTGGATCACGCATCCACTTCACACCGCCGCTGGCCTGCAATACCGCACCGATCATCCCGCCCAACGGTGCGCAATCACTAACGATGTTTGACCGCAACGAGACATCGGCCCGCGCGCTCAACACTGCCAGCGCATGTTCCCCCAAAGTCCCGCTGACGATGACGGCGTCACCATCTGCGATCTGATTTCCACTCCTCCCTATCCCATGCGGCAGGGTGCCAACGCCTGACGTGTTGATGAATATCTGGTCGCACGCACCGCGCGGCACGACTTTCGTATCGCCGGTGACAATTTCAACGCCCGCCTCGAGCGCCGTGCGCGCGATAGAGTCACAGATGCGTTCGAGTAGGTCAACGCCCAAACCCTCTTCCAGTATAAACCCTACGGACAGCCAGCGCGGCACCGCGCCCATGACCGCCAAATCGTTGACCGTCCCGCATACGGCCAGTTTGCCAATGTCACCGCCGGGAAATTCGAGCGGCTGGATCACATAAGAGTCGGTCGTGAACACAAGGCGTTCGCCGTTCACGGCAATTTCCGCACCGTCATTCAGCCTCGCCAATTCCACTCCGCCAAAGCGCATAGCGATGACGCTCTGAATGAGACGCCGCATCGTTGTGCCACCTGCACCGTGATCAAGCGTGATGGAGTTCACGTGCTTCATGTGTATTGGCAAATTGATAGACAGCCGCGCACGCGCCTTCTGATGACACCATGCACGCTCCCAGCGGCGACTCCGGCGTGCACGCGGAGCCGAATAGCGGACACTCTTGCGGCCGCGTGTGCCCGCGTAGTATGTCTCCGCAGCGGCAGGCCGGATGCTCATGGCCGTGCTGCGCGGCAATCCGATATTGCGCGGCGTCCCACTCCGCAAATTCGGAACGTAGTGTCAAGCCGCTTTGCGGAATTGCCCCAAGCCCGCGCCATGTCACATCGGTTTCACAGAACAGTTCGCGCATTGCCTGTTGCGCTGATGCATTACCCGCCGAATGCACCGCCCGGCGATAACCATTCTCAAGGCGCGGTGCCTTGGCAAGAATCTGTCCTGCGAGGCTGTCAATGGACTCCAGAATGTCCAGCGGTTCAAACCCCGATACAGTGCATGCCACTCCCAGGTCTCTCGGTAGAAACTCGAACACACTTGTACCCGTAATAGCCGTAACGTGTCCGGGCAAGAGCAGTCCGTCCACCCGAATATCCGGTGACGACAGCAGCGCGCGCAGCGCATTCGGCATCGTCTTCATCGCGCTGAGCAGCTTGAAGTTCCGCACGTTGTGTTCGATAGCTCGCCGCATCGTCGCCGCAATCGTACAGGCCGTTGTTTCGAAGCCGATACCCAGAAACACGACGTTGCGTTGCGGCTGCGTTTCCGCGAAGTCGAGCGCCTCCGCACTCGAATAGTACACACGAACGTCGCAGCCCCGCGCCCGAGCCTGGCTTAACGACTCATGCGAGCCGGGCACACGAAGCAGGTCACCGAACGACGCGAGCACGACGTGGTGACTGTCGGCAATGGCAATTGCGCGATCAATGTACTCATTGGGCGTCACACACACCGGACAGCCGGGACCGCTCAACAGCTCAATTGTATCGGGAAGCAGCGCATGCAATGCATAGCGATAGATCGCCGCAGTATGCCCGCCGCAAACCTCCATGATGCGAATTCGGCGCGGCAAGTCAAGCGACCTGAGTCGCCCGGCGAGCTTCTGCGCAAGCATAGGGTCTCGGTATTGCGCAACGTTCACGATTCGGTGACTCCCAGATCCTTCAGCGTACGCAACGTCGCTGCGGCTTCGCATTCGTCTATGATGGACAGTGAATATCCCGCATGAACAAGCAGGTAGTCGCCGATCTGCGCATCCGGAGTGAGCACCAGCGCGATGCGCAGCGTCACACCGCTATTCGCCACGATGCCATGATCGCCGTGTCGTTCAACAAGTTGCATGGGTACAGCCAGACACATCTTATCTCACCCGCGCATTTGCAATACATACCTGTCCAAAAGATATTCCGCCGTCATTCATGGGTATTCGCTCGGGAATCAACACCCGCATGCCCTGCGTTTGCAACAAGGCCTTTACTCGCTCCAACAAATAGCGATTCTGAAAACAGCCGCCGCTCAATGCGACCGTGCTGCACCCAATCTGCTCCGCCGCCCGCCTCGTTAACTCGACCCACCCCTGCGCCAGCCCCTCGTGCACGCGGTACGAAAGCACACTTAGTTCCACACCGTGCTCGACATCATGCGCGAGTTCCCTGAACAGTCCGCCCGCCGCGAGCGTAAGCCTGCCCGACTCGGCGACAATCTCCATGGGATAACCCGTGCCCCTCTGAATCTTCAACGATCCTTCCAACCACATCGCCGCTTGCCCTTCGAACTGCCGCCGTGTTCCAAACCCCGCCAGTGCCGCACAAGCATCCAACAACCGCCCCATACTGCTCGTGTTCACGAAGCGACTGTTTAATTCGGCGGACAACAGCATCTGCGCCGCTTGCTCGCCATGATCTTGGCCAACGTGTTTCAACAACGGAAGATCTAAAGCCGACCATTGTGATCCAAACGCGCGCTCAAGCCATGCGAGCGCCATGCGCCACGGCTCACGCGCCGCCGCTTCGTTTCCCGGCATTCGCACCGGCTCAAGATTCCCAACGCGCGTGAATTCGGCGAGATCGCCGTACAACAACTCGCCGCCCCAGATCGTGTGATCGGTCCCGTAACCCGTGCCGTCAAGAATCAACCCAAGCGCCGGACCGTATTCACCATGCTCGCCAAGGCAGGCCGCCAAATGCGCGTGATGATGCTGAACCCGCAACAACGGTATGTCACGCTCCCCGCACCAGCGCTCCGCGAATCTCGTAGAAGCATAGTCTGGATGCAGATCGCAAGCCCCGACCGCAACGCGCATGTCATACAGTTTCACAAAATGGTCCAGCGCAAATCGCGCGGCCGACAGCGATTGATCGCCGCTGAGGTCGCCAAGATGCTGCGACAATATAACACTATCGCCGCGCCCCAGCGCAAATGTATTCTTAAGATCCGCGCCGAACCCCAACATCGGCGCGCCAAACCGCGCAGGCGCTCGCACGCTTTCAGGAACATAACCGCGCGCGCGCCGCACCACGCGCATTGCGCCCGCCAACTTGCGCACAATCGAGTCATCCGCGAACATGTGTATGGCACGATTGTGACTGAGCATACCGTCCGCGACATGCATCATTCGTTGTTTTGCATGGTCCACGTTGTAAATGATCGGCTCATCGGACTCATTCGCGCTGGTCATCACCAAGGGTTTGCCATATTCACGCATGAGCGCGAAATGCAGCGGAGAGTATGGCAGCATGGTTCCGATCATGTGCTGGTCCGGGGCCACCGCTGCGGCGACCGGACAATGGTCGCGTTGTTCCAAAATCAAAATCGGTGCGCGCGGCGAGCGCAGGCAGGCCAGCTCTTCGGCATCTGCACTGCACCACTCCAGCAGCAACCGCTCATCCGGGAACATCACGGCAAGCGGTTTGGCGCCGCGGTGCTTGCGACGGCGCAACTCGGTTACCGTTTCATGGTCAGTCGCGCTGCAGGTCAGATGGAATCCGCCGATGCCTTGTAGCAGCACAATTCCGCCGCGCCCCAGCAGTGCCGACGCCATGCCGATGGCCTCATAGTGATCAGCGACGTCACACCATGCATCACGCTGCCGAATGCTGAACTGCAGCGTCGGCCCGCAATGCGGACATGCCACAGGCTGCGCATGAAATCGCCGATCCGATGGATCATCGTATTCACGGTTGCACGCCGGGCACATCGGAAAGCCCGCCATGGTCGTTGACGGACGATCATACGGCAATGCACGTGTAATGGTGAAGCGCGGCCCGCACTCCGTGCAGTTGATGAACAGGTGGCCATGACGCCGGTTATCAGGTTGCATGAATTCCCGCCTGCATTCGGAACAAAGCGCCAGGTCGGCCGAAACATGCGTGTCAATGTGCGACTCAGCGCGGCTCGTGACAATACGGAATGCTGTGTACTCCGCTACCGGAAGAGATCGGCTCGTCAAATGGTCTACCCGCGCCGCCTGAGGGTGCTCCTGACCGATGCGGCGCTCAAATCGCGCAATGCCTTCCGCGTCGCCTTGCACATGCACAACCACGCCGCTCGCATCATTCCACACCTGTCCCATGAGCCCGTGTTCACGCGCCAACCGGTAGACAAACGGACGAAAGCCCACGCCCTGAACAACTCCGGCAATGCGTAGCTCACGATGAACAAGTTGGGATGCAACGCACGTGTCCATGATCAATCGTCAGTCATTGCGCGCACGCGCTCATAGACCTAAAAACAGCATTGCGGCGGCGCACGACGACAGCGTGCCGCCGGCGAGCGCATGCGCATACCGGTCGGCAACCTCCGATTTCAGGAAGGCCAATCCGCGATGCCCGAGCGCAGTGATGACCAGCATGGTCGCCACTGTGCTGCCCATGAACGTCCCGCAGATGAGAACCAACGCGCCACTGTTCAACGCAGCGGCCGGCGTCATGAGCATGGGAATCAGCGGCTCGCAGGGACCCAACGCAAAGATGATGAACAGAATCCAAGCGACTTTGCTCCGGTTGTCAGCCCGTGGTTGGACATGCCGCGAGCGAATGGCCAGCCGAAGACCCCATACAAAATACGCTAACCCGAAAGACAGCAGCAGCCATGCGGCAATATCGCCCCGCAGCGACTCAAAAATCTTCAACTCAAGCAACCTCTGGCCGCCGTATAGCCCCGCCATCCCGATAGCGATTGAAGCCGCAACATGTCCGACTCCGCATAACAGCGTGATCAAAAGCGTACGCCGCAGCGTCCACGAGTGCGCCCGGCCAAGGGCAATGAACGGCAGATAGTGATCCGGCCCGGCCACGGTATGGGTAACGCCGAGCAAAACCGCCGTGCTCAACAAAAATGTACTGTTTAGTTCCATGGTTCTATGATTCTAATAGCGTTGTCGTTTCTGGTTGCACGTCCGCGCGCGCAGCCCACCACTCGCGCACTGTGTCCAGAACGTCAGGTAATACCTGTGTAACAGCCGGACTTAGCGTGTCGGCACGGTCGAATTGCTGGGCACCGATGCACAACAGATCCACGTCAACGATGGCGCCGAAGAGCGCCTCCGTGACCGCGATCAGTTCCCCGGGATTCAATTCATGTCCGAACGCCGAATGCGTGGATGCGCAACCCCGCACTTTCTCAAGAGTCCACTCGCCTGGTGCCAGACAGACCGCTGCGTCTACAATCAAGACCGCCGGGTGTTGTGCAATGATCGGCGCGAGATCAATCGTCAATTGCGGCACGAGCAGCACATCCGGTGCGTCGTGCCAGGACGAAAGCAGTTGTGCGGCCACGCCGTCGTCGCCGCGCAGCGTGTTGCCCACACCTATGACAAGAGGTTCACGCATCATCCCGAACCAGTGTGTCGGCCAATGCGCGATCCGGCGTATAGAGCTCGACGCGCAACGGCATCTTCCCGACCGCATGCGTCGAGCAGCTCAAACACGGATCGTAGGCGCGAATCACCGCCTCAACGCGGTTTAACATGCCCTCCGTCAGACGACTTCCGTCCACAAATCCGCGTGCGACTTGCAGGATGCTGCGATTCATTGCCAAATTGTTGTGCCCGGTGGCGATGATCATGTTCGCCCACTGCATCACGCCTTGATCGTCCACGTGGTAGTGGTGAATGATCGTCCCGCGCGGAGCTTCGGCCACGCCAATCCCGTCCAGGCTGTTCGCCGCCGCTCCCGCACGCACGTGCTTGTCGAGAATCGAATCATCCGCCAGCTTCCGTTCGAGCCGTTCAATGCAGAACAAGATCTCAATCAGGCGCGCCCAATGATTGTGGTAAGCGCTGAGCGCTGGCCGGCCGCAAAATGCCCGATATTCTTCAAGCTCTGCATCCGCCAGCGGAGTCCCGCAGCGCGTCACCACGTTCAACCGCGCTTGCGGTCCCACGCGATACATCCCCGCCGGATAGCCCATCGGCTTGTAGTACGGGAACTTCATGAAAGTCCAAGGCTCCACGGCTTCGCCGATGATCTCGCCGTATTGCGCCGGATCAAGCCCATGCACAATCACGTTGCCAACCGAGTCCACCATGCGCAGCTTGCCGTCATAGTGTTCCAACTCGCCCTTTTCGTCGACGAGGCCCATAAACAGCGACGGAAAATTCCCAAAAGTCTCGATCTCCGCGGCGTACGATTGCAAAACCGGCTTGAATGTCTGCAGCGTGCGCACGGCGATCGCCTTCATCTCCGGCAGCTTTCCAAATATCTCGTCACGATGCTCCCGCGACAGCGGTTCGCTCACGCCGCCGGGAACGATCCACGACGGATGAATGCGCTTGCCGCCCAGCAGCTCGATAATCTGCTGACCAAATTGCCGCAATCGTATGCCATCACGCGCCAGTTGCGGATCCTTGGCCGCCAGGCCCGCAATGTTGCGGATCGCCGGATCGCCGTCGAATCCGAACACGAAATCCGGCGAAGACAGGTAGAAGAAACACAGCGCGTGCGACTGAACAATCTGCGCGTAATTCATCAGACGTCGCAAGATCATCGCGGGACGCGGGATTTTCACCGCGAGAATCTCGTCACACGCCTTGGCGCCCGCAATCAAGTGCGCAACCGGGCAAATGCCGCACGAGCGCGCCATCAACGCTGGCATCTCATAGTAAGGACGGCCTTCGCAGATCTTCTCAAATCCGCGGAACTGGGTCGTATGGAAAAATGCCTGCTCGACCGTCCCGCTATCGTTTAAGTGCAGCGTGATCTTCGCATGGCCTTCAATGCGCGTAATCGGATTGATACTTATCGTTTTCGTCACGGCTTCGTCTCTACTTTCCAAACCGGGTCAGATGTTTCACGTCCGGATTCTGCGACGTCACAAGCGCGTGCAGCGCGTAAAATATCGCGTCCGCGGGCGGTGGACAGCCCGGCAAATGCAAGTCTACCTTGACCATGTCATGCACCGGCACGACTTTGTCAAGCAAAACGGGCAGGTCCTCGCGCGGAGTCTGCGCGTGCAGCGGTTCCAATTCGTGGTAAGCGCGGCGCAACGTCGCCTCCGGTCCAAACGAGTTGCGCATCGCCGGAACATTCCCCGTCACCGCACAGTCGCCTAACGCGATCAGTATCCGCGTCCGCCTGCGAACCATGCGAATCTTCTCTACGTCTTCGTTCGTGCTGATTGAGCCTTCGATCAGCGTTATGTCCACATGCTCCGGAAACTCCTTGGCGTCAACCAGCGGACTGTAGACCAGGTCCACGTGCTCAAGCAGCGCGATGAGCCGCTCGTCCGTGTCGAGAAACGACATGTGACACCCCGAACAGCCGTCCAGCCAGACCGTGGCCAGTGTGAGCTTACTCATGTTTACCCTCCCGCAGCTTGGCAATCTCGGCGATCAGATCGCGGCGCTTGAACTTCTCGCCCACGCTGCGCCGACCCTTCTCCTTGATGGCACCGGTCGGACATACCTGCGCGCACTTACTACAGCGTGTGCAGGTCGGCGATTCACCCCACGGATCATCCAGATCGCTGATCACGCGCGTCTTGATGCCTCGGCCCATCACGTCCAACGTGTGCGCCCCTTCAACGTCGCCGCAAACGCGGACGCAACGGCTGCACAGCACGCAACGGTTGTTGTCTGACACAAAACGGTCGTGCGTCGCGTCAACCGTGAACTTCGGATGCAGATAGGGGAGCCGTACATGATCCATCCCCAGTGCTTCAGCCAGACTCTGGAGTTCGCAAAAACCGTTCGCCACACATACTGAGCAAACGTGATTGCGCTCCGTGAAGAGCAGCTCCAGGATCCAGCGACGGTAGCTCTGCAGCCGCGGACTGTCCGTCGTCACTTCCATGCCCTCCTGAACTTTCGTCATGCAGGCCGGTAGCAGCCGATAGCTGCCCTTGACCTCCACAAGGCAGAGTCGGCATGCGCCGTACGGCACAAGACCGTCGAGAAAGCACAGCGTCGGGATGAAAAACCCGTGCTGACGCGCCACGTCGAGAATCGTCTCGTCGCTGCTGGCTCCCACCGGATGTCCGTCTATCGTCAGCGTGATAATCTGTATCGGTTGAACGAGTGTCATGCGCGCCCTCCTTCCTCGGTCACTTTACCGCCATCGCACAATTTCTCTTCATACTCCGTGCGGAAAAACCGCAACGTACTGAGCACAGGATTCGGTGCCGACTGCCCCAGGCCGCACAGACTCGTGCTCTTGACCACGTCACACAGCTCTTCTAAGAGCGCCAGGTCGTACCGCGTGCCCTCTCCACTGTCAATCTTGGTCAATAGGTTGAGCAACTGTGTCGTGCCTACACGGCACGGCACGCACTTCCCGCACGATTCCGATACCGAGAATTCCATGAAGTAGCGCGCAATGTCCACTATCCCCGAGCGATCGTCTATCACGACCATTCCACCCGAGCCCATGATTGAGCCAAGCTGCGCCAACGATTCATAGTCCACGCGCGCATCAAGCTCCTGCTCAGGAATACAACCGCCGGTCGGGCCACCCGTCTGAACCGCCTTCAGTCCGTGGTCGCTGTCCATCCCGCCGCCAATGTCGTATATAATCTCCCGCAGCGTAACGCCCATCGGCACTTCAATCAACCCGTTGTTTCTGACGTTTCCCGCCAGCGCAAAGACCTTGGTTCCCTTGCTGCGTTCCGTGCCGATACCCGCGAACCACGCGCCGCCGTGACGTATGATTGAAGGAATATTCGCAAGCGTCTCCACATTGTTGATCAGCGTGGACTTGCCGAACAGTCCGCTTTCCGCAGGATATGGTGGACGCGGACGCGGTGTCCCGCGACCGCCCTCAATCGAAGCGATCAGCGCCGTCTCTTCGCCGCACACATAAGCACCCGCACCCAAGCGCAGTTCTATGTGGAAGTTGAACGTTGTGCCCATGATGCTCTGACCAAGAAAGGTCGTCTGCTCGGCTTGCCGGATAGCTTTGCGCAGCCGCTCATAGGCCAGCGGATACTCCGCGCGTATATATATGTAGCCCTTATCCGCGCCCACGGCGAAGCCCGCTATCGCCATGCCTTCCAGCACACGATGAGGATCGCTCTCCAGCACGCTGCGATCCATGAACGCTCCCGGATCACCTTCGTCCGCGTTGCAAATCACATACTTCTGCTGCATGCCCGTCTTGGCCACGGTCGTCCACTTCAAACCGGTCGGATAACCCGCACCGCCGCGACCGCGCAGCCCGCTCTTGATCACTTCCGTAATGACTTCACCCGGCGTCATCGTGGCCAGCACCTTATAAAGCGCGTGATAGCCCTTGGCCGCGATATAGTCGTCAATATCTTCCGGGTCAATTTGCCCGGAGTTCTCCAAAACAATCTTCAATTGCCGCTTGAAGAACGGCTGATCCGTTGGCATCACGAGCCGCTGGATCGGTTCGCCTTCAAGGTGATCGAGAATCTCGCCAACATCACTCAGCTTCACAGGCGAGTAGACAATTCCATCAGGCTCGATCGCGACGACCGGACTGCCCGCGCACGGACCGATACAGCCCACGCCCTTTGCACTGCACACGTCGCCCAGCCCACGCGCGACAATCTCCGCTCGAAATGCCGCCAGCAGCTCTTTGCTCCCCGCAGCCAAACAACCCCCGGCCACGCAAACATGAATCCGGTGCCGTTTCAAGTGCGCGTTCTGCTGGACGCGCTCGCGAATGTCCGATAAGTCATCAAGAGTGACCATGCAGCACCTCGTCAAGTTTCGCCAGTAACTCTTCCTTGGTAAGTGGACCGACATCCACTCCGTCTATCGCCGCGATCGGAGCCAGACCACACGTCCCGACGCAACAGGCTGACTGCAAAGTGAATTCACCGTCGGCAGTCGTCTCCTCCAGACCAATGCCGTATCGCTCTTGCATCGCCTTCAGCAACGCCGGCGCGCCTTTAATGTAGCACGCCGTCCCCGTGCATAGGACGCACGAGTGCTTGCCGGGCGGCTTTAACGTGAAAAATTGATAAAACGTCGCCACGCCATAAACCTTGCTTAACGGCAAGTTCAGCGATTTAGCGACATAGGCCAATGCCGTCCGATCGAGATAGCCTTGAGCATGCTGCACTGCGTGCAGCGACTCGATTAAGGCATGCTCGCTGCGTCCGTGCAAGCGCATGACCGCTTGCACTGCATTCCAACGTTTGTCGTCGGTCGGCGGGTCGGGTAGTTTGAAGTGAGAACTCATTGAACGGCTGATTATTTAATGACACTTGCGACTGCATTCTGAATGCAGCCGCATCGCGTGCGTCGTAACGCACATGATAATCGCAAAATATTGTGAAATTTTTCACAATCTACAAGCCCGCACCACGCTTGTGTAACTTGCTCACGAACGGACATGCGCAACGAAAACAATTTCTTAAATTCAGACCTGCGGGAGCATATTCCTTTTCCCTCCTGTTTTGTGAGACTCTTAGGCACGATGGCCCCCGTTTTTCCGCGCCCCTTCCCTTCACCTGCGGACATGCTCTTCAACAAATGTTGACGTTTCACAGCGAGGCATTCCAATTCCTGAGATTGCGACAATATCACACCAAACCTCGACCCTAAAGAACGCTCAAAACAATCAGGAACAACACAATGAGCGGGCTCATGTGCCCGTCTGCCGGTACCACGCGCCCGCAAAACGTCGTGCGGCGCCCACCGACATTTTTTTTGGCTCAATAGCCGATTATTGAATCCGTTGTTACTTTGTTGTAGGTTGTAAATGGTCGGTTGCCTTCGTACGCTCACTCTTCACGCATTAACAGGTCTGCAATCATGAAACTCCTCTCCCGACTTTGTCCGGTCATCGCACTCGTGCTCCTGACCGTCGGTGCCCGTGCGGCGGAATTCTCCCCATCCCTCGATTACTTGCTGTCGCAAGCCGCCACCGGTGAACACCTGAGCGCCATCATTATCCTCGAGAGCCCCGTGGATATCCAGACGCTGGATATGCAGTTGCACGTCCGCAAAGCGTCGCTCGCCGAACGGCATCGCGAGGTCCTGTCCGCGCTGAAATACAATGCCGACCAGACACAGCCCGCCTTCCGTGCCGAGCTCGAAGCCGCGCAATCTGCCGGAACCGTCAAAGGATTCACCGCCTACTGGATCGAAAACCTGTTCGTCGTGTCCGCCACCAGTGATTTCCTGCTCTCGCTGCGCGCGCGCGGCGATATCAAATATGTGACACAGAACTTCACGCCTGAAACGATTGAGCCGATCCGAACCGACGGCACCCGACCCGAGCGCAATCCGCTTGACGCTGAATTCACAACGCCCGGTCAAGATGCCATCCGTGCCACCGAAGTCAATCGCACACTCGGAATTACCGGCCAAGGCGTTCTCGTCGCAAATTGCGACACCGGTGTAGACGGGGCACACCCCGCGCTCGCCTCGCGCTGGCGCGGCAACTTTGCGCCCGCCGCCGAATGCTGGCGCGATGCCGTCGGCTTCGGAGATGCCACTCCGCAAGACTATTACGGCCACGGTACGCATGTTATGGGCACCATCTGCGGCCGCGAGTTTGAAGCTGACGGCGATACTAATACGGTCGGCAGCGCCCCCGACGCCCTCTGGATCGCGTCCAACTCCATCAATCAGGGCGTCGGACTCGATTTCGATAACGATATCATTGCCGACTATCAGTGGTTTGCAGACCCCGACGGTAACGCAGCCACGCTCGACGACGTTCCCGATGTGATCCAAAACAGTTGGGGCGTCGCCACTTTCTTGGGCTACGACCAGTGCTTTGATCTTTGGAACACAGTGATCACCAACTGCGAAGCCGCTGGTCCCGTTGTGACGTGGTCGGCCGGCAACGAAGATGTCAGCGGCCTCCGTAGTCCGGCGATCTATTCACTGAACGCCTACCAGATCTTTTCTGTCGGCGCGGTGGATGCCACGAACTTCTCCTGGCCCTATCCACTCGCGTGGTTCTCAAGTCAAGGTCCCACGCCATGTGCCCCCTCGCTGCCCGACGATGTTAAGCCCGAAGTCAGCGCGCCGGGTGTGAGTGTCTATTCCTCCGTGCCGGGCGGCGGGTACGACGGTTCTTACAGCGGTACCTCTATGGCCGGACCGCACGTCGCTGGCGCCGTCGCCTTGATGCGTCAAGCCTGTCCGGATTGCGACCACATGACCATCAAAGATGCGCTCATGAACACCGCCATTGATTTGGGCACACCCGGACAAGACAATCAATTTGGCCACGGCTTCATTGACGCCTACGAGGCTGTGCTGGCCGTCAGCAACCTCGGCGACATCTGCGGCATCGTGACCAATACCTCTGCGCTGCCCGTCGCCGGTGCCAACATCAGCATCACAACTGGACCGAATCACACGGCAACGGACGCAACGGGCAACTATTGTCTACCGCTCAATGCCGGTGCCTATACCGTCATCGTCTCCGCCTTCGGCTACATCTCGCAGACGTTCACTGACGTCATCGTCTCCGATGGCGTCACTACTCCACTACATGTCGTCCTGTCGCCCGCTCCGTCTGGTGTCGTATCCGGCACCGTCTTCAGTTGCAATGGCGGCCCGTCCGTCGGTGCCACCGTGACCGCATTGAACACTCCGGTTGCCCCGGTCACCACCGATGCCGCGGGCTTCTACTCGCTATTGCTGCCGCAAGGCACCTATGACATGAGCGCTTCCGGCACCGGTTGCCTGCCCCAGACCCTCAATGGAGTCGTCGTCGCCGCGGCCACCACGCAAGATTTCACGCTGGTCTCCGACCCCCGATTCGCATGCAGCGGCCCGGATGCCTGGGGCTACACGCAGTGCGAAAATGTGGATGATGGTGGCGTGCCTTTTGACTGGCAGGCCATTACTCCGACAGAAGGCGGCCCCGGAATTTCTGTCGGCCTCCTATGCGGCGATTGTGCCGCCGGACCGTTTACCCTGCCCTTCCCGGTGCGCCTCTACGGACACACGTACGAGGACTTCCACGTCACAACCAAAGGGTATATCACCTTTGGCGAGCAGCGGTTTGATTACAGCAATACCTGCTTCCCGGATGATTTGATGCCCGCCGGCATTTACTGTTTCTGGGATGATCTCACGGGCGAAAACCCCGAAGCCGATATCGCCACCTATTACGATGCCGCCAACCACTGGTTTGTCATCTCGTGGCACGATGTCGGCCATTACGGCGAGTGGACAACGCTCGAATCCTTCCAGATTATCGTCTACGATCAGGTCTTCTATCCGACTCTGACAGGCGACAACAGTGTCCTCTTCCAGTATCTCACGGTCAACGACGGATCGAGTATCACGGTCGGCATCAAAGAACGCTCCGGGATCAACGCATCAATGTACGTCTGCGACACGGCCTTGGACCCTGCAGCCTTCGGAGTCGAGAATGGACGCACCGTCCTAATCTCGACCGGACTCGGATGCACCCTCGGTGACCCCGTCGCCTCCGTCACTCCAGCCGAGCTTGAGGGCAATGCACCGCTCGGCGGAACGGACAGCGATGCCGTACTGCTGTGCAATACCGGACCGTGCCCGCTCTTCTGGTCGGTATCATGGAACCAGATTTCACCCGCGCTCGCCACGGCAACCCACCATGAACCGCGTGTCATATCTGCAACTCGCGAACAGACAGACTATCTGATGGCCATGCGGCGCGGGCTGCGCACCGCCTACGCACCGCCCAGCCAACGCGGTCGCTCTCCGCTCGATGCCCAAGGTGGACCCGATGCCTTCGGCTACCACTGGATTGACTCTGACGAACCGGGCGGCCCAGAATTCGACTGGACGGATTTGAACTCAATCGGGACCAATACCGGCATGACCGATGACTTTCAAATTGTCAATTTGCCGCTCCCCTGGCCGATCACTTTCTACGGCGTCACCTACACCTCCATCAACGTCTCAACCAAGGGCAACGCGCACTTCGGACCCGAGAACTTCGGCTACGAAAACCAGCCCCTCCCGGATCCGTTTGGACCATTGGCTATGCTCGCGCCGTTCTGGGCTGACCTCTATCTCCCCGCGTCAGGCCAGATCTTCTACTATGACGACACAGACAACGCGCGATTCATCATTGAATGGGACGACATTGACCACTACCCCGGCACCGGCGACCGCTACAACTTCCAAATCGTGATCTATCAGTCGGGCCGCATCGTATTCCAATACGATGAACTCGACCTCGGCGGCAGCGGACTCGAAATCGCTACTGTCGGCATTCAGGATGAAACCGGAAGCGTTGGTCTGAACGTCGTACACAATGCCCCCTACCTGCATAGTGATATGGCAATCGAGTTCACTGCAACCGCGGACTGGCTGCTGATCGCACCGCCCGCGGAAGGACTCCTTGAACCGGGCGATTGCACGACCATTGATTTCACCTATGAAGCCGGTGGACTTCCCGCCGGTGTCTATACCGGGAATGTTACGCTGGCCTCAAACGACCCCGCCAACACGACTTTGGATATTCCCGTGACGTTCACCGTCGGCACCTACCCCGCACCCCAGGGACTGACCATTACCTTCCTGCCCGGACCGAATCAACTGCGCTTCGAGTGGCAAAGTGTCGGCGCGCCGCTCTACCAGCTCTGGTCCGCCGCAAGCTCTGATGGCCCGTACGCCACGCTGGTCGGCTCAACATCGGCGACTTCGCTGAACATCCCCTATGATGGCAGCGCAACGGCCTATTACATCGTGACCGCCAACGGCGGAGCGCTACTCGGTGCAGCCGAACTGCCCTTACAGGTCAAATCACATTAACCGCCAGTAGGTACGGCAAATAAAATAGCCCCCGCGAGATTCACTCGCGGGGGCTTACATTTATTGATGCTTCGCGTCCTAGGCTGAAACCTACTGTGCAGAGCCAGTAGATCACGCTGTGCGGCGTTCCGCTCCGCTTACATTATCTCATCTCGTCAGCGGTAAACGAATCGAGAACGTGCTGCCGCGCCCCAACTGCGTGTCAACGTCCGCAGTGCCGCCATGCGCCAGCGCCGCATGCTTCACAATCGCCAACCCCAATCCCGTGCCACCGTACTTGCGGTTGCGCGATGCGTCCACGCGATAGAACCGCTCAAAGATGCGCGGCAAGTGCTTCTCCGCGATACCCGGTCCGTGATCTTCCACCGAAATGACCAGCGTTCCCCGATCGGCAACCGCACGCACCTCGATTTCCGTCTGCTCCGGACTATACTTGCAGGCGTTGTCGAGCAAGTTCACGATTGCCTGCCGCACGAGAAAACCATTGATCGGCGCGCGCAACTCCTCCGCGCACCGGATATTCACCCGCTGTCGGCGAGCTTCCCGCGTCGCCTGCGTTGCTTCCAACGCTTCATATAAGATCGGCAAAATCGTCAGATCTTCCACCGCCAGCTTCGCCGACTCGCTCGCCTGCTCGATTCGCGCCAAACTCAGCAGGTCTTCGATGATCGCCTGCAGGTAGTCGGCCTGACGCGACATCATCTCCAAAAACCGTTCCGCATCCGCTGGATTGCTCAACGCACCGTCCCGCAACGTCTCGATCGAACCCTTGATCGCCGTTACCGGCGTTCTCAATTCATGACTGGCATTCGCCACGAACTCCCGCCGCGTCGTTTCCATCCGTCGCATCTGCGTGATATCGTTGATTACCACGACCACACCCGCTACCCGCCCCTCTTCCAGGATCGGCGTTCCGCGCAGTTGCAGAATCCGCTCCTGGTTCTCGTAGCGCACAATCTCGCGCTCAACAGTCTGCCCGGCGGCCAGCGTGAAGTGGACGAACTGCTGAACATCCGTGTTCCGCACCGCCTCCTCAATCGTCCGCCCCTGCGACCGCGTGCGATCCACATTGAACAGCCGCGCCGCCGCAGTGTTCATCATGATCACTTGGCCCTCACTGTCCACGGCCAAGACCCCTTCCAACATCGCCGCCAATACCGCTTCACGCTCCTCGCGCTGCCGCTCCACAGCTCGGATTCGGTCGTCTAACTGACCGGCCATGTGGTTCAGCGCCCGACTGAGAGACGCCAATTCTGTGGTCTCGGGCTCCTCAAGACGGGCATCCAAGTGCCCCTCCGCGAAGCGCGTCGCCCCTTGCCGCAACGTCTCGATCGGGACCGTGACGCGCCGCACGACATAGAACACGAGCAGCACGCCGACCCCGATCATCAGGAGTGAAATGGAAACCAGCCCGGATGTGCGCCGCAAAACCTCCCACCGCGATGCCGCCACCGGCTCGCTCCCGCGTAGCACCGCCACGATCTGGTCTCCTGCCCGCAGGGGCCTCGCCAACGCGAATTCCGTGCGGTTCAGTCCCCCCTCAAATTGAATACTATATCCCACGCGGCCGACCAGCGCCTCCCGCACCTCGATCCGGTTCGCGAAGTTCGGCAATGCGTGCGCCGATGTGTCGCTGTCCCCTATGGGCCGGCCGTCCGGACCAATCAGTGTCAAACGAAAAGAGCCCACTTCCGCATATTCGCGAAGCAGGCTCCGGCAAGCAAAAGTGTCTTGTTCCAGCACGTATTCCGTCAACTGACGCCCGACTAACTGGAGCCGAAGGTCGAGGCTGTGCTCAACGTGCCCAAGCTCGGCCCGCCGAAACGCCGCCCCGATGAAATACAGCAAGAGCAGCACGGTGGCCAGCGCGATGGCCACATACGGCATAAACAGACGACGAAATAGCGGCCGTTGGTGCGACATGGCAGAAGGTACGGAGCCCATTCCGCCTTGTCAACTTTTTGGGCTTATCGTGAAAGTGCTGGACACGCCTTTTATCCGCGATGGCAGGTGGTGGTTACACCCTCCCCGCCTTCTGTGACGTCAGACCTCCCGGTGGCAAACGGTTACCGCCGGTCCGCCAAGATCGCCGACTGGTCTGGCTCGGAATGGACTCTTAGACCCGAAAACGGTAGCCGACTCCCCGCACCGTCTCAATGTAATGACCGCAGTCCCCCAGCTTCCTCCGCAGACCGACGATCATCACATCAACCGAACGGTCGGACACCGCGTGCTTCTCCCCATGGACTGCATCCACAAGCTGATACCGCGTGAACACCCAACCCGGTCGCCGCGCCATGTGGTGCAACACCCGGAACTCCGAGCTGGTCAGGTCCACTTTTGATCGCCCACAACGGCCTCGTGCCGCCCCGGGTGAATCGTCAATTGGTCGAACGACAGGACTTCGTCCTCGCTGTGCACGGCCTCGGCCCGCCGCCGCAACACGGCCTTGGCCCTCGCGATGATGACTTTCGGGCTGAACGGTTTCGTGACATAGTCATCGGCGCCAAGCTCCAATCCCGTCACAATATCCGCCTCCTCGGCCTTCGCGGTCAGCATCAAGATCGGGATGTTCGCCGTGGAACCGTCCGACTTCAGTCGGCGGCATACCTGCAAGCCATCCATCCCCGGCAGCATCAAATCCAGCAGGATCAGGTCCGGCGGCAGCACGCCCACCGCGGCCAGCGCCTGCTCACCTGATTCGACAGCCCGTACATTGAAACCGTCCCGCGCCAAGTTGTATTCGAGCAACTCGCGGATATCATGTTCGTCCTCAACGACCAAAACGGAGTTCTTCGTCTTCGTGTTCACGGCTGTTGCCAAGTTGTTTAGGGTCGCCCGAAGAATACGAGAATAGTGTAAGAACCGTGTGAGCGCAAGTCCAACAGGTCACGTCCCCGATAATCCGAAATTCGTAAAATCGGAAAATCGAAATTCCGCGACCTCACCACCTGACGCCTCTAATGCGGCTTCGGCTCAGTCTCATGAATCACACCTGCCCGCGCATCGCTAAGTTTTTTCAACATTTGCTCTCTATCGCTCGCAAATTTCTCTATACACGCACCGCAGCAGAATTTCACCAGCGTATTCCCCGAAACGTATTCTACCGGTTCACCCATCGAACCCAAGTCATGTCCCGATACCACGCAGGTTTTCAGGGGATAGCTGTCCCGCTGCTCCATCCTGATCTGCTCTTCTAGGCTCGAAATATATGTTTCTGGAGATTTTGTGTACGGAGCAACACACTCAATACAACAAAATTTCAGATCCCGACCCGCATGCTGCAGGGACACACTGGCCGCCCCCAGAGCGTCACCACACGAAAGACATGTTGTTAACGGATACGGATAGTCAGGCACGCTTCCCGCAGCGCCCGTGTCCTCGCCCGCCGAAAGTCGCGACACTGCTACCAAAATCAACAAAATCAAACGCATCCTTGTCTCCTTGGGCGTTATTTCAGCAACACCATTTTCACCACGCCAACCTGCGATGCGGCCACCACACGCGCAAAGTAGATACCTGATGCGAAACCCGTCCCGTCAAACTCAAACTCATGTTTTCCAACAGATAAAGTACTGTTCACCAGGCTGGCCACGACCCGCCCAGTCGTATCGTAAACCTGCAAATCCACGAGGCTCTCATGCAGCAGCGTGAACGATATGTTAGTAGTTGGATTAAATGGATTTGGATAATTCTGCGCGAGTTCAAACGTATTAATAGAGGGCGGGCCGGCAGGAACGACCGGTATCGCCGCCGGAAGCAAATACGTCAGGCCTTCATCCAGATGCGCTCGCCAGTTGCCCCAGCTATGCCCATCATGATGCGTCTGGAAATAGTACGGATAGTCCTGTTCTTCCAATATTTGCACAAGATTCTGCGCGAGCGGAATCAACACCAGAATGTCATAGGTCCCAATGTCCACGTAGAACCGCAGGCCCAAGTTGGCGTTCGCTTCCAACCCATCGGAGATTGAACTCTGCACGTTCGGCGACTGCGCGCATACCAGTCCAAAAACTTCCGGGTAGGTCACGGCCAGCCAGAGCGAGATATTCCCTCCGTTCGAGGCCCCCGCCGTCGCCCGCCGCTGCGGATCGTCACACGTATTGTAGGCCGCATCCACAAACGGCAGCAACTCCTGCGTGATGAATCGGCCGAAGGCCGCCTGCTGATTGCCAGCATATTCCGGCTCCCGGTTCACGGCCGGCACAAACACAGCGATCACCGGCTGGATCGCGTTCTCGTGAATCAGGTAGTCTAAGATCCGATCGGTCCGGCCCAAAGTGAGATAATCCAACCCGTCATGGACCACCAGCAGCGCATAGCATTCCCCGTTCGGATCGTAGTTCGGCGGCGTGTAAATGCGCACCCGCCGCGTATTCCCTAACTCAGAGCTGGCGAACATCGTGTCCCGCAAAGCGCCATGGGGAATGTCCGGGTAGAACTCAATCGCCGGCGGCGGCACAAACTCCGGCATCCGCAACTCCGAATTCGGCCCGAACCCGCCCTGAACCTGATACGGATTCCGAGGATCCAATATCCAATTCGAGTTATTGAGGACGAACTTGTAGTCCAGCCGCGCATCCGCCTCAAAGACACGGCTGAAGTACCAAAGGTCCGTCCCGTTCACCAGCGTCATGCTGTTCACTCCGGGCGTCCAACCGTTCATGTCCCCCGGCACACTAACAGACGTGGCCGCACCTCGATAAAGAAAATGGGCCTGGTTTGTCTCCTCTATATAGGGGAAACCCGGAACCGCTTGCATGAAGCTGTCAACAATGGCGCCGCGCTGGTCCATCGGGGCGGAATTCACCCGCGACAGGAACGCGCTGAAGGTCTGGCCCCAACATAGAGAGGCATAAGCCAAAACGGAGAGGCATAGCATGCTATAGCTGTTCATGACGACCACCCGGTTATACTGCGATTTCCTTCAATATATAGCTGTTACGGCAAACTTGCACGCCCCTTTTCTCCCCAACAAAAAGGGCCCTAAAGCCGCATAAATACCGACAATTCAACCGTAAAGCGTAGAATTGATTGTAGTGAAATTGCAGTTTTGTGACACCAACACTTGACAAACAGTACGAGGTACCTTAACTTACTGTCACGAATAACTTAAACGAAGGATTAGCTGCCATGACCTGGTCAGCATTAGGATAGCGTAGAGGCACTCATATGTGGTTGGGAATTCGGAGTTTCCGAGGTGGAACGGCCGGGCTGTGGCTACTCATTGCCATGTGCTCGGCTGTTTTTGCTGGCACGACCGGCAAGATCGCAGGGCGCGTGACCGACGGCGAAACCGGTGATCCCGTCATCGGCGCAGCAGTAATGATCGAGGGGACAAGCCTCGGAGCTGCTGCCGATATCAACGGCGATTTCTTTATCCTGAATGTAACGCCTGGCGAAATCAGCCTGCGGGTGACCGCGATCGGCTACTCGCCCAAGACCATTCAAGGACTGCGCGTCATCACCGACCAGACGACCACGGCCAACTTCGTCCTGGGCATCGAGGCGATCACCACCGGAGAGGTTGTGATCACCGCCGAGCGTAAACTGATCGAGAATGACCGCACGTTTGCCACCTCGACGGTCGGCAGCTCGGACATTCAGGCGCTCCCCGTTACGAATCTCGGCCAAGTCATCGAAATTCAGGCCGGCGTGGTGGACGGTCACTTCCGCGGTGGACGCTCCAGCGAGGTCATGTACCTCGTGGACGGTATCTCCGTCACCGATGCCTATGACAATAGTCAGGGCACCCAGGTAGACGATAACTCCGTTCAAGAGCTCCAAGTCATTAGCGGTACCTTCAACGCCGAGTACGGTCAGGCGATGTCCGGCATCGTTAATATCGTTACCAAGGAAGGTGCGCAGGACTATCACGGAACCGTCTCCTCCGAGTTCGGTGACTACGTTTCTGACCACACAAATACGTGGATGAATATCGGCAGCGTCTCGCCGCTGGATATTCAGGATTACAACGCCACGCTCTATGGGCCCGTGCCCTTCATTGACAAGCTCTCGTTTTACGGGAGCTTGCGCTATTTAGATGACGACGGCTGGCTCTATGGCGAGCGCCGTTGGGATGTCTTCTTTCCCAACGATCCCGACTCCACGTTTGTCTCGCGCAACCAGGACGACTCCTACGCCGCGATGAACTACAACCTCGAGCGCTGGGCCAACCTGAAATTGACCTATCCGCTCACGTCGCGGATGAAGCTCAACTACTCGACCTTTTACAGCGCCCGCACCTACCGCGACTACTCCCATGACTGGAAGTACATCCCCGACGGCACGCTGCGCCGCTATCGCGATGGCCGCACCAACGTCCTGAAGCTGAATCACGCCCTCAGTCAGGCCATGTTCTATGAAGCGGCCCTGACCAATACGTGGAGCGAGTATCAGCACTACCTCTTTGAAGATCCCGCGGACTCCCGCTACCTGCATCCCGAGTATCAGGACATCAACCCGCCCTATACTCTGAATCTGGCAGGCACGGACCTCGCTCGCTTCCGCCGCTGGACCAACACGACGCAGGCCTCCGGCAACCTGTCCTATCAGGCCAGCAAGCTGCACCTCCTTAAGTTCGGCCTGGATGTTAAAGCCCACGAGCTGTTCTATGAAGATATTAATTTGGTGCCGGTCGAATCCGGTCCCAACGATTTCGTCTTCTCGATTGAACCAACGTCCTTCCCCTCGCACGACCTCTATAGGAATAACCCCTACGAACTGGCGATCTACGCGCAAGACAAGTTTGAACTGCCCTCGCTGATTGTCAACTTCGGCGTGCGTTTCGACTACTTCGAGCCCGATGGCCGCGTGCTGTCGGACCCGAAGGACCCCAACGTCTATAATCCCCTGCTGCCGGAACGCGAAGCTCAGACCCTTGAACAGCGCCTTGCCTATTGGTATAAGGACGCTACGCCCAAATCGCGCATCTCCCCGCGCCTCGGCATCGCCTACCCCATGTCCGATGAAGGCGTCTTCCACTTCGCATACGGTCACTTCGTCCAGCGCCCGACCTTCGAGCGCATGTACGCCAATCCCGAGTACGAACTCGAATCCGGCGTCGGTCTGAATACCGTTATGGGCAACCCCGATCTCGATGTCGAAGAAACCGTCACCTACGAGTTCGGCTTCCAACAGCAGATTCACGAAGACGTGTCGCTCTCGACCTCGCTGTTCTTCCGCGACATCCGCAGCCTCGTCGCGACCGACCGCATTGTCGAGACCTACTCGTCCGGCACGAAATACTCGCAGTACATTAACCGCAGCTTCGGCGAAGTCAAAGGCATAACGCTGTCCCTCGACAAACGGATGGCCAATAACTTCAGCGCGTTTGTGGACTATACCTACCAGATCGCAGAAGGCAACGCCAGCGACCCGCAGTCGGCCTTCAACGACCTCAAGGGCAACAACCCCCGCGAACCCGAACAGCAGCTCGTGCCGCTCGATTGGGACCGCCGTCACACGCTGAACGTCAGCCTGACCTATGCCAAACCCGGTCTCTCCGGCTATGGTGCCACCTTGTTAGGTAAGTACGGCTCAGGACTGCCCTACTCGCCCACCGACGACGGCATCCGCACCGGCTTTGAGAATGATGGCCGCCGACCCGACTACTACAACGTGGACATGAACGGCTTCAAGTCTTTCAAGCTCGGCAAACGCAAAATCATTCTGACCGCCACAATTCAGAATGTCTTTGATATCAAGAATGAAGACCGCGTCTACAACGATACCGGCCGTGCCGGATACACCATCGTCCAGAATGGCGCCGTCGAAGTGCCGGACATAAATACCCTCGATGAAGTCTACCCTGACCCGTCGCAGTATTCCCGTCCCCGGCTGGTTAAACTGGGTGTGACCTACGAATTTTGAGAACTCCTGTGACTAATTCCCGCCCGTCCCTTGCGGGCACTTCGCTCCGCATCGTCCGACTCGCCGCATGCGCAGCCCTCCTCTTGGCGGGCGCTGCGCAGGCCCAAGTGGACTCGATGCTGACATACAAGGGCAACCCGCTCTATCGTGCCAAAAACTTCATGAGCGGCAATCTCGTCTACACCGTATTCTATAACTACGGTCTTGTCGGCAATCTTGGCGAACGCTCCGGCGAATGGCCCGCCGGCACCAATAATGAGTATGTCGGCGACGTCTCGCCGCTCGTCGGCGTCGAGTTTATTCATCCCTCCGGTGATACCCTCCGCGCTGTCTGTACCTCCGATGGCCCACGCGGGAATCCCGACGGACCTCCCGGCGGTGGCGCTTTCTGGGGATTTGAACCGCTGCAAGGTTTCGCATCTCCTCCGGCCGTCGGGGAAGATCCGCTCGTCGCGCTCTCGAACCAACCCCGCACCTGGCCGCGCACGTGGCCCGACAAGAATGTCACCGACTCCCTGTCGAACGACCGCGCGTGGGTACGTGACGAGACTGACCCCGGCTGGCGTGGTGCGTGGAACGGCTATTTCGGCAAGAACGTGACGAACGCCGATCTCGAAAGCTACTACTTGATGGACGACCACCGCGACCTCGAATGGTTCGAGCGCACGGACAGCCTCGGCAACACTTATCACTACTATCCGAATCTGACGGACACCACGCGCCGTGGTTTGGGCTTGCGCGTCTCTGTGCGCGGCCTGCAATGGGCGCACTTCCTCGCGCAGGATGTCATTTTCTGGCTCTACGAAATTACCAACGTCAGCTCCTACGTCTATGACAAGGTCGCCTTCGGTATGGTCGTCGGCACGCTCTCAGGCGGCCGACAAGACTCCGAAGACGACTTGGCCTACTTCGATCTCGAAAACGACATCACCTACAGCTTCGACAGCGACGACCAAGGCTCGCCCGGCTGGGTTCCCGTCTCCGAAACCAACAACGTCGGCTACGTCGGCTACGCCTTCTTGGAATCTCCAGGCAATCCCGTGGACGGCATTGACAACGACGGCGATTCCCAAGACCCGGCCAGCCCGCACCTGACCGGCGATATCCTGAACCTCTTCTTACAGCCCCGCGCCTTTGGTCCCGGACAGACTGTTGTCCTCATTGACTATGTGACCTACGAGCGCACGCTCTCCAGCTTCCCGCAGTCCGGTCCGCTCCGCTACCAGATTCGTGACCGCGAAATCCTCATCAACCCCGGCCAGCAGCTCATCGAAGACGGCGGCAACGGTATTGACGACAACCTGAACGGCTTGATTGACGAACGCATTGACCATCAGGACCTGGCTTACGTGGACTACACCACCGGCCGTGGTGCGACGGACCTGCTGCTGGATGAGGCGCGCGATGACGGCGTGGACAACGACGGCGACTGGGATGCCTTGACCGACGACGTTGGCGGCGACGGCGTTGCCCTGACCGGCGATGCCGGCGAAGGTGACGGCCGCCCGACCAACGGAGAACCGCGCTTCGACAGGACTGACGTGGACGAGTCCGACCAGATCGGCTTGACATCGTTTGACTACTTCTCGCCCCCCGGTTCCATTCGCATGCGTGACGATCAGGCGCTCTGGGATCGCATGAACCCGGGCCGCTTCGACGTCGTCTCGACCGAACCTCAAGACGGTGACTTCGTCTATGGCTCGGGCTTCTTCCCGCTCCGGCCCGGACAAACCGAGCGCTTCTCCATGGCGCTGGCTTACGGGCAAGACTTGCTCGACATCACGGACAATAAGATCACCGTCCAGCAGATCTACAACGAGAATTACAACTTCGCCCGCCCGCCGGACAAGCCCACGGCATGGTCCGTCCCCGGTGACGGCAAAGTGACACTCTACTGGGATGACATCGCCGAAGCGTCGTTCGATCCGGTGACCGGCTTCGACTTTGAAGGCTACAAAATCTATCGTGCGACCGACCCTGGCTTCAACGAAGTCTTCACGGTCACTGACGGTCTGGGCCGCAAGGTCTTCCATCAGCCCATCGCGCAGTTTGACCTTGACAACGGCAACGCCGGCTTTTTCCCGGTCATTCGCAACTCGGTCATCTACTTCCTCGGCAACGACACCGGCCTCGAACATACGTGGACCGACACCACCGTTGAAAACGGCCAGACCTACTACTACGCCGTCGTCGCCTACGATCGCGGCGATGTCGCGAAGGAAATTCTGCCCGCCGAAAACAGCAAAACCATCGTCCTTGACGTCAGCGGTAACGTGACGCTCGATATCAACACCGTTACGGTCACGCCGCGCGCCCCCGCGCTGGGCTATGTCGAACCGGAAGTCTCCACCGTGACGCACGTCGCCGGCTTCTCCACCGGCACGATGGGCACGTTCGTGCTCGATCCAGCGGGCGTAACCTCCACGACAAATTACCGCATAAACTTCTCGCAGGAAGCCGATACGCTTCCGCTGACCTACACCATCACACGCAGCAATCTGGACGGCGAGTCGGTCGTGGTCACCGGTGTCTCGCTCACGCCGCAAGACAATCTGATTGAACGCGCCTCGCTGTTCTCCGCATATTACGATTCGCTCTTCAACCTCGAACCCGGCACCTTCGACGCGCGGCAGTTCTTCCGCGTCGCCGGGACACGCCTATACGACGGACAGCAAGGTTACCTGTTGTTCCCGCGTGACACGGTCGCCATCCTCGAACGCAGCGGCTGGCAATCCGAAAACGCGGACGGTCTCCTGAACTTTGAGTTCGAGTTGGGCAATATCAACCAGCTCAACTGGCGCGGCAAGAAACAACCGGCGACCTACGAAATCGAGTTCTTCGATCACATCGTGGACACATCGCTGGCGATGGTCTACCCGATTAATCCGCCGTTCAACCTGCCCGCCGTGCCCGTCAACTTCCGCGTTAAGAACTTGAGCTCTGATCAGTATATCAAGTTCGCATTTGAAGATTCCACAGGCTTCAACGGGCTCGTGGACGATAAAGATGTCGTCTACTTCCGCGAACGCATCAACAACGTACTCGATCTGACGTGGACCGTCGAGTTCTTTGCGCGCGCCGCCACGGGCGACACCGTTCTGCCCCAGCCCGGCGATGTTCTTCACCTCGAAACCTATCAGCCGTTCACCGTCGCCGATACCTTTGCCTATACGGTCGCTCCGGCACGCATTGACGCTGGCAACGTGAACCTCGATCGCATCAACGTCTATCCCAACCCCTACGTCGCGGCTTCGCCTCAGGAGCCGGCCAATCAGTTCAACGAGGGCCGCGGTGAACGACGACTGACCTTTAACCATCTGCCCGACCGCTGCACTATTCGCATCTACACCGCGCGCGGCGACCTGGTAGACACCATTGAACATGACGCGGGCATTGACGACGGCACCGCCAACTGGGATATGCGCAATTTTGACGGACTCAATGTAGCCTATGGCGTCTATCTGTTTCATGTTGATTCACCTTACGGTGAAAAGACGGGAAGGTTCGCGGTGATCAAGTGAGAAAGTCCATCACACTGCTTCTCCTCTGCGCCGTCTTCGGCGTGACCGCGCAAACCCTCGCGCTCAGCAAAGTCGGCACCACTGCCGCGCCCTTTCTGAATATCGCCGTCGGCGCCCGCGCCGTCGGCATGGGCGGCGCATTCACCGCCATGGCCGACGATGCCACCGCACTCTACTGGAACCCCGCTGGCATCGCCAGCATTGAAAAGTTTGAAGTCTCGCTGATTCACACCGACTGGCTCACCGACCTGCGCTATGACGTCATCGGCGCTGTCCTGCCGCTGCAAAACAGCGACGCCCTCGGCGCGCAGATCCAGCTCCTGACCATGCCCGATCAGGAAGTCACCACGACCCAGCAGGACGAACAAGACGGAACCGGATATTTCTTCAGCGCCGGCAGCATGGCCATGCAGTTGACTTATGGCCGCCAGTTCACCGACCGCTTCAAACTCGGCATCACCGGAAAATACATCCGCGAGTGGATCTGGCACGAAGCCGCCGCAACCTCCGCCATTGATCTCGGCAGCGTCTATCGCACCGACTTGAACGGCATGCGCATCGGCCTCGCCATCACCAACTTCGGCGGCAAGATGCAGATGAACGGACGCGATCTCGTGCGCCTCTACGACGTGGACGAAACCCGCGAAGGCAACAACAACCGCATCATCTCCAATCTCGGCACTGACAAGTGGCCACTCCCGCTGACCATGCGCTTCGGACTGGCCATGGAGGTCTTTGAAAACGAGAAGCACCGCTTCTCCGTTGCGCTCGACGCACTGCATCCCAACGACAACAACGAATCAGCCAACTTCGGCGCTGAATATGCCTTCCGCGAACAGCTCTTCTTCCGCACTGGATATAAATCCCTGTTCCTGGAAGATTCCGAAGAAGGCATCACCGCCGGTTTCGGCGTGCGGCTCAAAACCCGCGGAGGTCCGTCCTTCGTTCTCGACGCCGCCTACGAAGACTTCGGTCGCTTCGACGCCATCTACAAATATTCGCTGGGAATCTCGTACTAAGATATCTTCGCACATTCTACATAGTTTAGCATCTCAACTATAGGTTAGGTCAAGGAGGACCCGATCATGTCAAGGCTACGTCATTTTTCAATTGCCTTGTTTGCGCTGATGTTTTGCGTCGCGCAGGCATGGGCCACGCAAGTCACCTTCCAGATCAATATGTCCGTACAGCAGGATCTGGGCAACTTCAACCCCGCCGAGGACCTCGTCCTCGTTCGTGGATCGTTTAACGGCTGGGCCGGTAATGCCCAGGAACTCGAACTGTCCGGCGATATCTACGTCGGTACGTTCGAAGTCGCCGAAGGCGCCATTGAGTACAAATTCGTCAACGCACGACCCGGCGGCGACGTGTGGGAATCGGTGAATAACCGGACCGCAACCATTGCAGGAACGACCCAGACGCTCGATGTCGTTTACTTCAATGACATCACCTCGTCAGCTTCCGCGGACGTCGAGGTCAACTTCCGCGTCAACATGACCGTCCAAGACCTGTCCGGCACCTTTGACCCGGCCAGCGACTGGATCGTCGTGCGCGGCGCCCATCCGAACATCGGCAACTGGGGCGGCGCTACGCAATTGATCGAAGAAACCGGAAACCCCGGCATCTACTCTGCTTGGATCACCTTTGATGATCTGCCCCTGAACGCCGCACTCGAATACAAGTTCGTCATTCTCGACGGCGGCGATCCGAACGTGGCGTCCTGGGAATCCAGCGCCAACCGCAGCTTCACGCCCACCGGCGCTGAGCCGGACAACCTGCCCCCGCCGTCCGGCAACCTGTACGGCGAAATTATGCCCGAACTCGTGTTCTTCGCCAACATCACGCCTGACGACATTATCACCAACGATGTCAACGTGATCTTCCAGGTCGAAGCCGCGCCGCTCCAGGGTCGCATTGACGACGAAGGCTACGTCTATGACGTGCAGACCAACGACACCATCTACACGATCGAAAACCTGCAAGCCGCCGGCTTCTTCAACAACTGGCCGTGGGGCAATTTCCCGCAGCAGTACTACTTGAACGACGACGGCGCGAGCGGCGATCAGACCGCCGACGACGGCATCTGGTCTGTCTCCGTGCCGTTCACCGCCGGCAGCCCGCGCAACCTGATCTACAAGTACGGCGCTAACCAACTCGACGTCGAAGCCGGATTCGCCCGCAACCACGAGCGTTTGATTGACGACGCCAACGCCACCTTCCGCATGGACGTTGACTGCTGGGGCTCGCCCGACACCCTCTATGAGGAATGGGCTTGCACCATCTCCGGCGTCGACGACGGTGCTCCCGTCATCGGTGACTTCGTGCTTGAGCAGAACTACCCGAACCCGTTCAATCCGACGACGACCATCAGCTTCACGCTGAACCGCGCCGACTTGACCGCACTGAAGGTCTTCGATGTGCTGGGCCGGAATGTCGCCACCTTGAACATGGGCCGCATGGATGCTGGCCGTCACACCATGTCCTTCAACGGTGCCAACCTGTCGAGCGGCGTCTACTTCTACCAGATCGAAAGCGGCGCCGTCTCGGCCACCCGCAAGATGCTGCTCCTGAAGTAAACGACTCTCGTCGTCCGACCGATTGCGCTGCCGCGACAGTCGTGTCAAGTCCTCGTCGCGGTAACACTTAGAAGACTCTGAAGTTTAACACTGGACGGGGCGCAGACCGCAAGTCTGCGCCCCGCCCTGCCCTTAGAAGGTGGCTCACTATGATTCGCGTTGCCGTTCTACTCTTGATTCTCGCAACTTCGCTCCGCGCGCAGACTACGTGGACAGAACCTGCTGCACCCCGCCAAGGTGACGCCGTGACGTTCTTCTACGACGCCCTCGCCGGAACACTGCCCGACAACGGCACGCAAGTCTGGATGCACTGGGGTATCCTCAACGATCTCGGTGCGTGGGGCACCCCGCCGCAAGAAATTTGGCCCGCCGGTTCCCAGCTTCACTCTGACAACGTCGCGCTGCAAAGCCCGATGACCAACGGCGGCAACCAAGTCTGGTCTGTCACCGTGGACTTCACGCCGGAAATCGCTTCTATCGCCTACGTCTTCACCGATCGCGGCAACAATTGGGATAATAATGCCGGTAACAACTGGGAACTCGTGTTCCTCGCGGCGGGCACCGTATCTTGGTGGTCGCCCGCGGATCCCGAACCCGGTGATTCTATTACAATCTATTACGACGCTGTCGCCGGTACCTTGCCGAATGGCGCAACCAATGTCATCCTGCATTGGGGTGTCAACGAAGCCGGCCACGGCAACTGGCGCCTGCCGCCGCAAGCAATGTGGCCCGCTGGCACCGTGCCGCAAGGGCAAGCCGCGCGCACGCCGCTGATCAATCGGGGTAACGGCCTCTTCAGTGTCACAATGGCCACGCTCGATACGATCAACTCCGTCCACTACGTCACCACCGACGGAACAAATTGGGATAATAATAACAATCAAAATTGGGATATCTTCATGGAAGAGCCACCGGTCGCGCAATTAGCGCGGGTGGTCTTCCGCTTCGATCCGCGCAGCGCTTTCGCGCAATTCACTGGCCAGATCAATTCGCTCAATCTCGCCGGCGCCTTCAACGGCTGGAGCACCAGCGCTACCCCGCTGACCACCGTAGACGCTTTCGGCAACCGCTGGGGTGAAGTGCAAATGCCCGTCGGCGAGAACGAATACAAGTTCGTCATCAACGGCAATAACTGGCAGATTGATCCCGACAACCCGCGCAATGCGCCCGGCGGTTTCAATAACTCGCTGTTGACCGTCGCCGCCGATTCACTCCCGCAAGTCTATGACATACAGCCCGGCGAAGCCGCAGTCTTCACATTAGGCGACCCGGAAACCATTACCTGCAAGGTGCGCGGCGGTGATCTCGGACCGGGCATCAACGGCACGCCCGTCGTACGCATCAACGGCGCAATCACGACCCCAAATTGGAATGGCGCCACCGGTCAGCTTTCCATCGCTCTGCCGACCGATCTAAACTTCGCTGAAGTATCGGTTCAGGCCACCGATAGCGCGGGCCGCAGCGCCACGCGCTACTTGATGTACTACTTCCTGAACAGCGTATTGTACGCCGCCCCGGACGTGCGCAACGACGTGCTCTACACGACGACTGAATCCGTGGACCTGAAAGATTTCGTGATCTACTCCTTTGCTAACGGCGACTCACTCGAAATCCGCCCGCGCTTTCATCAGGCACTCACGGCCAACACCATGGCCATCGTCACCATCACCGCGGAAGCGGGCAGCTACTCTGCTATCGAAGGTCTCGATGCGGAATACGAAGTACCCGGTTTGGCCGCGGGCGGTGTGATTCTGCCGATGCTCGCGCCCACCAGTCCGAATTACGATCCCGCCGTGCACAACCGTTTGCACTATGGCAGCATCGGCGGCCCCAGCGTGCCAGCGAACTTCGAAGTGTCCTCACATTACATTCAGTGCTACGTCGCCGTCGCCGATCTTGAAGCTGCCCTCGGCAACTATCAAACCGAGTGGCTGTTCTCTTGCGCCAGCGCTGTCGCATCTTCGTCCGCCGATGGCTACGTGCACGAAATCTCTGCTGCCGAAGGCGGCACCGACGGCCTGGAAGAACCCGACTTCTACGATGCCTTTTTCTTCGCCGCGCGGGATATCCAAAAGAAGAACGCCAAGAACTACGGCTTGACGCGCCGCGCCACCTTTGACGCCCCTGGCCGCGGCCTCGCTGCCATCGCCCCCGAGGATATCGGCCCCGATGTTGCACATCCCGGCCCGCTCTGCCGCATCCTGACACGCGGTGCCGAAACGCGCCTCACCAACCGCACCATCAAAGGCCGCGTCACTTCGACCGCCGCGCTGACAAGCGTCTGGCTCATGCAGAATGAAACAGTCTATCCCGTGACGCTCGCCGGCGACAGCTTCGCCCTGGCCGTCACGTTGACCGAAGGCGATAACCTCTTTACCCTGTTCGCGCGTGACGTAAACAGCGACACCGGCCGCTCCGCGCAGATGAACTACCCGCGACTCGTCGATCAAGCGCCCAATCCGATTCTCGTCGTTAATATCGGCGATGCCACCATTCAACTCAACGCCACGAGTTCCACCGATCCGCAGGGCGATCCGTTGACGTATGAGTGGATCGCGGACCCCGACAACCCCGCGCCCGTTACGCTCAACGACCCGCATAATGCCATCGCCACTTTCACGATTCCGCCGGTGCATGGTGAGTATTACTTTGATCTCGTCGTCAGCGATGACGAGCAGAATACTGCCCGCGCCCGCACCTTCGTGCGTGTCACCGACGACGGCGAATCCGCCTTCCAGAATAATCAAGTCGCCGAATGGGTGGACAATGCCGTTGTCTACGAAATCTTCGTGCGCTCCTACTCGGCAGGCGGCGATCTTGATGGCGTCACCGCAGATATGCAGCGCATCGCCGACCTCGGCGTCTCAGCAATCTGGATGATGCCTATCTTCGAAGGCCCGTCCGACCACGGCTACGAAATCACCGACTACTACACCATCGAGCAGGACTACGGCACGAACGAAGACCTGCGCGAACTCGTTGAAGCCGCGCACGCCCACGGCCTAAAAGTCGTGCTCGACATGGTCATCAATCACACCGGTATCGGCCATCCCTTCATGCAGGACGCGCAGCGCTACGGCCGCAATTCGCACTACTGGGATTGGTACGACCGCAACGGCAACGGCGACTACACCTTCTACTACGATTGGTCCTCGCTCCCCAATATCAACCTCGACAACCCGGAAGCGTCACGCTACTACATTGTTATGTGCAAGTACTGGGTCGAAGAGTTTGACATTGACGGCTACCGCTGCGACGTCGCGTGGGGTCCGATGGAGCGCTCGCCGCAATTCTGGGTGGATTGGCGCCGTGAACTGAAAAAAATCAAGCCCGAAGTCTTCCTGCTCGGTGAAGCCGGCGCGAGTGATTTCAACATCTACAACGAACGCTTTGACCTGTCTTACGACTGGGCCTTGCACCATGAAGGCAGCGCGGGCTTCGCCAACATGTTTCCCGGCATCCCCAATTTCACCAACCTTACCGACCTGATCACCAACTACGGCTTCCCGTGGCCGGAGTACAAGAACCCCTTCCGCTTCATCGAGAACCACGACGAGTCGCGTTACATCTCCATCAAGACTCCCGCGCAGACCAAACTCGTCTCCGAATTGCTTCTGAGCATGCCCGGCGTGCCGATGATCTACGCAGGGCAGGAGATCGGCGAATCGTCACAGCGCGGCTTGATCAACTGGGGCAGCGATCCTAACGGTATGTTCCAGCACTACTATCGCCTGCTCAACGCGCGCAAACTCCTGCCAGCGATGCGCGTCGGCGATTGGGACCTGCTCACCACTGATCAACCCGGACCCTGCTACTCCTTTGCCCGCACCGGCGAAGGCATGGACCCCGTGATCTTCCTCGGCAATTTCAGCTCGGTCTCGCAGTTGGTCAACGTTAACCTCGACGCCGACTTGTTGAACATTCATCCCGATTCTACTTACGTCGTCAGCGATCTGCTCGCTGCGACAAGCGTGTCGCGTCTCGGTTCCGAACTCGCGACGCTGTTCACGAGTCTGTCCGCTTACTCGGGCCGCGTCTGGGTGATTTCCGATTCCGCGATTTTCGTGGATGCGAACGACCGTCCCGAGCTGCCGCGCAAGACCGAACTCTTGACTCCCTATCCCAATCCGTTTAACCCCGTCGTCAGCATCCCGCTCGAACTGGCCAAGTCCTCGCACGTCACGTTGCGCGTGTTCGATGTGCTGGGCCGCGAAACCGTTCGCTTGGCCGATGACGTCATGAATGCCGGTCTGCACCAATTCGTCTGGGACGGCTCCAACGCCTCCAGCGGCGTCTATTTCGTCCTCCTTCAAGCCGATGGCATTGCGCAAACCCGTAAAATTGTGTTGATGAAGTAACGTGCGCACAAGACTACTTTGCGCAGTTGCCGCAACGCTCTTGCTTGCTGCGGCAGTTGCGCAGGCCAAAGATACTGTCAAGGCTGGTGACAATCGTTCGTTTCTCATTTCAAATGGAAACGGAACGTATCTATACGGCTCAACAGGCGATACTTGGGAAGAGGGCTGGATGGGGCTGTGGGTGAACCGTGAGAGAGTTGCTGGGCCGTTCAAGATTCTCGACGACGAGGGATCTGAGCGAAGGAGAGACGATGCTTTTGTTGAATGTGGCCGTAGTTATGTTGTGTGGCGGTGGCCGGATAAGAAGGACTTTGTTTTGACCTTTGACCTTGCTAGTGACATGCTCCTGTATAGACCATCTGACTGGAGTATTTCAGACACTTGTTCGGGGATTGCGCCTCAGAAGATTGTCTATTTTGGCCAGAACGACGCCATAGACTTGTCAAAGGTCACATGGTTCCCGAATATTGAAGTTGCGCTGTCGCGGAATCGTGCAGAATCCGCGCTGCTCAACCTCCTCGCCGAAAACGACTCGTTGCTCTACGCCGGAATCCCGTGGTTCAACGAAGGCTGGGGACGCGACACATTTATTTCGCTGCCGGGTTTGCTCGTCACCGGACACTACGATGTCGCGCGCAAACTCTTGATGCGTTTCGCAGGCTGGATTGACCGCGATCCGAACAGCCCGACCTACGGCCGCATTCCCAACCGCGTGCGCCCCGGCGAAGATATCGCCTACAACACCGCCGACGGCACGCCGTGGTGGATGCGCGAAGTCTATGAATACGGCGTCTATTCCGGCGACTATTCGCTGTGGGATGAATTACTGTCCGATAGTGGTGCCATGCGCATCGCGCTCGATGCCGCCGTGCTAAGAAGTGATTCGCTCGGCTTTCTGACGCACGGCGACGCGGATACATGGATGGACGCCGTCGGGCCGCAAGGTGCGCACACTCCGCGCGGCAATCGCGCCGTCGAAATCCAGGCACTGCACTACGCCAGCCTCGACAACGCGACGCGCATGACGAAGAACGCCAACCCAAAGTGGCGCGAAACTGCCGACAAAGTGCGCCGCAATTTTCTCGGAACGTATCTTGCCCCGACGCAGGATTATCTTTACGACCGGATCGAGCCGAGTGGTCGCCCCGACACCACCATGCGGCCCAACCAGATGTTCGCGTTCACCGTGCCTTACACGCAGCTACTGCCGCCGCAATTGGAGAGCGCAGTAACGAAGAAAATCGCGGGCGAATTGTTCTATGAACACGGTGTGTTGAGCCTGAGTCCGCAGGACACCTGCTTTCATCCGTTCCACATGGACTGGCACTATCCCAAAGACAACGCCTATCATCAGGGCGTCGTGTGGGTGTGGAACAGCGGCCCCGCCAAATCACTCTTGATTCGACAAGGCCGCGGCGATCTCGCGCTGAAGATGATGGAATACGAAGCGTGGCACATGCGCGAGCGCGGCATGGTCGGCTCGCTGCCCGAACTCTTCGACGCCGTCAAGCGCCCCGAAAACGAGTACATCAATTGGTCCGGCACCGCCTCGCAAGCGTGGAGCCTCGCTGAGTTCTTGCGCGCAACTTATCAGGACTTTCTCGGCATTCGTCCTGTGCTCTTTGGCCGCGTGGATCCCTTCTGGTTCTTCGCCCCGCGCATCCCCGAATCGTGGGGACAGGTGCAGACGACCGTCAACTGCTCCGGCACACCGATCAATGTCACGATGCAGCAGTTCCCCGACTCCACGGTCATCGAACTGCAAGCCCAAACAACGCCAAAGTATCCTCTGCCCGTCAAGTTCTTTGATGTGGCAAGGGGCATCAGCGGCCAGATCAACACCACCGATCTACTGCGCGTCGTCTATCGCAAAAAGGACGGCTACATGCTCGCCGACGGACAACCGACGGCGCAGCACAAACTCACCGGCTGGCCCTATGACAAAGGTCCGCAAGACCTCAAGTTTGCGCCGCCCATCAAGAAACTCGATTTCGCGTCCTTGCAAGACCCGGAATGGGAAATTCTCACCGGCAAAGACATCCACTGCGATATCGAAACATCGCTGCTGCTGTCACGTACCGCTGATTCCCTCGGCGACGACCACGGCGGCGGTGCCTATGTCTATCCGTCCGATGAGAATTTCAAACCCGGCATACTCGACCTGAAACAATTTGAAGTCCGCGAAACGAGCGACAGCTACTATTTCGAACTTCAAACCGCCGCGCTGCATCAACCCGGCTGGCATCCCGAATACGGCTTCCAGCTGACCTTCGCCGCCATCTGCCTGCATAGCACCGGCGCGCAGCGCACGACCGTCGGCGCCAACGCAAATGAACAGCTAACGACGCCGTTCTCGCGTGTCATCTACGTCGGCGGCGGCATGCGCATGGAAAACGAACAGGGCCATGTCATCGCCGAGTTCATACCGCGTTCCAACGCAGATGCGTTCGGCGACCTGAATTCGTCAACTATCTCCTTCTGCCTGCCCAAATCGCTCTTCCCCAAGAACGATGATCGTTGGCAGTGGACCGTCCTCTGCGGCGCGCAGGATGATCACGGCGGCGCAGGTATCGGCGAGTTCCGCACCGTCAAACCCGTCGTCGAACGCTGGGCGGGCGGCGGAAATTTGTACAACAGAACCAATATTTACGACCGCCTGACTACTGTCGGCCAATAAACCCAGGTCGCGGATCCCCCTCTGAAATGGCAAGCATAGAACTGCGGAATATTCAAAAGTCCTTCGGCACGACCGTGGTGCTGCGCGATATCAGCTTCACCGTCCGCGAAGACGAATTCGTTGTCCTCGTCGGCCCCTCGGGCTGCGGAAAATCTACCATCCTGCGCACCATCGCAGGACTCGAAACACCCTCGGCGGGTGAAGTATGGATCGGCGGCCGGAACATCACCGATGTGCATCCGCGCGACCGCGATATCGCCATGGTGTTCCAGAGCTACGCGCTCTACCCGCATCTCTCCGTCTATGACAACATGGCCTTCGGTTTGAAAATGCGCAAAGTCGCAACCGAAGAGATTGACCGCCGCGTTAAAGAGGCCGCCCAGTTCTTCGAACTCTCCGATCTGTTGCAGCGCAAACCAAAACAGCTCTCCGGTGGACAGCGCCAGCGAGTCGCCCTCGGCCGCGCCGTCGTGCGCCACCCGTCGGCCTTCCTGTTCGACGAGCCGCTCTCCAATCTCGACGCGAAATTGCGCGCCCATACGCGCACCGAAATCTCGCGCCTGCACAAACGCCTCAAGACCGCCATGGTCTATGTTACGCACGATCAGATTGAAGCCATGACGCTCGGCGAACGCATTGTCGTCCTCAAGGATGGCGTCATTCAACAGATTGACACTCCGCTGAATGTCTATCGCCGCCCCTCCAATAAATTTGTCGCCGGATTCATCGGTTCACCCGCGATGAACTTTATTCCCGGTAACCGCGACGGCGGATCGTTCAGCGCGGGCGCCTTGAACTTCACCCTGCCGGCAATTTCCGATTGCCCCGCCGGTCTCACGCTCGGCCTGCGGCCTGAGCAAATCGGCGTCGGCGCCAACATCGAGCGCAAAGTCTGCTTCGATCTGAATGTGGACGTCGTCGAACCCATCGGCAACGAACTGCTCGTCTATGGCCGCATCGGCGAGCAACAATTGGTCGTGCGCTGCGATCCAAGCACCGAAGTCAAGCCCGATTCGAGGCTGCCCGTCTTCTTCGACCCGCATGCCGTTCACTATTTCGATGCGCGGAGCGAAAACGCGCTCACCCATACTCAGGCGTAGCTCCATGAAGCGTTTTCTAATTCTCTTACTTCTTCTTGTGATGGCGACTATGGCCCGGGCCGGAAATCTCTATCTGAATATCATCTGGCATCAGCACCAGCCGCTCTACGTCAATCCCGTCACGGACGTGCTGTCCGGACCGTGGGTGCGCACGCATGCGACCAAAGACTACTACGACATGGCCGCGCTGCACGAGAAGTACCCTAATGTGCACGCCACCGTCAACCTCACGTCGTCGCTGCTCGTGCAGTTGCAGAACTACTATGTAGACCGTCTTGCGCCGCACATGCAAACCGCGCTCGACGGCAAACGCGAAATTGTCGCGGGCGCCTATTTCGCCGCGGGCATTTCGACCGACCCGTGGGTGGACATCGCACTCAAACCCACTGAATCGCTCACCGCCGATGATCGCGCCAAACTGCTGACCGACCCGTGGAACGCCTTCGGCATTTCCGATGTCCAGATCGAGCGCTTCCCGCAATACAGCGCCCTCCGCGCCAAACCCCGCGATCAATTCACGCTTGAAGACTTGCGCGACCTCAAAACGTGGTTCTTCGTCGCGCACTTCGATCCCGATTTCCTGCGCGGCACCTCAGCCCTCGATGTGGACCTATCCGACCTGATCGAGGAACGCGACGGCGCGTTCTACATCCGCGGCAAAGAGCACTTCTCCGAACGCGATGCCAATCGTGCCGTCGCTGACGCCGTGCGCGTGATGCAAGAGATTATCCCCGTGCACGAGCGCCTGCTGGCCGGCGGCAATCTTGAAATCATCACCACGCCGTTCTACCATCCGATTCTGCCCCTGCTGATTGATTCCGATATCGCTAAGACCTGCCAGCCCAAAAGTGAACTGCCGCAGCGCTATGCCTATCCGCAGGATGCCCACGCCCAAGTCATCAAAGGCGTCGGTTTCTACGAACGGCTATTCCGCCGCGCACCAGTCGGCATGTGGCCCGCCGAAGGATCCATCTCACAAGCTGCCGCTGAAGTCTTTCACGCCCACGGTGTTCGGTGGATCTGCGGCGACATGCACGTCCTGCGTCGGTCATTGCCTGAAGGTCTCGATGTCGCCAAGCCCTATCGCGTCAGCACCGAGACCGGTGATATTGCCGTCGTCTTTCGCGAAACCGTGCTGTCCGATCATATCGGCTTTACCTATCAGAACATGGATCCCGATTCCGCGGTCGAGCACTTCACACAAGAAATTCTCAAGTATCAGCCCGGCGACAACGAAGCTGACCGGTTGCTGACGGTGATTCTGGACGGCGAAAACGCGTGGGAGTGGTATCGTCAGGACCACGATGCTAAGCGCTTCTTGCATGGTCTATACGCACGCTTGACAGCCCTCGGAGCCAGCGGCGCCGTGACCTGTGTGCATCCAACCGAGTACTTCCGCGGCAATCCCGAGCGCGACGTGCCCGCGCACCCGATCGCGCAATTGACCGAGATCACCCAACTCTGGCCCGGGTCATGGATCAATGCCAACTACGACACGTGGATCGGCGAGCCCGAGGAGAATAAAGCGTGGGAATATCTGCGTCGAACGCGTGAAGCACTTGCCCAATCGCGCCTCCCCCAGCCTGACCCGCATGCGCCCATGGAAAAGAGCATTCGCGGCGCGGCCATCTACCGCGCCTACGAGTCCATGTATGCCGCCGAAGGTTCCGACTGGTTCTGGTGGTACGGCGCCGATCAAAGCGCACCCGCCGGTGACCGTCCGTTTGAAGAGTCCTTCTTCTCGCATCTCCGCGCCGTCTACCAACACATGCGTGACGCTGGCGTCGAAATTGAAACGCCTACCTTCGAACCCATCCTCAGCGCCGACAAAATCGCCGTGCAGGAGACCGGTGGCGTCATGCAGCGCGGCGGCGAAAAACGCACCGTGCGCTTTGAGTGCGATGCCCGCGCCCAACTGGTTCAAACCGCAATCTTCATCGTTGGCAATCAACCCGAACTCGGCGAGTGGGTCCCCAACGTCAAACGGCTCCGTGATGACGGCGCGGCCGGTGACGCCGCCATCGGCGACGGCGTCTGGTCGCTCGAAGTGGAACTGCCGCTCGGCGCCGAAGTGCAATACAAATTTTCTAATTCCGGTGAAGTAGGAGTCTGGACGCCCTCTGAAGAATTCCCGCACGCCAATCGCTCGTTCACAGTCACAGGCGATCCCGGCGTGACCATCGTGCGCCACGACATTTTCGGAGCACGCGACTAACGTGAAATCCGCGACTCTGCTCTGCGCCCTCCTGCTGCTGGTCGGTTGTTCTCGGGATGACCGCATCACCCGCATTCAGATCTGGCACCAAATGCAGCCCGAAGACCGCGCCGTCCTCACCCGCGTGATTGCCGACTACGACGCCCGCCTCGACAGCGTTGAAATCGAAGTCATCTATAAAGAAACCGAAGAGCTGCGCTCAAACTATCAATCTGCGGCGCTCGCCGGACTCGGTCCCGACCTTCTCTACGGTCCATCTGATCAAGTCGGACCAATGGCAACGATGCAGTTCGTGCGACCGCTGGATGATCTCTTCGCCGCGGACGAGTGGAATCGCTTCGACGAACGCGCCGTCGTGAAATTCAAGGGCAAGACTTATCAACTGGCCGACCGCATCGGCAATCACCTCGCCCTCGTATATAATAAGAAGCTCATGCCCGAGCCGCCGCGCACGACCGACGAGTTGATTACCATGGGCCGCGCCGCCACCAAAGACCTGAACGGCGACGGCGTGACCGACCAATGGGGACTCGTCTGGAATTTCACCGAGCCGTTCTTCTTCATTCCGTGGCTCTCGGGCTTTGGCGGCTGGGTGCTCGATGATCAAGCGCGCCCCACCTTGAACACGAAAGCTGCCGCGGATGCCTTTCGCTTTGTGCGCTCACTGCGCGACGAACACAAGATGGTCCCGCCCGACTGCGACTACAATACTGCCGACGCGCTCTTCAAAGAAGGCCGCGCCGCAATGTTGATCAACGGCCCGTGGTCATGGAGCGGCTATGGCGCCGCCGGAATTGACTACGGCCTCGCGCGAATTCCGCAAGTCACTTCGACCGGCCTCTGGCCCGCGCCGATGGTCTCGCCGCTGGGCTACTCCATCAACGTCCATAGCGATGGCAAAGAGCTCGCCGCGACGGTCGAACTGCTGCGCTATCTGATTAGCGACGCTGTGCAGCGCGAGTTCGTCGCCGGCACCGGGATCATTCCGTCAAGCCTTGCCGTCCGCGCCGATTCGAGCTTCATCACGAGGCCGCACGTCGCCGAAAGCCTGTCGCAATTTGAAGTCGGCCGCGCCATGCCCACCGTTCCCGAACTGCGCGCCGTTTGGGATGCCATGCGCGCATCCTATCAATCCGTCTTGGGCGGCTACCTGACGCCCGAAGCCGCCGCCGCCAAAATGCAGCGCGATGCCGAACAGAAGATTCAGGAGATGAATGAATAGCGAACGCAATTTCGCAATGTGGATGGTCCTGCCCGCCGCCGTGGTCGTCGGACTCGTCGTCGTTTGGCCCTTCATCTACAATGTGATTCTCTCCTTCTCCAACATGAGTCTCTTGCACATTCATGATTGGGAATTCATTGGCCCACGCCAATACGAAAAGGTCTTCTCCGATACGACGTTCTACACCGTCTTCGGCAAGACCCTCCTGTGGACCATCTTCAATGTGTTCTTCCATGTGACCATCGGCGTCTCACTCGCGGTCATTTTGCACGAAAATGTCCCGGGACGCCGCATGTTCCGCACCCTGCTCATTCTCCCGTGGGCCATCCCCGCCGTCGTCACCGCCTTGACGTGGCGCGGAATGTTTCATTACGAATACGGCGCGGTCAACCTGATCCTCACCAAAGTCTTGAACCAAACGCCGATTCAGTGGCTCAACGATCCCATCGGCACATTCGCAGCCTGCGTGATCACCAACGTCTGGCTCGGCTTCCCCTTTATGATGGTCGTTGCGCTCGGCGGCTTGCAGAGTATCCCCAAAGAACTCTACGAAGCCGCCATGATTGACGGCGCCTCCGCCTGGCAGCGCTTCAAGACCATCACGTTGCCTATGCTTGTGCCGGTCTTGACTCCCGCCGTGATTCTCGGCTTCGTCTGGACCTTCAACAAAGTGGACATCGTCTGGCTCGTCTCGAACGGCGGCGAACCAGCAGATCAGACCCACATCCTGGTCTCGTACGTCTATCGCGCCGCCTTCAATCTCTATCGCTATGGCTACGCCGCCGCAGGTTCAATGATCATCTTCCTGCTGCTCGTCCTATTCTCAGTGACCTTCATGCGCCGCATGCGCGAGAAAGCAGCGTAAATAATGTTGCGCAAGATCATCCTCTTGGTCATTCTCTGCTGCGTCACCGCGCTCACGCTCTACCCCGTGCTGACCGTCGTCACCGTCTCGCTGCGCCCCGCTGACAGGCTCCTGTCCACGTCCCTCGAGATCATCCCCGACGACGCGACCTTGCAAAACTATGTGACGCTCTTCACCGAGCGCCCCTTCGCCCGCTGGCTCTTGAATAGCACTATCGTCGCTGCCGCCGTTACGATTTTCGCCACGGCGCTCGCCTCAACCGCCGGCTACGCTTTTTCGCGCTTCCGTTTCCCGGGTTACAAAATCGGCATGAGCATGCTGCTCATCACGCAGATGTTCCCCGCCACGATGCTGCTCCTGCCGCTGTTCCTGATGCTCGCCAAACTCGGCCTCATCAATTCCTACATCGGCCTCATGGTCGTCTATTCCGCGACGGCCTTGCCCTTCACCGTCTGGCAGATGAAAGGCTATTACGACACCATCCCGCGCGAACTCGAAGAAGCCGCCATGCTCGACGGCGCCAGCCGCTTCAAGACGTTCTATCTGGTCATCCTGCCGCTGGCCGCGCCCGCGCTCGTGATCACCGCGCTGTTCAGCTTCCTCACCGCGTGGAGCGAATACGTCGTCGCGGCACAGGTACTGCTCACCGAGGACATGTACACCCTGCCCATCGGCCTCAAACAGTTCCAGTCGAGCATGACCACCGAATGGGGGCTCTATGCCGCCGGCTCCATTGTCGTCAGCATTCCCGTGATTATATTGTTTATGAAATTGTCCAAATGGTTAGTCTCCGGCCTCACGCTGGGAAGTGTCAAAGGATAGGTTGTTTATGCGCAAGATGATTCTGCTGTTGCTCGTCCTCGTCGGCGCCGCGTACGCCGCTGAGGACTACCGGAATACGCCCTGGAAGATCGAACACTGGCTCGCCAAGGATGACATCAACGAAGTCCAACGCGGCGATGCCGACCTCTGTAATCTCTTCTACCGCGAAACGTCTGATTCGCTCTTTTGCAAGACAACGCTCCGCGCCGATTGGCAAGGAGCCTGCGACGTGCGCTGGGAAGTGCGCGACACGAAGGGCTTCATCGCCCGCCTGTCGAGCAATGCCGAACCGAACGCTCTGGTCGCCGAACGCAGCTATCGCGGCGTGCTCGAATGGGCAATCGCCCGCCCGGCCGACTGGGCTCGCGTGGATGCGATTGACATCGAGACCTTTTCCGGCAATGAACAGTTCGACAAGATCTCGTGGAGCCGCGCCGAACATCGCTCGCTCGACGGCGAGGTCGGCAATGCCGCGATGGTGCATCACGGCAATCAAGGCTTGACCTACACCGACGTCTTTCGCGGTCAAAACGCGACCGAAGGCTTTGACGAAATCCTCGAGTTGCACGACTCGCGCAACGCGCCCGGTAATTTCCATCTCTCCGGCACGCTCATCACCGCCGCCGATTGGTACGACCAACCCTTCCTGCAGTGGATGCGCGACGGCATCACCGAAGGTTGGCTCGCCGTGCTGGGCTCGGCCTATGCGCAGCACATCATGCCCTTTGTCAATGACAATATGAACAACTGGGCGGTCGAGATCGAGCAAGACTTGATTTCTTACAAGCTCGGCTATGACGCGCATGTCGCCTGGGTTCCCGAACGCGTCTGGCTCGCCCAAGGCCACTACCCCGATGGCGGCATCGTGGACGCGTGGCTCGGCGACAATTGGACGCAGCACGGCATCAATGCCGTCATCCTCGACGATTGGCCGCACGTCGCGGGCAACAGTGATCGTAAAATTCACTGGATGAACAACGGCTCCGGCATCACCCTGCGCGTGATTCCCATTGACGGCGAATTCACCGGCAACTGTCACTACAATCCCGGTGCGGCCATCGCCCAAGTGCAAGGCACAGGCCGCTATCAGTTGATCGTCTATGGCACCGATTGGGAAGCCGCCTCCGAAATGGCCGACTTCAATTGCCCCGACTGTCTCGAAAACTACTCGCAGGTCGTCACTTGGTGCGCCGACAACTTTCCCGCAGTGGACCTCTGGAAGCTCGACGCCGCGCTCAATAACGCCGACTTCAATGGCTGGGGTATCGAAGTGGGCAACGGCACCTACGGACTGATCGGCGGCGATCAAGGCTACGGCGGCAGCAACAACAGTTGGTACACGCATTGGGCTGGCACAGCATCGCTCTCCGACGATCACGCGCCCGCCTGGAACTACGGCACTATCTGGACGAACGTTTACAATCAAGTCGTCGCCGCGCCCTCCAACAATCTCTCCGAGACCGCGTGGTACGTCATGATGACAAACCTCCACGAAACGGCCTGGCATGACTACATGGGCGGGCCGATCTCCGGTTGGCAGCATCGTTACAGCGCGCACATCAAAAACGCCGCCGTCTATGCCGAGGCCGCGCGCTGGGCCGGCGGCCTGTACGCCAACACGTGCGGCGCATTCTTCAGCGACATTGACATTGACGGCGTGGACGAACTGATCATCCACAATGACCGCGTCTTCGCTGTGTTCGAATCTACCGGCGGCCGTGCGCAATACGTCTTCTCAAAAGGTCCCGGCGGCGAGAACTTCTCCATCGTCGGCTCTGATAACACCTACTGGGCCGAAACCGACGGCGACTTCGACGAACCCGGATCCAACAACCATCAGGCCGCTTTCGCCGATGTCAGCCCGACCTACCGCAATGATCTCTACGCGCTCGCCATTGACTCAAGCTCCAATAGCTTCGCGCGCATCAGCATGAGTCACGGTTCGGTCGCGAAGTCCTTCGAGATCGCGGCTGGTGAACCGTTCCTCCGGGCACTCTATGAAGTCGGACAACAGGATTGCTATATCCGCCACGGCTTCAGCCCCGATCTGCTGGGCATGATTTGGGATGCCGAGATGCAACGCGTTTACGATCCCGATGTCGCCTATACCGGCTTCCGCAATCCCAACAGCGGCGCGACCGGTGCGCTCGTCATCAACAACGGCGGCGCCAGCCACAACCTCGAATTCAGCGGCACGCTGTTGCGCGGCGATGAGTTACGCGGCTATGATCGCTTCTCCTATCTGCTCTACGCCGGGCCCACCAGCGCGCCCGATGTCAATGGCCGCGTCGCCGAACTCGAAGCGTTGACCAGCTTGAACCTCGACAACTTCGGGCCGCGCCTCGACCCCAACGTTGCATTCGTTAACAACACCACCGTTGAACTGCTCTTCAACGAATCCGTCAACGAAGCGTTGGCTGAGATTCCCGGCAACTGGGCGATGTCTGACTTCAATACCAACTACACCGTCACCTCCGCGGTGCGTCAGGCCGATTGGCGCCGAGTGCGCCTGACCGTGTCACCCGCCCTGTCCGGAGGCGAGAGCGGTTTCGTCTCGGTTGTCAATGTCACCGACCTCAACGGCAATTTTGTCGAAGTTGGCTACGATGCCGCCACATTGACCGTGCCCAACGGCCTCACGCCGCATACCATCTTTGTTGATGGCGTAAAAGACTTCGATGTCGCCAACGAGTGCCTCATTGCCGCGACCGATACCTTCACCATTACGTGGGATGCCACAGCCCTCTATTTCGGATATTGGAACAAGGACCTGAACACCGGCGACCTGTTCATCAACATTGATACAAATCACACCAACAACTCCGGTGCCACAACCGACTCGTGGGGGCGTGTGCAGTTCGCCAATCCGTTCAAGATCGAATACCAGATCGCCATCGAAGGCGGCCCCGGCAACATCGCGATCAATCGCTGGAACGGCGCAGCTTGGGTTTATCAGAATTTCGGTCAGCATGGTGCGACGAGCTACAATGGCTGGGCCTCGAATCCCTATACGGAAATCCGCGTCCCATGGGCTGATCTCGGCAACCCCTCCGGCATCGCACTCTCGCTGCACGTCACGCAGGAGACCACCACCATCACCACTCGCGCCCTGCCGTCTACAAATCCCACCGGCGCGCTGGTCACGTTGTCGCAATTCTATCGCATCTATCCACCTTACGCGTCCGGTCCGCTGCCGTTAATGGGCGTGCGCACGAAGAATATTCTCAGCGCGCCCGTCGTCGCCATTGACGATCTGGTCATCTCGTGGCAGTCCGGTTCCGCCCGCTTGCAATGGAATGCCATCCCCGGCGCCCACACCTACGAAGTCTATCGCGCCGACAACACCGACGGTCCGTTCACCCTACTGGCGGAAACTTCGCAGTTGACCTTTGACGATACGAACCTCCTGCCCGGCTCGCTCGCGTTCTATCACGTGCGCGCACGCGGCGGAATCTAATACAATGACCTCTTGATAAACCTGTCCACTTTTCACCGATGAAAAATCGCAAGGAGAAAACATGAAAGCTATGCGCAAGATATTGTTTGCGGCGCTGTTGTGCGTCGCGGCGGCCGCGTATGCGGTACCCTCGTTTACGCCGATGGTTGACGGCGTGAAGGATGCCGGGTGGGGAAATACACCCGATCACATCACCAATTCAATCGCCGCTGACCCGATTACCTTCAACCTCGACAGCGGCCTCTACGTCACTGACGATGCCGAGTGGGTCTACTTCGGCTACTGGGCCGACGACGACCCGTGGGCGGATGGCAAGAGTGTCCACGTCCACATCTTAATTGACGTCAACAGCACTGCCGCCGGCGGCACGTTCGCCTGTTGGGGCGCGGCCAACGTCTTCTACGCGATGCCGTTCAAGCCCGACTACGATCTCGTCATGCAGTGGAACACCGACGACCAGAACGCCAGCTTCACCGGTCTGAACACCTGGCAGTTCTTCTCTTGGGTACAGCAGCCCGAAATCACCACCGACGCCGGCGGCGGCAGTCAATGGACGGAAGTTGCAATCCGCAAGAACCAGATCGGTACGCCCGCCCAAGGCGTCGTGCTGAATCTTGCCATGTGGCTGAGGCCCGCGTGGGACACGAATGGCGGCGTCGCCTGTCTCCCCGAGCAAGCGAACTTCCCCAGCAACAACGGCGCAACTGGCGCGTCCCTGTCCGTCCAATTCCCCTACACGATTCAGCACGTCTTCGGCGATGCCGTCGCACCCCAGCTCGTCTCCGTGCACCAGATTGACCGCGATCGCGTCGAGCTGCTCTTCAATGAGCCGATGGATCCCGTCCGACTCCAGAACACCGCCTTCTACAACACCGGCGGTACGTGGCCGCTCACGAGCGTGCAATATGTCACTGGCCTGACCGCCGGTCTGTATAATTCCGGCGACTTCATCTCCGGCAACAGCTACTCCATCTCCGTCAGCAGCAACATCCGCGACGTCGCCGGAAATCCCATTGATCCCAACTTCGACAGTCTCTCGTGGACTGGTCAAGGCTACTCCGACGTGCTCTTCCGCGTTGAAGATCCCGGCGCGACACACGACACGATTCTTGTCAAAGGATCGTTCAATTTCTACCATGAACACGATCCAAGCTGGCAGGGCGGCAACGTGCTGCTGTACGACAACGGCACCAACGGTGACGAAGTCGGCGGCGACCATGTCTTCTCAATTCGTTTCCCGCTCGTCCCCAACGGCGGTACTCCTAACTTCGAATGGGGCTGCGTGGACGAACTGAATAACTGGCTCGTCGTCGGACCGAATCAGACCTTCGCGCTTGTGGACACCAACGACATCACCGTCACATACGTCATCCCCTTCCCCACACTGAATCCTGTCACGGTGACCTTCCGCTGCGACGTGCAGTGCCTGAGCGTCGGCGGCATTGACAGCGTCTCCGTTGCCGGTCCGTTTAACGGCTGGAATGGCGAACTGCTGTCAGACGCCGATATTAACGGCCAGTTCACGCTTGATCGTCTCTTCCCCGCCGGCTCCGCGCGTGACCAGGAATACAAGTTCCGCTATCACGTCGCCGGTGGCACCGAATGGGAAAGCGTTAGCAATCGTCTCTTCACCATCAACGATGCCAACCCCACCCAGGACCTCGGCAACCGCTTCTTCAATGATCAGGTCTGCGCGCCGACGGCTCTCACCGTCTATCCCGTCGCCGCCGACGCCATTCTGCGTTGGGATGGTCCCGACCGGGCGGACTACGAAATCTTCGCGCACACCGTCTCGGACAGCATCGTCGAGAACGGCACGCTGGTTGGAACGGTCTCCGCTCAGACCTTCACCGTCACCGGCCCGCTTAGCCCGTCGCAGTACTATCAGGTGCGCGCAAAGTTGCCGTACTAATTTCCCCCGAACGACGTTCGCAATAACAGAAAGCCCTCGCGCAAGCGAGGGCTTTCTGCATTCCAACGTGTCCGGCCGCGCTATTCGCCAACTACAACAAAGAAGCGTATGCTCGCCGATGCGCCGTTGGGAATCGTCAGGCTGGTGCCGCTGGTTGAACCTTCAAACGTGTCATACGGTCCACCCTCCACCGGCCCGCTATAGACCGTGTAAGTCCCGTAACCCGACTCCACCCAGCGCAACACGAGATCCGTTCCCACCGACGCAATCGTCAATCCCACGGGCGGTGGTAGTTCAAAGTTCAGCGCGCGCACTTGGACATCGTCTACGTACCACCCTTCCTGGTGATTTAGTAAGTCACTCCCGAATCGAAACCGCAGTTGAATACTGCTGCCTGCGTACCCCGCCAAACTCGCCTGCACCGTCTGCCAGGTCGTTTGCGCACCGGCAAAACAGGGACGGCCGCGCAGCGGGCCGCTTGCCGGATTACCGCCGCCTGCCTGCCAGCGGAACGTCTTGTTGTACCCACCGACCGGTGTCAGCGGCTCCCAGGCGCCGCCGTTCACCGCGATCTCCAACACGCCACCGTCATACGCCGAGTCCGGGAATGCACCCGATATTTCGGTCTCATGCTGCTGCGCAAAGCTTAACGACGCACTGGGTGGCAGCGCCGCGATCACGGGCGACACCAGAAACGCGTCATTGTATTGCCGATACGTTCCCGCCGCGGCATCGCCGCATTTATAGGCCGACGCTCCTGTCTGCGCGCGCTCCGTTGAAATGTGCCAGTCGCTCACCCACTGTCCGCCCGCGGACCCCGTCGTCCACCCGGGCGCGCCGCTCTCAAAGCTCTCGCTTAGAATCGGAATCAACTCGCCGATCGCAAACGCGCCGTCCGATGTGTCACTCTCCTGCGGATCAACGTTCGACAAAATCCGCAAATAGCAGTTGTTCGAACTCGCGCCGCTGACCGTCCACACGTACAACCCGCTATTAGGTGCTGCGCCCGCTATCGTCTCCCACGTCCCGTCGACTCCGTTGCGCGACAAATCTATGCGCACCGTTCCACTCGTGATCCCCGGGAACCACGAGATCGTCACGGTACTGTCCAGAAACATCGCATCACCGCTGTCCGGCGCTAACACCGTCAAAGTCGAGAACAGCGCCCCTGAGCCCGCCGTCGTGTACACAATCGCCCGCCCCGCGCCCAAGGCCGCCGAGCCAGGAGTATACGCGTTGGCAAAGCAATACTCCAATCCGTCGCTGTGATTCTCGTTCTGAATGCCAACCGTCGCCCACGGCATGTCGAACGCGCCCGAGTTTTCGTCCGGCGTGCACGTCTGGTACTGCACAAGTATCTTACCGTCACCCGTCGGCGACGGATACACATCCGGATTGTAAAGCACGACTTGAAATACCTGCGGCACACTCGTCCACAATGTCACCACGTTCCACTGAACGATGAAACGCTGGGCCAACGCATCGTAATAATAGTAGACTCGGCCGCCCGTCGTGGCCAAGTCATCCCAATATGCGGCCACTAAATTCGGCGGACCAAGCGGCGAACCGATGTGCCAATTGCGGAAATCCCACATGTTGCCGTGATTCCCGAACGATAACCAGCCGTTCGAACAGATCGTAACGCTGTCAAACGTGTTGCCGTAGAATGTGAAATCAAACGGCAGCGCCCGCACGGCCGTATCGTCACCGTCTTCAACCTGATCGTTGAAACCGATGTTCGCGCCGATCACCGATATGTCCTGCCAATCATACTGTGTCGCGACGCCCGCCGGCTGGGTCTCCGCGTCGTCAAAGGCATAGTAGCCATAGGCGTCCGGCCCCGTCGGCGACGTCGGTGACGACACACCGATGGTGCGCACAAATTCCACCGAGTCGCGGAATCCGTCCACGTCTGTTACCACAAGCTCCAGCACCGCCGCAAATCCCGCGACCGTATTGAGGCTCGTCGCCACCGCAAACGCATTTGCCGTGTTCTCAGCGCTGCCGCCGATCGCCACCGCGCCATAGCCACCGACGGAATCCATCACCGCCAGTTGCACGCTCTTTGATCGCAAGATCGCGCTCGCATTCGTGAAGGCGCGCCCGCCGCTGTTCTGTAAAACAACGCTGAGCGCTCCGCTGTCACCCGGATCAAGCTGCAAATCACCGCTTAGGAAATTCGCGCCCGTCACCGCCACGTTGCCGGCGACCGGTGTCAGATTCACTCGAATTTCCTGCAATCCTGCCGACGACGTCGCATCCAAAAACAGCGCCACTGGCTCCGCATCCTGAACGGCGCCGACTGTGATGCGATACGCTGAGTTCGACGCTGCCGTCTGCCCCACGGCCAGATTCGGATAGCTGCTGTTCGCGCTCGTCACCTGCACCGCGGTCGTAGCCGAGCTGAGCACGCCGTTGATTCCAGTCGCCGTCTGTGATGTCCCCCGATTGATCAGCGAAATACTCAAGTCAACAATCTCGCCGGGATTCAGCACGCCGTCACCATTGCCCTGCGTCCCGCCCAGATTGTTATCGTCCACGGTTACCGCCGCCTGCGCCAGCGACGCCGCCGCGTTGATCACATGCAGCGAATCCCGGATCGTCTTCAGGTCCGTGCCCGTCACCGTCACATAGACCCAACCCGTATCCGAAAGTGTCGCCGCTAAGTTTATGTTACCGCTCGCATCCGTGTAACCGCGCGCGAATACGCCCGTGCTCTTATATAGCCCCACCAACGCGCCGGCGTGCGGCTGACCGTCCTGCGTCACCTGCACCGTAACATTATCCGTATAACGATTGACGAGCTGCGGAAAACTTGCCTGAATGGTCCGCGGAACATTTAGAAAGATCGGCACCGCCGGATCACCCATCAAATTGCACCACGCCGAAAACTCTTCCACACTCGCCTGACTCACGTTGTCCCAGAAATTCCGAAACAGTTCGAGCTTCCCGTTTACCATGACCAATGACTGCTCGCGGATGTCCTTGACCAACAATCCCATCATCGCGCCGCCGTCCACGATGTTGTTTTCAGCGACACGCGTGCTATTCCCGGCCATGCCCATCGCGCCAATCGCTCCGACCGGCGATGCCGACGTCCCCCGCCGCACCCACGCTTCCGTTACCGATTCACCATTGTTGTACCAGCCCATCCCGCACGTGATCACCGCCACAAACGGCAGCATCCGCCCGTTAGCCAGTCCGTTGAGGTCCGGCGGGTTCATCTCCGAGTTCCCCCAACCCAGACGATGGTTCACCACCGCGACACCCGCGTTCACTCGCTGCTCAAGCACCGACGGTACCACCGATGACGGAAAGATCGTCATCGCGCCCGGATTCATCCCCCGCTGCAGCATCATCTGCCGCGTGTATTCTTTCGTCGAGGGATTCGACGGAATGAATTGATTGTGAACCGCCGTCCATGTGCGCGTGAACCACGTCGTGTCCGTCATGAACGGGTTGGCTTCGTAATTCACCGACTTCGTTACCATCGCGACCAGCTCATCCGCGTCGCTCGCCGGAAGTCGTCCTATACCCAGATCGGGCAGCGGATCAGGATTCGGTCCCGCGCCCATCAGCCCGTAGAGATTGTCCAATTCGCCGTACGGGTATTCCGATAGCCCGTCCGTTGGAAAATAGTAGGCTCCCGTCCCGTCCGCGTCGCCGATCACCAGCACAAACTCCAACTGCCCGTTACTGTTGGTGTATTGCGTGTTGATGTAATTGCGAATCAACGAGGGCGTCGAGCCCGTCGTCGCTGTCGTTACAATCGTCGCGTCAATACCCTTCTTCTTGCGCCACGTCGCCAGCGTGTTCACGTAGCTGATCACCGTCGGATCGTTCTGGCAGATGATCAACTGATTGCCCGGCATCACCGGCAGATCATCCAGCGCGCTATGCTCGAAATTCACCAGACTCGAATAGAGCTTCTTGAATCCCGGCGTTAATGACACGGGCTCAATCACCTGTTCATTCAGCCCGGTGCCGCCCGCGTCCCGCACCGCCAGATCGAGCTGCTCAAATATCCGCAGTTCTCCCGTCACCGGATTATATTGCACAGGGTTGACGATCAGCACCACGACACGCGCGTCACGCAGCAGCATCGGCTCGCTGATCTCCACGACTTGCGGCGGCCAAAATGCGTCTTCCGCATAGACCTCCGCCAGAGCCACGGCGTCAAGCCCCCGCGACTCATCCAACGATGCCTTCGGCGCCACCCGCCGTGTCAATATCTCCGTGCGATATTCCGTGTGGACCAACTCCGCGCTGACGTTGCCGTGCGGCGCGACCAGCACCATCCGCGTGACGCGCGGCAGATCGGGATATCCCGCATGCAATTGCGTGCCTTCGCTCGGCAGCGAAATCGTCGTCATCACCTCGCCGTTCATTTCAATCGTGCCGCGTTCCACCATCGGCTCGCCCATCCGCAACTCCACATTGGCCGGATCACCATTCAACAACTCCAGCGCAATCGGCGTCACCTGCTGCGGACCGGAAAGCAGATGAAACTCCTGCGGTAACTGCATCGTCTGCCGCGCCGCTTGCGCTGCCAAAACAGTGTTTGCCGACAGGCCCAGTACCAGTGCTAACAATATCCTTACGTGTCGCATCGTCATTCTCCTCGGGAATGTCATGTTCACCCTCTACCCTGTCAATGTAACGAGTGCCGTCTTTTCTGTCAAGCTCGTTGCTATAAGATCTCAGTCGCCGTTCTCCAACATCGCAGCCCTGACACAGCGTTTCTCCCTATGAAAAAAAGGCCCGCCCGGTTTGTACCGGGCGGGCCTTGCATTCCGCAAGCAACGGCTGTTACTGATTGACAGCAACCACCGTGTAGTAGAAGAAGCTGCCCGTCGTCAAAATGCCGGCGTCCGTGTAGTCCGTCGGCGCAATCGGCGTTGCCGTCAACAGCGTCTGCAGCGGCACGTTAATGTCCGTCGAACGATACACCAGATAACCATCCGCGCGCAGCGGAGCGCTCCAGTCGAGCTTGATGTCGTTCGTCAAACCGTCACGTGCAATCGTCAGGTTCGTCACCGGATCCGGCCATACCGAAGGACCGGTCGTCACCTCCACGCAGAAGCGGCTCGGCGACGCCAGAATCGGCTGTCCCGCGATGTCCAAACGACGCGTGTAGTTGTGCGTGTCCGTCGTGTCCTGCGGATCCGTAACCATCGCCAGCAGGCCCGGCAGACCGGCGCCAAGCACCGTGTCCAACGCCATGATCTCAACCCAGAAATCGCCCTGCATACGCTTCAGCTGCGCAACCGCGCTGAGGTCCTTCTCCCACCAACGGTTCAGCAGCGAGTCGCCGCCGTACGGTGAAACCGTTTCGTTGGTGTCAATTTCCTCTTCATACGTATACAGCAAAGCGCCCGGCGTGCGATTGTCAGGGCCCTGACCGTAGAAGTTGATCCGCGCGCGCCCCGTGTGATCCGGCAGCGAGTTGATGTCCGCGGGATCCCAGTTCCACATGATCTGCAGCTTGTTGATGTCCAGCGTGTCCGCATCAGCAGCCGGAACACCGTCCGCCGCCGCGCCGTAGCGCACCAAACGCGGATTCGAAAGCACCGACGTGTAATCACGCAGGTGATAACCCAGCTCGTAAATGCCCGCCGGCTGAACGTCAACGGCCATGTTGTAACGGCTGTTCAGCGGTACGTTGATCGGCGAACGCGTCGTGTCGTTGCTGCGATCCTGCTCGCCAAGATACGACGAGTAGACGCGAATGCGGTACGAACCCGCCACGTCCGGAGTCCACGTCGCCGGGACCGTCAGGAACTGGTTCGTCGTCAACGTGCCCGTCGCCTGCTTCAGCGAGTCCGTGCCCTGATTCACACCCGTCGGACGAGTGTAGAGCTGACGGTAGCGCAGCGCGTTACCGATCGTGTTGGCGCCCGCGTTGACGTAATCAAACGACCACGTGCGAGCCAAGCCAACCGTCACCGGGAACGGCACAATCATGTTCCGCGTCGCCGCGTCCGTCGCGAAAGCGCGCGTCGCGATGAAGAACGGATAGTCTATGTAGAGACCCGAACCTGTGCCGCCGTCATTGTTGCAATCCGTCTGCAAACGGAACTGCAGGCGAATCGTCTGCTCACCGTACGGCGTCAGGTCAATGTCGCCCGAAACACCGCCGGTCTGCAGACCGCGCGTACGACCAACCCAGCCCAGCAGCGAATTGCCGGCATCCGGATAAACGTCGCCCGTCAACGCCGTCGTGCCGTAGTCATAGGCAATGCGCGTCCACGTCACGCCGTCGTCCGTCGAAACGTAAATTTCGTACAAGTCTTCCAGCGAATTGTCGTCGTCGCCGTCGCTGTCCAGCAGGTCCGCCCAGACATAGTAACCAAGGCGCAAACGCTGCCAAGCGCCCGGACCACCCTGACCCGGAAGGGCCGTGTCCGGAAGCGTGATCGGCGGCGAAATCAACGCGTTCTCGATCAACGACAAACCGCCGTGCGACGCGTGCCACGCGTTCACCTGATCCGGAATCATCAACATGCCCGTCGGGGCCGTGCTGTCCGAAAATGCCCACGTGTTGCCCACCGGGGCCACCGGCAGTGCTTCAATCGTCCAACCCGTCGTGTTGTCACCATCATTCGCCAACAGCGTGGACGATGAGTTGGTCACGCGAATCGAGTCCACGATCAGACCAAAGTACGACGAATCGTCTTCGGCGCTGAAACCCGGATCCGAAAGCAGTCCGTAGCGGAAACGCACGTTGCTCTGACCCGCATACGCGTTCAGATTCACCGTCATCACGGTGTACGCACCGGCATTCGCAACGCCGCCCCAGCCCGCGTAGCAGCCCTCGAAGCACCAATCGTCATAGGCAAACGCGCACGTGCCCGTGTACGGAAGCGATACATCGCTGGCCGCCGGAATCGTCCACGTGTTGCCGCCGTCCGTCGAAACCTGGACATTCCAAACGTCCCACATGTTAAACGGAACAGGCTCGCCGCCCGGAGCTTCAAGTTTCCAACGAGCCTTGAACGCCAGCGTAATCGGCGCGCTCGAACCCGACAAGTCCAGCGTCGGGCTCTCAAGATAATGCTGCTGGTGGTTCAAGTAACCACCCGGAGCCACCAGGTTGTCCGTGACTGCCGCATCGCCGCACCACAGTGCGGGAGCGTTCGGATCACCGAACGGAACCGCCGCCGACTGCCAGTACGGCGTGCCGACAAGAGTGTAGTCCGTCGTCGTCCAGCCCGTGGACGTCTCCATATCGGAGATAATCGTTGTCGAGTCGAAGGCGTCAAGACCATGGCGCGGAGTGCGCGAGATAAACGCATCCAGCGGAATCTCGACTTCCTCTGCCGTTTCCAGCGCGTAACCCGTCGTCGAGGTGCTCGCCGGCGCCATCACGAGATTCGCTCCTGCGTACGCAAAAGCAGCGATTCCTGTGATCAGCGCGAGCCGGAAAATAATTTTGCTGACCATGCACTTCTCCGGAAAAAGATTGTTTTTGTTTCGGTTGGGACCGGTTCGCCCGAAAGCATACCGGAAAAACGTGCGGGCATAAGAGCCTGCTCCTATGCCCGCATCTGGTACTTGATTAGACACCGGACGGATAGACCGAGGTGCAGTGCACAACGATCTATCCGCCTCAGTTATTCCATTCTACGGGACCAGAATCGGGCGATGAAGGGTTACTTCATCAACACCATCTTCTGAGTCGCCGTGAAGCCGTTCACCGACAGCTTGTAGAGGTACATACCGCTGGCCAGACCCGAAGCGTCGTAGTCAACGCTGTAGCTGCCCGCGTCCATCGCGCCGTCAACAAGCGTCGCAACTTCGCGACCGTCAACCGTGTAAACCTTCAACTGAACCAAACCGGCTTCGCGCACGGCGTATTCAATCGTCGTCGTCGGGTTGAACGGGTTCGGGTAGTTCTGCGAAAGCGCGTACTCGGTCACAACACCCGCGCCGGCCATCGGCGTCGCGGTCTCGATCTGCGTGAACACCGTCGCGACACCCTGGTAGTCATAAGCCGTCAGCGTGTACGAATAGCTCTGGCCGTTCACCACGTTGTTGTCAACGAAGTTGTAACGGTGACCCGATTCGTTGTCGCCCAGACCCGCGACTTCGGCGAGGAATTCGCCGTTGCGCGTGATGTCCCAACGCTCAATGTTGCTCTCCGAAGCCGTCTGCCAGTTCAACGTCACCTGACGGTCGCCGGCCACCGCGTCAAAGCTCGTCAGCTCAACAGCCAACGGAGCGTCGCCCGCGAAGTCAACCTGAACCGGGCAGCAGCACGGATAACCGTCAACATACAGCGTGTAGACGTCCGGGAAGAAGCAGCCCAGACCGCTGCTCGTGAAGTCATAGGTCTGCGGAGCGTTGATACCCGGGTACTGCGGCGTGCCCCAGTAAAGCGGGCCAAACGAATCCGTCAACCACGTGCGCAGACGAAGCGCCTGTCCCGGCGGGCACAGCGGCGTCAGCGTCACGGCGAAGCAGGCTTCCGGTAACTGCGTGTCATACGAGAACGTCAACACGGCATCACCGCCACGGCCCGTGAAACGGCGGGTCGTCGTCGCCGGGGCACCGGCGTCAAAGTAGTAGTTGTAATCGCTGGTGAACTGGCAAAGGTCCACAACACCGGTCCACGGAGCAGAGTCAATCACGATCGGATCCGAAGCGTCGTCACCCGGGTAAACATTCGGACGAGCCACGCAGCTCGCGACCGTCTCGCAACCCATTTCCGGAGCCGCAAAACCGTTCACATAGAGGGTCGCGGCGCCCGGGAAGCAGGCCGGGAAGCCCGGCGACGGGACGCACGTTCCGCCGTAACCAATGTCAAAACCGGACAACAGGAAGCAATCGTAGCCGACACCGGCGGGCAGCGAAATCCAATTGTCGCACAGACCTTCCGGCGGCGTCGAAGCCGCGGCCTGCGTGTGCCAGCCCATCTGAGCAGCACCACCGGTACCGGTGTAACCGGTCTGGCGAGCCACGACGAAGAACGGACGGTCAACACAAACACCGACGGGAAGATTGAACGGAACGAAATTGACGGAATTGATAAACGCCGAGTCGTAGACCATCGTCAGCGTACCGGTCCAGAACACATTGCCCGGTCCCTGGCAGTCTTCCGTCGCCGAACCCGAGCTGAAATCCTGCGGGCAGGCCAGCGTGACTTCGTACGTACACACCGCGCCGACATTGGCGAGGTCGCCCGTATACTCCGTCATGAACAGGTCAATGGACGAAACGAAGAACGGATAGAACGGAGCCGAGCAGCCGCCCGTGCCGCGCTGATCCACTGCGGGGTCAATGTACATGGCGTGCGCCGAGCCAGTCGGGCCCCACGTCGCTACGTTCCAAATGCTGAAACCAGCCGCTGTGTCCGACAATGCGGACAGCGAGCATGAGCCGTCGCGGGCCGACGAGCGGACCAAAGCCTTGTCAACCGAGAGGGCTTCGCCAACCTCAGTGGCCAATGCCATCGAGGCTAAGCTCATGCAGGCCAAAATACACAAAATCAAATACTTACGCATACCGGGACTCCTTTTTGAGGATTTACGTTCACCAAGATCGGTTTATTGCCTATTGTTGCGTCTTCAGATGTACCCAGGATCGGTATGTAAAATATACTAAGGCTACTTAATCGTCAAGGCTTTGTGTAGCACTCCTCAAAAAAGTTGCACGAGGTCTCATAACAACCTCAGACCCACTTCAGGGTACTAACTTGCGGTTCTCCTTTAGTTTGCTTTAATAACCCTCAGGATTTCGACAGGTTGTCATATGGAAACAGAGGCATGACCTCCCCACCTAAGTCACCCAAACCTAATAATAAACAACTAATGACCCTCGCGCCGACCCCCCGTGCGCTACGCCTCCGGGCTGTGAACGGCTCTTCGCAGCAACCCGGCCGTTTTGTGCTTTATTGGATGCTCGCCCAGCGCCGGACGCACTACAATTTTGCCTTGGAACGCGCGGCGCAGTGGGCTGAGCATCTGGGCTTGCCGTTGCTGATTCTCGAGTCGGTGACGCTGGTTTATGAACTGGCCAGCCCGCGGCAGCATGTCTTCCTGCTGCAGGGGATGCTCGACAACCAGCAGCGGCTGGCCGGGCGCGGCGTGACTTACTACCCGTTTGTCGAGCGCATTCCCGGCGAACGCGGTGATCTCCTGCGGGCTTTGGCGGAACAGGCGGCGGTCGTCGTTACGGACGATTACCCGATGGCGATGCATCAGGAGTTGATTGCTGAGGCTGGGCGCGAGTTTTCGTGCAAGGTTGAGGCGGTGGATTCGTGCGGGCTGTTGCCGTTGCGCGCGGCGGAAGTCACATTTCCGACGGCGTTTGCGTTTCGCAGATTTTTGCAGAAGAATCTGCGCGAGCACTTAGCAGTTTTTCCGGTAGCGGATCCGTTGGCGAAAGTGAAGTTGCCGAAGCTGCAGATTGACTCGCGCATCACTTCACTGTGGCCCGTGGCGCAGGTTGAACCATTGCTTGCGGACCGACGCTGGATGAACGATTTGCCGCTCCTGCAGGATGTCGCGCCGGTTTCCGCTGTGGGAGGAACCAAGGCGGCGGAGAAGTTAATGCGGGAGTTTTTGACGACGAAGCTCGAGAACTACTCGGAACGCAATCAGCCGGAAGCGGATTATACGTCCGGTTTGAGTCCGTATTTGCACTTCGGGATGATTTCAGTGCAGCAGGTTTTTGGCGAGCTGGCGCAGCGGGAAGGTTGGACGATCGAGAACTTGAGCGCGAGCGTGGCGGGCAAGAAGGAGGGCTGGTGGGGCATGAGCGCGAACGCGGAGAGTTTTTTGGATGAACTCGTGACGTGGCGCGAGGTGGGTTACAATTTCAACCATCTGCGCGACGACTACAAGCAGTTCGACTCGCTGACGCCGTGGGCCCTCAAGACGTTGCATGAGCATTCACGGGACCCGCGCAAGTGGACGTATTCACTGCGGGAGTTTGAACAGAGCGGGACGCATGATCCGCTGTGGAACGCCGCGCAGACGCAGTTGCGCTGCGAAGGGCGGATGCACAACTATTTACGAATGCTGTGGGGGAAGAAGATTCTGGAATGGAGTGAATCCCCTGAGGCCGCGCTCGAAGTGATGATTGAACTCAACGACAAGTGGGCGCTCGACGGGCGCGATCCGAATTCTTACAGTGGCATCCTCTGGTGTCTGGGCCGCTATGACCGTCCGTGGTTTCCGGAGCGTGACATCTTTGGCCAGATTCGCTACATGAGCAGTGAGAATACGGCGCGGAAGGTGCGGGTGAAGGGGTACGTGGAGAGGTATGGGGGATGAGGGATCGGGTTGGCGGTGCGGTGCCGTCTGTATAGTGGCTTCGTGTCCCTTGGCGGGATAGTGGGGCGCGTATCAGCGTCGGCAAGTTTCGTGTTCATGGTCTGGCGCTTCCACGTTGGGCCGGTCACGGTTGATCACTCCGCCGGGTTCCTCGGTGGGAGAGCTGTCGCATGTTCTGTTGCTAATATAATACTGAAAATACGAAAAGTCAAGTTTTCCGCGTGTAATATTAACAGATATTTGGACATTTGGGCAATTATTGGGGAGGCGTTAGGGGGCAGACCGCATCCCTAAGCCAATCACACAAAGTCTGTGTCTAAACAAATCGTTACCGAACCCGTCTGTTTGCCGTTATGCCAATCGCGGGCGCTCGACCACGGATAGAATTGCGGCTCTGTGACAAGTCCTTTGCGCACTGGATTCCAGTGCACGTAACGCAACTTTGTCTGGAGGGCGCGCGTGCCGGGAAGCGACATGCAGTCAAATCGGCGGCGCCAGAATTTCTGCTCACGGGGATAGCCAACGGGTTTGCAATATCGGGCCGACTGACTCTTGACGCGCTTCATGAAATTAGAGACCGCCAGGCCGTCCTGCCGCTGATTCAAAATGAGATGGATGTGATCCGGCATCAAGCAATAACCGATGCAAAGCAGGTTGTAGTAAGCCCGGTATTCCTCGATGATCTCGGAGAGACGATTGCAAACCTCCGGTGTGACAAGCCAGCTCCCCCGCTCAACGATGGTCGTGGTCACAAAATACGTCGTATGCGCGACATTGTAGCGGCTATGACGGCGAAGCACGGGTTCAATTCAGTTATCTTATGCGCCCGGAGTTAGGGGCACCCGCAGCGGGTGCCGCCGCGGAATGGACGTGCCCACGACGATATACACATTATGAGTATAAATATCCGCATCACACGCCTTTGGGAGCCAAAGCGATGTAAAGCCCCGAGGCAAGATCAGCATCAGGCGTGAAAACATAATCTGCATGTCCTGCAAAAGGTTGCATGGTCGTGGTCATGACCTGTTCGCCAAGCACGTTGTAAATACGCAGACTAATTTCGCGTGAGCTGGATGGAACATCAAATTTTCGCCGTGCTGATGAATTGAACGGATGAGCAGATGCCCAGATGGCAAATTCTCTGCAAACACAGGTGCAGGGGTTCGGATAAACATGAGCAGGGGGGGGGGGGGGGGGGGGCGGACCATCGTAATGCAGAATCTCCCGCAAGCAACAATCGCCTTGCCACGGGCGGTTCCCTGGAAAGGAGCTATGGACTCGGTGGCGCCATCATCCATAAAGTATCTACACCGTCATGCATTAAGCTATCGCCTAATGCCCGCCGCATATGTAGGGACCCAATAATTCATAGGGAAGCTTGACGACCCGGTAATCCCCTGTAAACAACTGGTAAGCTCAGGGTTAAAGCCAATGATATCCCACAGGTAAAGAGAGAATCCTCCACCCCATTGTTATTACTCATTGTTCATTGGTTGAAACAAGATAATTGAATCCGTCATCATCCAAATCGCCATTTATACTCATGCAAAGGAATTGGCACGTTCGATATCATCCCTGTAAATGTTGTATCAAAAACAGCGATTGGGTTCTGTACTCGAGAAGCGGTGCTCCGGCAAACCAAACCAAAGATTTGATACTGCACCCCAAGTTCAATGACATCAGTGCCAACGAGCTCTGCCGACCCATCACCGTTAAGATCAGGAACTAGAGATGCGTACACAACTGATGAGTGAAAAGGAGAAATCAATTGCTTGGTTGTATCGGGTTCGTCTGCTCCCCAAAATACATAAACAGAATCACTATTCACGTCGTAATGTAGAAGATCAGCATATCTATCTCCGTCCAAATCGCCCCACGACCTGATGGATAGGTCGAAAACCTTCTTCGTTGCCGGTTCAAAATCCGGGATCAAATCAAACTCTCCGAACCCAAATAAACATAGATGCATCCCGTCACGGGAAACAGGTGACCAAGTTTCGCCTGCGGCATACAGCCTTCCGTCATCGCCCATACCGTTAGCGCCTCGCCAACACCACTCAATTTCCGCCGCAAGTAGCCCGGGAGTTAAAGTATGGTCATGGTCCGCGCTGAACGCGTTAGAGCGGATCCGCCTCGTCCTATCACGGTGTCGAATGCATCGGGCGTGATGAGATCATCTACCGAGGACCAGCCATCCAAAGCAAAATCAATCAGATTGTCACCAGAAACATAAAGCTGCGCCCCCAGAGGACCGGATCTTCCGAGTTTGCAGATGGCCGTAAAGTCGAAGCGATGAACGCCATCAGGCCCAAAATGGCTGCAAAACGGGCGGCCGGATTGCCGCCATAGAGCGGAGTTTGCCGACATCGCTAGGTTTGACCCGCGGCATAGTCCCCGGGAGTGGGACTGACAACAAACACCCCAATTGTTTCCTCCCAGATATGTCCCATACAGCAATTCTGATGCAGGGCAGGGCGCAAAGCAGAGCAGGCCCCATAGGCGCCATTGCGGCAATTTCTTCATGATATCCTCAGTTGAATTCTCAATCACCGCCGCCTCGATGCTACGCCCCAACAACAAAACCGCGAACCCCACCCGTTTCAGCAAACTGAATACAGATAGAATTCGCGTTGACATTTTCGTGGCCTCGAGGCTAAGTTTTCCTGCCCGCTTCCCAAGACCTGATGGGAAGGTACTGAACGGCCGGATGGAAGTCAAGTTGTCCATATTTCCCTCGAGGTTAGAATTGCCGCAGGTTGGAGTGAAAAGAACTTCACACTTACGCCGAGTGACTTCAGAATGCACAAGCATTTGTACGAAGCACCACTGGCAAACAACAATGTAAGTGTTTCGAGGATTCCGGACAACGAATGGCGGGGCGTGTAGCGCCTGGGGAACTCGAAGGCGCTCGGTGTTCGGGGCACCCGCAGCGGGTGGTGCCGGGGGATACGGTGCAGGGACTGGCGTGTCGGGCCGGAGGCCCGACACAGGCTTAGGGGTGGACGGCCGGGGGGAATCTACCGGGTGGTAGTTTCTGCCGAGGGTGGTGGATATTAATATCTTAATTCTTTAAAAACAGTAATAAAAACTTGCGGGTGTGATGGTACAGTCCTTGCTCTTTGTTATACGACATTTTACTTCGGCTCGCAATTTGACCCAAAGGCATCTGCCATGGCCATCACCCACACCTTTCAGAAATCCCCGTTTGAGCTGCTACGGCAGCGTCGCGAGGAGCTTTTTACCAGCCGCCAATCCGGAACCGACGCGTTTCTCGGCATGTCCACAGCCGCACCGCGCGGGCTGACCAACGCCGCGCTCGGCGCTATTCAGCGTGACGGGCGCGTGCTCATGCTGGGCAACGGGCGCAGCGAAGCGCTGGCCGCCCTGGCTACCCACAATGCCGCAACGATGCTGGGCGACTGGTCGTCCAGCGCCTTGGCCGCGACTGAAGAAGCGCGGCGTCAACTGTCCCGCCGCGACGCTGAACGCGTGCGAGCCACCCTGATCACCGGCGCCCGTCTGCCGTTCGCCGACGCGAGTTTCGACGGCATCACGCTGACCGGCATCGCCTGTGAATTGGAACACGCCACGCCACTGTGGAAAGAGTGTGCGCGACTGCTGGCCAATGACGGGCAATTGATCGTCAGCGTGCCCGACGAACTGGCGCATTTTCATTCGGAATTCACGCGGCTGTGGAATCGCACGTCGCTCGAACACGAACTGATGACGTGGTTCGAAGAGGTCGAAGTGACGAGCGAAGATGGAATTTTGATCGCGCAGTGCTCGAACCGGCTGAATACGCGGCATCCGCGCATCACAACGATGATGAACATCCGCAACGAAGACCGCTGGCTGCGTGAAGTGCTCGACAGCGCGGCGCGGGTGAGCGACGCGATTGTGGTCTATGACGACGGCTCGACAGACAAGACGCAGGAGATTTGCCAGATTCACCCGGCGGTGGCAATCTACCAGCGCGGCGAAGAGAACGAGACCGACAAGGCCCGCGACAAGAACCGGCTGTACGATCTGGCGCGGGGCTGTCCGGCGGACTGGGTAATGTGCCTGGACGGCGACGAGGTTCTGGAAGCGAGCGCACCGCGCCGCATGCTCGAGTGCATCCAGAGCGCCGCGCGTGACGTGACCAAGATTGAGTTTGAGTTTCTGTACCTCTGGAATGACCGCGCGCACTATCGCACCGACGGCATCTACACCGGCATCTTTCACCCGTGTCTGTTCCGGCCGGGGACGCAGGCGTGGGATGAGCTGCGTTTTGAAGCGACCGGACACGGCGGAAATCTGCACTGCGAGCGCGTGCCGCAGAATCTGCGCGGCGAAGCGCTCCGCGCGGATCTGAAGATCGAGCACCTGGGCTACATGTACGCCGAAGATCGTCTGCGCAAGTATTACTGGAACAAAGGCAAGGACCCGAAGCATGCGCAAGCAGGCTACTACGAGCATCTGCTGGATCAGCCGCACATGACGCTGGCGGCGTGGACCGGTCGGCCCGATGCGGCGACGCCAAAGCGCAACGCGACGCAGAAGCAGACGCTGAAGCCGGACTACTACTACGCGAACGCGCGGCGCAATCTGGCCGAACGGGTGCCCCGCGCGGCGCGCAACGTGCTCGATGTGGGCTGCGGCAACGGCGCGACGGGCAAACTCATCAAGGAATTGACGGGCGCACGTGTGACGGGGATTGAGATTCATCACGAAGTGGCGGCCGTGGCGCGGCAGGTGCTCGATGAAGTGCATGTGCTCGATGTGGAGGCGCAGGAGCTGCCCAACGGCGTGATGTACGATTGCATTTTGCTGGGCGACGTGCTGGAGCATTTGATTGATCCGTGGGGCGCGCTGCGGAAGCTGGCGGCGCGGCTCGCGCCGAACGGTTCGATGATCGCGAGCTTGCCGAACGTGCGCAACCTCGGCGTCATCTCAAAGCTGCTGGAAGGCTCATGGAACTACGCCGAGTACGGTATTCTGGACAGCACGCATCTGCGGTTCTTCGCGAAGAACGACATGATCACTCTCTTCGCGCAAGCGGGATTGCGGGCGGAGGTCGTGGAGATCGTGCGCGATCCGCTGTTTGAGCAGAAGATGCCGCCGCGCGAAACGCGGACGCTCGACATGGGCGATCTGGTCCTGCGCAATCTGGCGCCGCAAGACATTGACGAACTGACGGCGCAGCAGTTTATCTTTATGGCTATTCCCGACGCGAGCGTGCTGCCGAAGCCTGAAGCGGTGGCGTCGGTCGTGATTCCCGTGTTTAACAATCTGCGATTCACGCGGACCTGCCTGGAATCGCTCTATCACGCGAATGAAACCACGGCGCATGAGATTATCGTGGTGGACGACGGCTCGACCGACGGCACGGCGGAATATCTGGCCGCGCAAGGCGAGCGGATTCGCGTCATTCGGCATGACCGCAACTACGGATTCGCGCGGTCGTGCAACGACGGCGCGCGGGCTGCGGCGGGTCAGGTTATCGTATTCCTAAACAATGATACGGAAGTGCTGCCGGGCTGGCTGGACGCGATGGTCGAGGCGCTGCGTTCCGACCGGCGCATCGGCATCGTCGGCAATTTGCAGATTTTCCCCGATACGATGCGGGTACAGCAGGCGGGTATCGTGTGCGACGAGCATGGACAGGTTCACAGCATCTACAATGGGGTGCTGCCCGCCAATCATCCGGTCGTGCAGAAGCCGCGTGAGTTCCAGTTCATCGCGGGAAGCTGTCTGACAATCTGGCGGCAGCTCTTTATGGAGGTGGGCGGTTTCGACGAAGCCTATCTCAACTCGTGCGAAGATATTGACCTGTGTATGCGGGTCACGCAGACCGGGCGCAAGATCTGGTACTGTCCACAGAGCCGCATTTATCATTACGAATCCCGAACCGTCGCCGGCCACGACAAGAATGGCGCGAACTACAGATTGCTGTTGTCGCGCTGGAAAGATAGCATGGTCGCCGACGCTGAACAAGTTTATGCATCCGACGGATTTCAGATGCTGCCGGACGGCCGCGTCATTCCGCTCGAACAGGAGACTCCATCCATGCCCGTTGCTTCGACTCCCGACCGCCAGGCGCGCGTCGCCCTTCTGAGTACCTATCAACAGCGCTGCGGTTTGGCGATTTACGCCGAGCAGCTGCGCACTGCGCTGGAAACGGCCGGGGAATCGGTGCTGGTGCTGGCCGAACGTACCGACGACGTTACCGCAGTGGCGGGCGCGGACGTCATTCGCTGCTGGTCGCGCGACGCGCAAGGCGGCGGTGAAATCGTTCCGCTCTTGCAAGCGCACCGGATTGGCGTGCTGCACGTCAATCACGGCGGGATGTTCGCGTTGGACGGGTGGCTGCTCGACGTGCTGAAGCAGGCGCGGGCGCTGGGCATTCGCGTGGTCACAACCTTCCACTCGACGGAAACGCGCGACGAACGTCTGGCGGATATTGCGCGGCACAGCGAGCAGTGCTTTGTGCATCATCGTCAGAACATCGTCGAGCTGGCGGCGCTGGGCGCGCCGGCCGAACGGATTCAGTGTTCACCGATTCCGCTTCCGGATTTGCAGTTCGCGGACCTGGCCGAAGCGAAGCTGCTGCTGGAATGGGATCCCGCACAGAAGATCGTTGCGACGTTCGGTATGATTGACCCGCATAAGGGCGTGCGTGAATTGATCGAGGCGCTGCCTGAGCTGCGCAAGTTTGAGCAGGCGAAGCTCTTGATTGTGGGCGCACCGCATCCGGACAGCGCGACGGGAACGCAATACCTGATTGAGTGCATGCAGCGCGTCAAGGAGCTGCAGCTTGAAGATCACGTGCGCTTCTTGACGGATTTCATTCCTGAAGACGAACTGACCGTGACGCTGCAAGCGTGCGACGTGCTGGTGCTGAACTATCTGAGCAGCCGGTTTGAGGGCTCGGCCTGTTTGACGCGCGCCTTGGCTACGGGCCGCCCGGTGGTTACATCCACGGCGCCGGCGCTTGACGTCGCCGCACCGGTGACACTGTGCACGACGGAGCAATTTGACCTGCCGCGAGCGATGCTGCGCGCGTTGACGAATCCGTTCCTGACGCAAGCGCTGCGCGATGCCGTGATGGATCTGGCGGCGCGCTCGAATTGGCAGGCGACGGCCGACACCTACCGCAGCGCCTACGACGCGGTACTGGCCGGGGAACAGGCATGCACCACCGATCTGTTGAAATTCTACGCGACACATCCGGACGAGATTTACAACGAGCCGTTGCAGCGTGAACGCGTGCGCTGGCTGGCGTCAAAGGCCGCGGGGCGGATTCTGGAAATCGGACCCGCCAACGGCTACGTCGTGCAATTCTGCCATGGTCATGAAGCGGTGGATATTTATCGTGAGCGACTGGATGTTGCGCGCGCGCTGCGCCCCGGCATCGCGTTCAATTACGGAAATGTCGTCTGCGGACTGCCGTATGGCGATCAGAGCTTTGATACCGTGATGTCGCCGGAGATTTTCGAGCATGTGGAATGGGAGATGGCCGTCACCGCGCTTAAAGAGTGCATGCGCGTCGGCAAGCGGGTGCTGATCACGATACCCAATGCCGATAAACCCAACTACAATCCTGATCTGGTGCATAATCCTGAGCATCGCTGGTTGGTGACCCGGCAATTGGTGGACGCCTGGCTGGCGGCCGCCGGAGCGGTGGACTATGAAATGGACTGCTCGCGCGATCTTGATTTCTACCTGCTCGATATTAACAGCACGTCCAAGACGCCGTCGCGACGGGTTACCGAACGCGCCGCGGCGCTGCCGCATTTTGAAGTCACGCCCGGCCCGCAATTGACGGTGGCCTTTGATGCGTCGTCGTTGGTTGAGGAAACTCTGCTGCAAACGGAGTCGGCGCGCTATTTTGTGGAATTGCTGAATCACCTGCGAGACGCCCGGCCTGAGTGGAAGTTGCTGCTGGCGACGGAGCGAGTGAATGAGCTTAAGCAGAAGCTCGCGCAGGCGGGCGGTGCGAACGCCTTTCAAGTGATCGGCTGGCAGCAGTTGTCGCAAGCGGATGCGCAGGCGGTATTCCTGCCCAATCCGATACTCGAAGACGCCGCCGACTATTTGCAGATGGCGAAGCAGTGCGGCATGATCACAGCGTGTGCGATGAATGATCTCATTCCACTGGCGTATCCGCAGCTTTATCTGACGCACGACCCGCTGGCGCGCGAGCGTTACGTGCAGGCATTGCGCGCGGTCAACCAAGTATGCGATCTGTTGTTCTGTACGACGCAGGCGACCTTGCAGGAGTTGCAGATTCGCCTGGGCATGCCGTTAGCGCGGCTGCGCACGATTCACGGCGGCCCGACGCTGCTGCGCGGTGAACCGCTGTCGCACTATGAGAATGCCGAGTTGCGGACGACGCTACATGGTGACACGCCGTTCTTCCTGTGCACCGGCGAGTTGGGGCCAGTCAAGAATCTGCGGTTGATACTCGAGGCGGCGCGGGCGCTGCCGGGGCATGTCAAGCTGGTGTTGGCCTATCCGCTCAACGCGCAGATGGCGGCGCAGTTGCGTGAAGCGGCGCGACGCGACGGATTCCCGGCAGAGTCATTGTTGATTCCAACGGCGTTAAGCGACAACGATCTGGCGCGACTGTTTGCGCGGGCCACGGGGCTTGTGTCGCCGAGTCTGATGGAAGGTCTGGCGCTGCCGTTGGTGAATGCGCTGTCGTTCGGCACGCCGATCATTGCGGGCGATACGCTGGCGCAACGGGAAACGTGCGGCGATGCTGCGCTCTATGTTGATCCGCTCAATAGCGGTGAACTTGCGCAGGCGATGCGGTCGCTGCTTGGCGAGCATGAGCTGCGGCGATCATTGAAACAGGCGGCTCTCGCTGAAGCGCCGCGTTTCGATTGGTCGCGCAGCGCCGAGAAGTTAGCCGTGTATATCACCGAGGCGGTGGTCAAGAGCGGCGAGCTGACACAAGTCAAACAAGGTCGGCGCTTGACAAGCCAGCCGCAATAGCGTATCTTTTCATTTTGCTGCTTTCACATTACAGCCCGCCGAATTCCGGCGGGCTGTGTTCCTCAGGGGAGTGTCCATGAACATCGCATTGATCGCGCATGACGCTAAGAAGACGGATATGGCGGAGTGGGCCGACTTCAACAGGCTCACGTTAAGCGAACACACGCTGTTCGCGACCGGCAATACGGGCAACATCGTCCACGTTGCGACGGGATTGCCCGTGCATCGGCTCAAGAGCGGTCCACTGGGCGGCGACCAACAGATCGGCGCGATGATCGCTGAAGGGAACGTGGATATGCTCGTGTTTTTCTGGGACCCGATGGACACTCATCCACACGATCCCGACGTGAAGGCGCTGTTGCGACTGGCGGTGCTCTATGATATTCCGACAGCGTGTAACAAACGCACGGCGGACTACCTGATTTCGTCTACGCTGTGGGGACCGACTTCGGCGGACCGGCGCACTGAGCGCGGTGGCGGAAGGGCGCGGGGTTTTGTGTGACAGACGCACATAACGGCGCTGACGTGTGCGGTTTGTGGACCGCTAACTGGCCTTAACTTGAAGTTCGTTGGCTAAAGTGATATATTTGTCGGTTAGTCAACGAAACTGCCCCGGAAACTCACTCTCTTGAGGTGTCACATGCGTAAAATGATGAATTTGTTTGTCTTAGGGATATTAGCTTGGCCGTTAATGGCATCGGCCCAGTTCAAAGAGCTGGGCCTGGAAGGCTACCTTGGTGTCGGCGCGGCGACGCCGACGAACGAATCAGAAGGTTCGACATTCGGTCTGAATGTCCGTCATAGCTTTGGATATCCCGTGGCAGATCCGCTGCAAGTGGAATTGGGATTGGCCTTCGCCCGGTTGCGCGCTGACCAATATTCCGGCGAGATTATGCCGCTTGATCTGCGAGCGCGCTTCGCTCCGTTCAAGCAGGAGAAGTGGTTCCCGTTCGTGTATGCGGGGATCGGCTTGCTGCACCATGACGTTTCCGACGTGCCGGATTCAGCGGACGCGGAAGCGAAGGTTGACGGTTGGAATCCCGTGGTGCCGCTGGGCGTCGGTATCCAGTATCATCTCGACGAGTATCTTTCGCTCGATGTACACGGCGGTTACAATCTGATTTTCTCGGACGACGTGAATCCGGTCTATGATGACACGGACGACGCGTACATGAATATTCTGGCCGGTCTGCGCATTCACCGCGGAAATCCCAACAAGGATACTGACGGCGATGGCATCACGGACCGCGATGAGAAGAAGCTCGGCACGGATCCGAAGAATCCGGATACGGACGGCGACGGTTTGAAGGACGGCGAAGAGTATTACACGCTGAAGACCGATCCGAAGAATCCGGACACCGACGGCGACGGATTGACCGACGGCGCGGAAGTGCTGACGCATAAGACCGATCCGCTCAAGGCGGACACGGACGGCGACGGGCTTTCCGACGGCGACGAAGTGAAAACCTACACGACCGACCCGCTGAATCCGGATACGGACGGTGACGGGCTGACGGACGGTGATGAACTGAACACCACCAAGACGGATCCGAAGCGGGCGGACTGTGACGGCGACGGATTGAGCGACGGCGCTGAAGTCAACACGCACAAGACCAATCCGCTGGATCGCGACACCGACAAGGGCAGCGTGGATGACGGCACGGAAGTCGCGCGCGGTGACAATCCGCTCAAGGCGGAAGATGACGTCGAGAAGCTCGTGGTCACCGAAGTCGGCCAGGCGATCACTCTTGAAGGCATCGTCTTTGAAACGGCGAAGGCGGATATCAAGCCGGAGTCGGAAGTGATCTTGATGAAGGCGTACAACACACTGCATCTGAACCCCGATCTGGAAGTTGAGATTCAGGGACACACCGACAACAAGGGCAAGAAAGCGTACAATCAGAAGTTGTCGCAGTCGCGGGCCGAATCGGTGAAGGCGTGGCTTGTGGCCAAGGGCATCAGCGACGCGCGCATCACGACCAAGGGTTTGGGCATGGACAAGCCGATCGCCAGCAACGACACTGAAGAAGGCCGCCAAACGAACCGCCGCATTGACTTTGTACGCACGAAATAACATCTGCGGCCGACGACCCCGGTGCGGGGTCGTGAATAAATTACCCGCGGACTGACATCGCGTAGCGCCTGCTTTTCATCTTTGTAAGCAGGCGCTACTTGTTTAGACAGGTTTAACCGAACTTTACGAAACAGACAACCTGACATGAGACGGATCGTCGTGGCCTTGGCGTTGTTGGGAGGACTGCTGCTGCTGACGCTCAGCATTTTGCCGACGCGCTCCGTGGAACGCACGCCGCTGGAAGTACTGCGCGAGCGTTACGCAATCAAACACAAATCCTCGGTGGATCACACCAAATTTGCCGTGCTCGACGGCCCGTTCGCCGCGCCGCAAGACGTGACGCGCGCTTGCATTGGCTGTCACACCGAGCGGCATACCGAGGTGATGGCTTCCTCGCATTGGAATTGGGAACGGATGGAGTATGTCGAAGGGCAAGGCATACGCAAGGTCGGTAAGAAGAACATCGTAAACAATTTTTGCATCGGCATCGCGGGCAACGAGCAGCTTTGCAACCGCTGTCACATCGGCTACGGGTACGGTGACGCGTCGTTCGATTTTCAAAACGCGTACAACGTGGATTGCCTCGCCTGCCATGACAACAGCAATGTGTATATGAAGGCCGGGGCGGGTATGCCCGATCCGACGGTGAATCTGGCGGACGTTGCGCGGCATGTTGGCAAGCCGACGCGCACGAATTGCGGCACTTGCCACTTCTTCGGGGGCGGCGGCAACAACGTCAAGCACGGCGATCTTGAACAGGCGTTGTTTGAGCCGTCGCGGGAGTTGGACGTGCACATGGCGGTGGAGGGGCTGAACATGCAATGCGTGGCCTGTCACACCGCGGAACAGCATCAGATGCTGGGGAAGTCGTATTCGGTGTCTTCGATGAACCGCGACCGTGTGGCGTGCGAGTCGTGTCACGGCGGGCTGCCGCATGTTGACGACGTGCTCAACAATCACACGCTGAAAGTCGCGTGTCAATCGTGTCACATTCCGACTTACGCCAAGGAGAATCCCACGAAGCTCGAATGGGACTGGTCCACGGCCGGGCGGCTGCGCGAGGGCGAACCGTTCAAGATTCACGACGATTCGCTCGGCGTGGAAACGTACATGAGCACGAAAGGTTCGTTCGTGTGGGGAAAGAACATCCGGCCCGAATATGCGTGGCACAACGGACGCGCATCGCACTATCTGCTGGGCGACACTTTTGATCCGGTGGATACGCTGTTGATCAACGAACTGCATGGGTCCTACGATGATCCCGACGCCAAGATCGTTCCGGTGAAAATACATCGCGCGAAGCAGATTTATGATGCGAAGAACAACTATCTGATTCAACCGAAGACCGTGTCCAATGCGCCGGGCGACAGCGGCTACTGGCGCGAGTTTGATTGGTCGCGGGCGGCGGCGGCGGGCATGAACCGGCTGGGTTTGCCGTTCAGCGGCGAGTACGGATTTGCCGCGACGAAGATGCATTGGCCAGTCAATCATATGGTGGCGCCGGCGAGTAAGTCCGTGCGCTGCATCGAATGCCACACCCGTGAGAACAGCAGATTGGCCGGTTTGACCGACTTCTATATGCCGGGTCGTGACCGCAGCGTGTGGCTTGACCGCGTGGGAGTCGGCGTGCTGGTGCTGACGCTTGGTGGAGTGTTGACGCATGCGCTGGCGCGCCTGATCGTGGCGCGGCGCGGAAAGGAGCGGCCATGAAACGCGAATATGTCTATCCGGCGTTTGAGCGGTTTTGGCATTGGTCGCAAGCCGCGTTGATTATTCTCCTGGGCGTGACCGGATTTGAAATTCACGGATCGCTGGAGTTCTTCGGCTTCGCGCAGGCAGTGAGCATTCACAGTTCAGCGGCGATTGCCTTTCTGATTCTGATTTGCTTCGCGATATTCTGGCACTTGACTTCCGGTGAATGGCGGCAATATGTGCCCTCGCTCTTGAACGTCAGAGCGCAGGTGGACTACTATGTCACGGGAATCTTTCGCGGAGCACCGCATCCGACGCGCCGCACCGTGTTGAGTAAACTGAACCCGCTGCAGAAGCTGGTCTACGCGGGGCTTAAGGTGCTGGTGATTCCGGTCATGGTGCTGTCGGGTTTGATTTACATGTTCTATCGCTATCCGCAGCGTCACGAGATCATCAGCCTGAATATCGAAGGACTGAGCACCGTGGCCGCGCTGCATACATTTGGCGCATTCATGCTGGTCGCGTTCTTTATTGCGCACATCTATCTGTCCACGACGGGGCACTCGCCGACCGCTAATCTCAAAGCGATGGTCACGGGTTACGAAGAATTGCCCGCGTCCGCCGATCACACGCCGGAGCAGGAGACGATTTAATGCAAGCTGTTGAAACGAAATACATGAACCCGTATCTGGCGGGATTTCTGCTGGGATTGGTGCTGCTGTTGAGCATTTTCATCACGGGCCGCGGACTCGGCGCGAGCGGCGCGATCAAAGACGGCATCGTGGCCATCGTGGGAACCCTCGCACCCGATCACGCGGCCGCGTCGCCGTATTATGGGCCCTATTTAGAACAGAGTGCGGGGCATCCGCTGAAGTCGTGGCTGGTGTTTGAACTCATTGGAGTCGTGATCGGCGCATTTCTGTCGGGACTCATCTCGGATCGTCTCGCCTTTCGCAGTGAAGGCGGTCCGCGCATTCAAACGCGCATGCGGTGGATCTTCGCGATACTCGGCGGCGCATTGTTCGGCATCGGCGCGCAGTTCGCGCGCGGCTGCACGAGCGGCGCAGCGTTGAGCGGCATGGCCGTGTTATCGAGCGCCGGATTCATCACGATGATGGCGATTTTTGGCACGGGATATATGGTTGCGTACTTTTTCCGCAGACTGTGGATTTAAGGAGACAGGAGCAATACCATGGGACCTTTTGTACCGGACCTGATCTCCAGTGAAATGAACCTGGTCGTCGCTTTGCTGATCGGCATCGGCTTCGGCTTCGTGCTTGAGCAGGCAGGCTTCTCGTCGTCGCGGCGACTCGCGGGTTTGTTTTACGGCTATGACTTCACCGTCCTGCGCGTGTTCTTCTCGGCGGCAATTACGGCGATGATCGGCATTATGCTGCTGGGATATGCCGGCTTGCTCGACACCGAAGCGATTTATGTCAATCCGTTGTGGCTATGGCCCGCGGTTGTGGGCGGCGCGATCATGGGTGTGGGGTTCATCCTCGGCGGTTATTGCCCGGGCACGAGTATCTGCGCGGCGGCGATCGGAAAGATTGACGCACTGTTTTTTATTGGCGGAATTTTTGGCGGCGTGTTCGTGTTTGCTGAGATGTTTCCATCGTGGGAGGGGTTTCATTTTTCCAGCGCACTCGGTCCGCAACGCGTCTACGACTCGCTCGCCATGTCGGCGGGGGTGTTCGCCTTCGTGCTCATCGCCATTGCGCTCGTCGCATTCTTTGTTACGGCGATCATTGAGAAACGCACGAATCCGAACGCGCCGTCGCGGGCCTTTCGGCCCAAACCGCACGCATTGGCGGCACTGGCGGTGCTGCTGATGGGTGCGCTGTTGATCACGCTGCCTGATCGCAAGTCACGTATCATCGCGGCGGTAACAGTACCGGAGTACGCGGCGACGCATGAGGTACAGCGCATGTCCGGCGACGAATTGGCGTTCCGAATCATGGACGGTGCGACGAACATGCAGATTGTGGACGTGCGCAGCGCGGATGAGTTCAAACAGTTTGCGCTCCCGCGCGCGGTGAATGTGGGAACACGAGATCTGTTCGCCAAGGAATGGCAGAAGCTATTCGCGCAGCGGCACGTGACCAAGGTGATCGTCGCCAACGATGATAAGGATGCGGCGACGGCCTATCATGTGCTGCGCAAGATCGGTTATGACAATCTGGCCGTGCTTGACGGCGGCTTGACCCAATTCAAGCGCGAAATTCTTGAGAACGACCCGCCCGCAACGACGGCCGGCCGGCATGCGGCGGATGTGCAGGAGTTCCGCGCGCAAGCCGGTCCGATGATTCGTAAGATGATTGAAGCGGAGCGCAACAAGCCCGCGCCGGTCGAGAAGAAGGCAAAAAAAGTCGCCGGCGGTTGTTGATCCGCGGCAAGTTACTGAACGACAGCGGCCCGCTCTGGTTAGAGCGGGCCGTATTTTTTTAACTCATTGCTGGTGCGGCGGTGAACACCGTCCGCCGCTACTCTTCGGCGAGCAGGCGGCGTTCACCTTCGAGCTTGCGAATATCCGAGACATCCTGCACAACTTCGAGTGAACCTCGATAGTTGTCCTGCGCATCACGAATGGCAAAATAGCGGATGTGCACGAATTTCGGGCCGAAGGGGATCCAGAACTCGGCGACGCTGCGTGTGCCCGCGCGGAAATCGGTTAGGATCTGATTGACGATATGCACACTCTTGGGCGGATGGCAATTTTGCACTTTGCGGCCGATGGCATCGGGCGTGCGCGCGAAGATTTTGTGCGGTTGATTCGAGTAGAAGCGCACGGCGTCGTGCTCGTCCACATACGACAGCTCGACAGGGAGATGCGTCATGATGAGATTCACCTGTTCGAGCGTCAACGCGCCGACGTTCATGTCGAGCACGCCGGTCCGCTGGGCGCCCGCGGACGCCGCCCGTTTGGCACCGGGTGCATGTTCCCACTCGTCGCCGACGCTGAAGGCTTCCATGAAGCCGATTTCGTGCTCCGCGAGCTTGATGCCAATCCAATCTTTCTCACTGAGCAGCTTGAGTGCGGTCGGCAAGAGGATCGTCTCTTCCTTTTGAATCATGCTGGAAACGGCATTGAGCAGCGGCGGCAGATTCGCGGCAACGAAATCGGTATCGTGCTGTTCGACCGCTACGCGCACGGCTTTGAGTTGCGCGCGGATGTCGTCATGCACGGCCCACATGACTGTGGACGGACCGGTAAACCCATAGCGTTCCAGATAGGCGAATAGCTGGTGTTCTTTGCGCAGGTAGTGCTTGTCAATCTCGGCGAGTTTGCTCAAATAGGTGGCCAATTCGCGCCAGGCCTCGGGGTGCGCGGCGGGCGACGGCGCGTTGTGGGTAGCTGACAAGATCGCGCGAAGATGTGACACCGTGAGTTCGATCAGTCTGTTTTCGGAGACGAAGGAATGCACGGGGTGCCCGGCCGGCGTGACGAGCGGTTCCTGCTTTACGGATTGTTGCACGACTTGCAGATGCACGTCGCACATGTGCTTGATCTCGCTGACAGGAATGCCCTCCTTGATGAGATGCTGTTCCATCTCGGCGATTTCACCGGGCAGCGATTGCTTGACCAACTCCGCAAACTCGCGCTGTGCCGTTGGCAGATCGCCGCCAGCGTGCAGCTTCAACATGATTTGCCGGAAGGCGGCGAGGCGCTCAGGACTCACACCGGACGCGCCGGGATTGTCCACCATAATAATGCGGCCCGTATGCCGTTGAATTGCCGCCGCGATAAACTGCATCATGGCCTCTACGTTCACGCCGCCGCGCAGGGCCGCCATTTCGAGCGTGGCAACGCCCGCCATCATCTGCCGCATTTGCGGATCGCGCAATGCCTGATAGTGCGGATTGAAGTTACTCAGCTCTTCGATCAGGAAGGGAAAGGCCTCCAACAGATCACCGACGATAGTTGTGGGAGTCAAGTGCGTAAAGGCAGCGGGCGGGGTCATGGCAAAGGGGTTGTGTGTCGTGTTGACTGAGACGCGGTGAAGCGCGACCTCAAGGATATATGGATTTCTTTGTCCAAATTTACGCAGTTTGGTTCACAAACGCAAGACCCTCACACGGCAAACGGCCCGCTCAATTGGAGCGGGCCGTCGCGGTTTCAAGGGAAATGACCAGGGCTATTTGAGCAGCAGCAGCTTTTGCGTTCGGACAACATCAGTGGTGCGCAGCAGTGCGATATACACGCCGCTGGCGGCATCCTTAGGACGGAATTCGCGCGTGTAGCTGCCTGCGGCGAGCGTGCCGTCCACCAGACTTGCGACCAGTCGGCCTCGCACATCGTAGATAAGCAAAGATACTGGCCCGGAATGCTTGAGTTCAAATGCCAATTGCGTGGCCGGATTGAATGGATTGGGATAGGCTGGATGCAGCACGGTGGTCTGCGGAAGGTGCGCCAGGTCACCCAGCTCCAACGGAATCACCAGCGTCACGGTCAAAATGAACTCCGAACCCTCGGCGTTATGCACAAACCGAACCTGCTCCGTATAGTCGCCGGCGGGCGGCAAGGGTTCCGAAATTGTCAACAGCATTCCCGTCGTTTGCTCCGGAGCCAGTGTATCCGACCGCGGCGTCACCGTTAACCATGGCACGTCTTCCTCGACAACAAACTCAAGCGGGCAGTTGCCGTTAGCGTTGGCCACGAGGAAACTGCGCTCAATCGTCTCGCCGGCCCACTGCAGGTTGAGGGATGTTGTGTTGCAGAGAAAGGTCGGCGCGTTGAGCGTGAAATCGCGAAGTTGATCTTCGTCGCCGATGACCACAACGTCCGTCACCGATGTTGCGCAGTATCCAGCTTTTTCAATGACCAGTTCATACATACCCTCGGGCAGCCGCAAATCATACTCGCCGCCCGGGAGCGTCGTCGTTTGAAATGCGCCGTCACGTGTGCGCACGGTGGCATTGAACACGGGTTGAAAATCGCGCGCACTGCGCACCACGCCGGCGATGCGGCCGTTGCCGCGATCGGGACCGGTCTTGATCACGATGCTGTTGATAGGAAAGAACGTGTAGCCGCGATCGGCGGCAAGCACATAGCTTGAATCGGGAGCAAGCGCAATTGCGGTGTTGGCAACGTCAGAGTTTCGATCTTCGAGCAACAACAGCTCGCGGAGCCAGGCTCCGTCGCCTGAAGGCCCGACCCCGGCCACGACGTGTGTCAAACGCAAACCGACTTGGCCATCCGGCACGGCGCGAATACCGCCCGCGGCATAGCCGCCCGCAGGCGTGCGACAAAGATCGCCAAAGTAATAGGTCGCGCTGTCCGCGTACACGGGCCAAGGGAGAACGGTGCTGCCGATTAGCGTGCCGTCCGGCGCGACTTGCAGCAGCTCGTTGGCCATGCGTTCGGTCGAGGCGTCATAGGTGCGCAGTAGAAACGCTGCACCGTCGCCCGCGTCGGATACGAAGCCGTAGATGGCGGCGTACCGTGTTTCATACTCATTAGCATCTATGAGATTGCCTGCGGCATCCAGCCGCGCGAAGACAGCCGATTCAGGCAGGTCGCCCGCGAGGGTTTGTACGCCGAGGTGCAATTCTCCGTTCACAGTGCGGGCGTGCCTGATTTGTTCATCGCGGCCGCTTACGTCCAGCATGCGGGTCCACAAGGTGTCGCCATTCATGTCGAAACGGGCGGCGGCGATATAGCCGCGAAAGAACGACGAGTCTGTGCCGTTCAATCCCAGATAGAAGCCGTCGGGGGCCGCCGTAATCAGCGGATAAGAGGTGGCCACGATGACGCCCGGTGGAAGACTCAAGATCGTCAGCCATTCACGCTCACCGCTGGCCGAGTATTTTGCCGCGAACGAACGCTGCGGCAGGCCTTCGCTATACTTGGATCCTGCGCCGACGCAGCCACCGTCAGGCGTTGGCAGGACCGAATAGAAGAACTGTTGATCGTCGGCCAGCGTGTAGCTTGTCCAAAGCAAGTCACCTGTGCTCGAACGCTTTTGCACCCAGCCTGTTCCTCGCCCATTATCGTGATTATAGGTTGTGCCTGTGACGAAGACTGCGCCAGATGCACTGACTTCGCAGTCAATTGCTTGAATGGTTATCGAATCGGATGCGTTGATCCGCGTCCACAACGTGTCCGGCTGTGGTTGTGCTGAAGCCGCGGCCACGAGAAGCAGTAATGCAAGTAAGCGGGTCATGGTGTCTCTCCAGTGTTGCGCGCGGGACCCTATTCCCTTGTCAAGTTTTTATAGATGACGGCACGGCAGGCCGCCGAGTGTCAGGGGACGGTCACCACGATCGCCTGGCACTCGGAAGCGCCGATACGGCGGTAGCTGTGGGGGAGTCTGGCATTGAAATAGGCTGTGTCAGACATAGCCAACTCGACCTCTTCGCCTTCGACTTTCAGGCCCAAGGTGCCAGTTAGTACATAGATGAACTCGTAGCCTTCATGCGTATGCTGCGGCGGGCTTTCCTGGTCCGACATCTGAAATGTGGCCAGGTACGAGCTCGACTTGCGCTCGGTCGCGGGATAGTCCAGGCATTGGAAGCTATATAACACCTGCTTGGTGTCGAGCTTCTCATCAAAGTCCATACGTTCGGCGGACCTCGTAATGGCAATACTCTGATGCCGGGTCGGGTCGTTGAAGAAATGATCCAAGCCGACCGAGAAGACCAGCGCGATACGCGACAGGGTTTGCAGCGTCGGTACGACATGGTTGTTCTCGAGCTTGGAGAGCATCGCGGCGGACAGGCCCGTGTGCCGCCCCAGTTCGACCAGTCCCATGCTCTTGCGCAGCCTGAGCCGCCGAATTTTTTCGCCGAGGGCGTACTGCGAGAGGTACGGCGTGAGGGTATTTACGGCTTCCGGGCGGTCGTTTTCACTGGGTGAAACATCTGAATATGACATCTATTGTCCTATTTAACTCAGTTCGTACCGACTTGAAACTATCAACTTCTATTCAAAGTTATTTTAATGTAGGTCACAAACGGTAAAATGTCAAGACCCTGACTTGATTTTTTCAAGGTGAATTGTGACGCAAACCAACTAAAAGCAAAGGATTGTATGAAATCCCTCGATGTCCTCACCAAAGTCCTCATCATTGTGGGTGGCCTGAACTGGGGACTGGTCGGCCTCCTGAACTTTGACCTCGTCGCCACCCTCCTCGGTGACATGACCGGCCTTGCGCGCACCGTCTATGCTCTGGTCGGCATTTCCGCCGTCTACCAGATCTTCCGCTTCAAGAACTAAGATACACTTATCACTCGACTCCCAGGAGAGCTCACAGATGACACGCACACTTTCCCTCTTCGCCATCACGGCGATCATCGCGTTGGCCACGAACTTGTTCGCGGGCGAATGCGCCAGCAGTTCGAGCAAATCAACTCATTCCAATGTGACGCTGGCCGCAAACCAAGGCCAGGGCTCCGCCATGAACGCTGAGACCAAGGATATCGTGGCCACGGCCATCGGCGCGGGCAGTTTCAAGACGCTGGTCGCGGCCGTGCAGGCCGCTGGTCTGGTGGAAACGCTGCAAGGAGCCGGTCCGTTCACCGTGTTCGCGCCGAATGATGAAGCGTTCGCTAAGGTGCCGAAGGCCACGCTTGATGCACTGCTTGCCGACAAAGCGAAGCTCGCCGCAGTGCTGACCTATCATGTCGTGGCAGGCAAAGTCATGGCCGCCGATGCGATTAAACTGGACGGCAAAGAGGCTGCCACAGTCAACGGCCAGAACTTCAAGATCACGGTCAAAGACGGCGGCGTGATGGTGGATAACGCGAAGGTTATCGCCACCGACATTCCGTGCAGCAACGGCGTTATCCATGTGATTGACGCGGTTATTCTGCCGAAGTAGTTTCGTTTCACAGACTAATGGTTCACGCAGCCCCGTCCGCGATCTCACCTTATCGTTACAGGGGAGGGGCACATGCAGTCACATCAACTTCTGATTGAGGAAATCCATGTTTCACAACATTGCACTGCTACGCAGACTCGCTTTGCTCATGCTGCCGGTGTTGTTCATCTTCGGATGCGACAACGACGACGACAACGATAACAATGATCCGCAGCTCCAGTCGAGCTATGTGCGCGTGGCGCACTTGTCGCCGGACGCTCCCGCAGTGGACGTCTGGGTGGACGGGAATATCGTGCTGGAAGACGTCGCGTATAATGGCGTCAGCTCGTATCTCGAATTGACCGAAGGATCGCACCAGATCACAGTCGTCGCCGCGGGTACGACGCAACCCGCTGTGATTTCCGAGGCGGTTACGCTGATGCCGAACGTTTCTTATACGGTCGCCGCTACGGGGTTGCTCGCGGGAACGCCTGCAATTGATGCGTGGATTCTGACCGATGACCGCACTCCGGCCAGTGGTCAGGCGAAGGTGCGGTTCGCCCACGCTTCACCGGATGCACCCAATGTAGACATTTGGGCAGTTGGGGGGGCCAGCCCTCTCTTCGCCAACGTACCGTTTCGCTCGGCGGGCAACTATCTGACCATTGCGCCGGGCAGTGTACCATTGGAAGTGCGTGTCGCCGGAACAGATGATCTGGTCGTACGCTTCGCGGGCATCACGCTCGATGGTGGCCGCAATTACACAATCTTTGCCAAGGGTTTGGCGAATCCCGGAAGCAATCCGAATACGCTGTCTGCGTACGCACTGGTTGACGCACCCGGCGCGGGCAATCTTTCGGTGAATCTCGTGCCCGTGAACGTGGACTTCTCGCGCCTCCGCGTTGGCCATTTGTCGCCGGATGCTCCGGCCGTGGATGTTTATGTGGACAACGCGCTTGTACTTCAAGATGTGCCGTTCCGCGCTTTCAGTGACTATCTCGCCGTGGAATCGGGTACGCGTAACATCCGCGTTACGCCTGCGAATAGCACCACCGACGTCATCAACGCCAACGTCACCGTGGCCGCGGACCTCAATTACTCCGTCGTGGCAATGGGCCTTGTTGGTGATGGAACGCTGACTGCGAATGTCTACACTGATGACCTGATCGAAGGCGCGCAAGCCAAGGTGCGCTTCATTCATGGCTCGCCAAATTCTCCGGCGGTGGATGTTCGTCTCCGCGAAGGTGGCATACTGTTCGGCAATACGTCCTTCGGAAATGCTGCGAACCTGATTGAAGTGCCGGCCGGCACGTACGATTTCGATGTGACCGTGGCCAATACACTCGACCTGGCGCTGCTAATTGACAACGTGCCGTTGGCCAACGGCGTGAACTATACCGTGTTTGCCACTGGATTGCTCGGCAGCGAAAGCACTCCGCTGTCGGCGATTGCGGTGGTGGATGACATTGAACAAGGTGGCGAAGTCGTGGCTCTGGAAACGAGTTCACCGGAGTATGCCGCGATCCGCGTCGCGCACCTCTCGCCTGACGCGCCGAACGTGGATGTGCACGTTAACGGTCAGACGGTTTTGACCAATGTTCCGTTCCGCGGCTTCAGCAGCTATCTGAACGTGCTGGCTGAGCGCCCGACTGATATCGAGGTCTTTGTTACCAATACAACGACGAATCCAGTCATCAGCGCGACGCTGACGTTCGCCGCCGAACAAGCCTACACAATCGCTGCGACAGGCTTGGCCGGTAATGGCACGCTCGGACCGATTGTGCTTGCGGATGATCGCGGCACGACGGGCGACAGCAAGATCCGATTCATTCACACCGCGCCTGATGCACCTGCGGTGGACATTACGTTGACTGACGGCACTGTGCTGTTCGGAAACGTTGAGTTCAACGAAGCCGCGGCGTTCATCAGCGTGACTGCGAACGAATATGATCTGCAAGTGCGGGTGGCGGGCACGAATAGTGTTGTGCTTTCATTTGGCGACGTTGCACTCAGCGGTTCCACCAACTACTCGATCTTCGCCACGGGTCAACTGGGCGACGGCACGCTGACCGCAACGGTCGCCGTGGACGCGCCGGGCAACGGCAGCACGTCGTTGAATCTCACGCCCGCGACGGCGGAGCTGCGCGTGGCACATCTGTCACCTGACGCACCGAATGTTGACGTATATGTAGACGGCACGCGGGCCCTCGAAAATGTCCCGTTCACGGCGATCAGCGGTTACCTGACCGTTCCGGCCAAGTCGCAGTCCGTGCAGGTGTTCGTGGCGGGCAGCACCACCAACCCAGTGATTAGTGAAACGCTGACGTGGCTGCCGGGTGCGGCTTATACAGTTGCGGCTACGGGTTTGGTCGGCGCCAATGACCTCTCCCCCATCGTGCTGAACGACGACCGCAACGGCAACCCCAACGGTGATGCGCATGTGCGTTTCGTGCATACGTCTCCGGACGCGCCTAATGTCAACATTCGCGTAGCCAACGGCGGGCCGACATTGTTTGAAAATGTACCATTCCGCGCGTTCGCTGAATACATTGGCGTAGGTCCGGCAAGCTATGACCTCGAAGTTGTCGTGACCAGCACCGGGCAGGTCGCGCTGTCTGTTCCGGCGGTTGTCTTGAACAGCTCGACGAATTACACGATCTTCGCCGTTGGTCTGGCGGGGAACGGCACACTGGCCGCCCTGCCGGTGGTGGATTCGGACCAGGACTAAACGACTCTGCGCGGCGGCGGTGCCGGTTCGCACCGGCTGCGGAGCCTCCCCTGCCTCAGCGGTGCAGCCGGGCCGCCCTGCCGGACATGAGCACGCCCGTCGCTTGACGGGCGTGTTTTTTGTCGGTATCTTGAGTGAATTGGCCATCACTTCACGACGGGCAGGAACGAACTATGCGGATTACTTTTCATGGCGCGGCCGGAGGAGTTACCGGCTCGAAGCACCTGATCGAAGCGGGCGGACGGCGCGTGCTGCTGGACTGCGGCATGTTCCAAGGGCGCAGACAAGAGTCGCTGGAACTCAATTGGGGGATGTCGCCCGAACTCGAAAACGTTGACGCCGTCTTGCTGTCGCACGCGCATCTTGATCACTGCGGTCTGCTGCCGCTACTCGTCAAGCGAGGGTACGACGGCCCGATCTTCTGCACATCGGCGACGCGCGACATCACCGAGTTCATACTCAAGGACAGCGCGAATATTCAGGAACACGACTTCAAGTGGTTTCGCAAAGAGAACCTGGCGCTGGCCGGACCGGATCAGCCACTGTATGTTCCCGACGATATTCAGGCGACCATGGCGATGTTCGAGCAGGTACCCTTCGCGAAAAACAGCGGGCCATGGCAGACTTTGATTCCGGGCGTGCGCGCGAAGTACTACCAGGCCGGACATATTCTCGGTTCGGCGTGGATCATGCTCGAATTCGACGGCGACGCCGGCCCCGAACGGGTAGCGTTCTCCGGCGATTTGGGACGATTTCACACGCCGCTGCTGCTTGATCCGGAGTACTCCGATGAAGAGTGTCCGGTCCTGCTGCTGGAATCCACCTATGGCAACCGCGAGCATAAGCCGCGCGAAGTCGCGTTTGAAAAACTGCGGCAGGCGATCTTGCGCGCGACGGAGCGCCGCGGCAAAGTCGTCATCCCGGCCTTCGCGCTGGGACGCACGCAAGAGCTGATCTACGTTCTGCATCAGATGCACAACGCCGGGGCGATTCCCGACATACCAATCTACATTGACAGCCCGTTGGGAATCAACATGACTTCGGTCTACCGGTCGTACAAAGATCAATACGACACGCAGTCCAAGCGCGATTTTCCGGCACCGGGCGACGGGCCGCTGGTGGACGACAAAATCCGGTACACGCGGGCGGTACGCGAATCCATGGCGCTAAACAATCTCGAAGGGCCGTTTGTCGTGATCGCTTCGTCAGGGATGATGGAAGGCGGGCGCATTCGGCATCACCTGCGCCATTGTATCAGCGACGAACGCAATATTATTCTGATCATCGGCTTCCAGGCCGAGCACACGCTGGGCCGTAAGCTGGTGGACGGCGAGCCGCAGGTACGGTTGTTCGGAGACTGGTACGACGTGCGCGCCGAAATTGTCAAGCTCAATGAATTCTCCGCGCATGCGGACGCCAAAGAGCTGCACGCGTTCGCGGGAAATATGACAGGTTTGCGCAAGGTTTTTCTCGTCCACGGCGAACATGAACAGGCCCATGCGCTGCGCGACCGCCTGCTCCATGGCAACGCGAGTCTCGATATTACTATCCCACAACGCGGCGACTCGTTCGAATTGTAGATGCTCGTTGCAGGTTCCGAGCGGAGTTCGTATATTACATAGTGCAAGTGACGAATTGTTAAGATTTTGTTAGCGCACTACTGTGATTATTTACCTTGTTCGCCACGCCATTGCCGTCGAGCATGGCACTCCGGGCTTCGCCGACGACGAACGCCCCCTGACAGAAGAAGGCATTGACCGGATGCAGCGCGGCGCGCGCGGTTTGGCGCGCTTCGTGGACCCGCCTGAACTCATTGTGTCCAGTCCGCTCTTGCGGGCGCGACAGACGGCCGAGATCCTGGCGGTGGCCCTGCAATCGCGGCATGCGTTGACCGAGTGGACGGTCCTGACACCGGACGCGACGCCGACGCAGACGATGACCCATGTCAACAAGCATGCCTCCGAGAACTCGACCATGATGCTTGTCGGGCATGAGCCGCATCTGTCCGCGCTCGCGGCGACGCTGCTGGGCGCATCCGCCGACGCGATTGCCTTTAAGAAGGGTGGCGCGTGCGCGATCGAGTGTCCGATCAAAGTCGCGCGCGGCACGGGCAAATTGCTCTGGCTCCTCACTCCTAAACAACTCCGCCAGCTTGCCTAATGCGACAATTTGAACAACAACACCCCTATCCGGGAAAGCTGATCATCGTCGAAGGAATTGACGGTTCCGGAAAGTCCACGCAGTTGAATCTGCTGCATAAGTGGCTCGAAGGCATGGGCCGCCGCGTGTTTTTTACAGAATGGAACTCCTCGCCGCTGGTGAACGAGACGATCAAGCGCGGCAAGAAGAAGAACCTGCTCACGCCGACGACATTCAGCGTGCTGCATGCCGTCGATTTCGCGGACCGGCTCGCCCACCTTATTATCCCGCCGTTGAAGGCAGGTATGATCGTGTGCGCGGACCGCTATATCTACACCGCGTTTAGCCGCGACGTGGTGCGCGGCGTGGATCGTGAATGGGTACGCGATATGTACGGCTTCGCAGTGCGCCCGGATATTGCCATGTATTTCCGCGTGCCAATAGAAGTCTCGCTCAGCCGGATACTCAGCGGCCGGACGGCGTTGAAGTTTCACGAAGCGGGCATGGACTTGAACCTGAGCGATGATCCGCACGAGAGCTTCCGGCTGTTTCAAACGCGAATCCTCGAAGAGTACGACCGAATCGCCCCGGAATACGGCCTGTCCGTGATGGACGCAACGCTGCCGATCACGGATCAGCAGGAGCGATTCCGCAGACTCGTCATGGAAAAGCTCGAGCATTTCGATCCGCAGCCGGTGACGCGCGTGAAGAAGCGGAGGGCGGCAAATGTCTGAGGCGCGCTATTTCCACGGCAACGGCCAGCCATACTTGAAGCCCGGCGAACTCGCCGGCAAGCTGATCGTCGTCGAAGGCACGGACGGCGTGGGCCGCTCGTCGCAGATCGCCGACATCAAGCAGTGGCTTGAAATCAACGGCCACGCCGTGGTGACGACCGGGCTCACGCGCTCTGCGCTGGTGGGCAAGACGATTGATCAGGCCAAGGCGGGGCACACGCTGAATACGCATACGTATTGCCTGCTGTACGTCGCCGATTTTGCCGACTGTCTCGAACACGAAATTATTCCGGCGTTACGCGCCGGCTTCGTGGTGATCGCGGACCGCTACATCTATACGCTGATGGCGCGCGCAATTGTGCGCGGCGCAGATCCGCAGTGGATCAAGTCGGTACTCGGATTTGCTCTGCAGCCGGACGCGGTGTTCTATCTGAAGATCAGTCTCGAAAATTTGATCCCGCGCGTCATTAACAGCGACCGCATCTACGAACACTACTGGCTCGAAGATTCGGCCGAAGGGCTTGACTATTGGGAAGCGGGCATGGACTTGCGGTTAGGCGAGGATTTCTACGACAGTTTCCTTGAGTACCAGCGGCGCAAGATGGTGCTGTTCGAGAGCATGGCCCGCGATTACAATTTTGAAGTCGTACCGGCTTCACGCGGATTCAACCAGGTCAACCGATTGCTCAAACAAGGTTTCCTGCGCGTCCTGCAGCCATGAGTTCCGGCGCGCCCGACCGCATCGCCGTCGTTGACGTCGGCACGAATTCCATCCATCTGCTGATCGCGCGTGTGATTCCCGAGACGGGTGGATTTGAAGTGCTGGATCGCGACAAAGAGATGGTGCGGCTGGGCGCGGGCATCGGCCCGCTGGGCGAGCTTACTGACCAGGCGATGACTCGCGGTATCGCCGCTCTACGAAAATTTCAGGCGCGCGCCCATGCGGCGGGCGCCTTGTTGCGTGTGGTCGCAACGAGTGCCGTGCGCGAGGCGACCAATCGCGAGGTGTTTGTCGGGCGCGTGCGCAAAGAGCTTGGCCTCGCGATTGAAGTGGCCAGCGGATTTGAAGAGGCGCGGCTCACGTATCTGGCCGTGCGCAAGGCGGTGGACCCCGGCTCGCGCACGATTCTGATGGTGGACATTGGCGGCGGCAGCACGGAGTTCGCCGTCGGGACTGGCGACGAGCTGCTGTTTGACGACAGTATCAAACTCGGCGCGGTGAGGTTGATGCAGGAGTTCTTCCCTGACGGTAAGACCGACGCGCGGGCCGTCGCGGAATGCCGCAAGCACTGTTCACTCAGTCTCAGCCCGATTCGCCGCGGCTTGATGGGTTGTACGTATGATTGGGCGGTCGGATCGAGCGGCACAATTCAATGCCTGGGGCGGATGATCCTGGCCGAGCGCGGACTGCCCCCAACCGGAAGGCTGAATCGCGTCAGTTTTTCACGTCCTGAATTGGGCACGGCGATTGAGCGCATGCTGGCCGCGAAAACGACCGCGGGCAGGGCGAAGTTAAAAGGCGTGGACGAGGGCCGGGCCGACGTTCTGCCGGGCGGAGCACTGCTGCTGGAAGCGGCTTTCCATGAACTTGAATTGCAGACGCTGACGATTTCCGAGTACTCGATTCGCGAAGGCGTGCTGTTCGACAGTATCGCGCGACTCTATCAGCGCGACCAGTTCCTGTCGCATGAAGGTCAGCGGTATCGCAGCGTGATGCACTTGGCGCACCGCTATCACTTTGAGCCGACGCATTCCGAGCATGTGACGCGCCTCGCACTGTCCATCTACGATCAAACCCCGGAACTGCACGGCCTCGGCGATATCGAGCGCGAGCTGCTTGAAGCCGCCGCGCTGCTGCACGACATCGGACTTTATGTGTCGCACGCTTCGCATCATAAGCATTCGTACTACCTAATCCGCAATTCACAACTCCTGGGTTTTGCGGATTACGAGCAGCAGATCATCGCACTGGTCGGGCGCTATCACCGCAAGTCTCCGCCGCGCAAGAACCATCTGGAGTTCATGAGCCTGCCGCAGCCGCAGCAGGTGATTGTCGCCAAGCTCGCCGGGATACTGCGCATCGCGGACGGCCTTGACCGGGCACATGCGTCATCGGTGGCGGCGGTTCATGTCAACACTCAGGCGCGCGATGTGACGATGCGGTTAACAGCCACGCCGTCACACAAACTTGACTATGCAATCTGGGGCGCCGAACGCAAGAGCGATCTGTTTGAAGAGGTTTTCAACCGCAAACTGCAGATTGTCGCCGACAGCACAAGTTGAACCCGCGGTGAACGCGGCGCATAATAACAGCAGACCCCGCTCATTGAGCGGGGTCTGCTGTTTTCCACCGATGCCGTCGAGAATTACTTCAGCAACAGCATCTTCTGCACGGCGCTAAACTCGCCTGCGTTCATCTTGACGAGGTACATGCCTGTCGGCAGGTTTTCCGCATTGTACAACACAGAGTGGCTGCCCGCCGGCATCGTCTGATCCACTGGGCGCGCGACTTCCTGGCCGGCGACGTTGTAGATCGTAATCAAAACGCGCGACTCGCTGGGCACATCAAAGCGCAGCGACGTCGAAGCGTTGAACGGATTCGGATAGTTCGACTTCAGGGCGAATTCGGTCGGAATCACCGAGTTATCGTTGGCGTCAAGCGACACCGTAATCGTCACCGGAATCAGATACGGATTGTTGGTGTCGTTGTGGTTCACCGTGATCGTGGCCGTGTAGTCGCCCGGAGCGAACGCCGACGTGGCGCCATTGACCGTGATCATCTGCGCCTGATTGGCATTCACGTCGCCGCTGGCCGGATTAACGGTCAACCACTGCTGATTGGTCGTGATTTCGTAGGACACTTCGCACGAAGCGGCCGGGTTCGTGATTTCAAACGAACCTTGCGCGTTCTGACCGACTTGCGTGAGAATATTCACCGTGCTGACGCTGAAGGTCGCGTTCGGCTGACGGAGACTCGCATTGCGCGTCGTCGTGCCGCCGTCATCCACCACCACATCTTCGAAGATCTGGTCGCAGTAACCCTGTTTGTGCACGCGGAGCGTGTACGAACCGGGCTCAACCGAATGCGCGAAGTTGCCCTGTGCGTCCGTCACCGTAAACTCGTTGAGCTCTTCAACCCACACTTCGGCGCCGGGCACCGGAGCGTTGGAGCCAAACTCGCGCACGAGACCAGCCACCGCACCCGACGGGCCGGCCCAGAAGCCGACGCCGGTCTGATTGGCGGGCTGGAACGCGCCGACGCCGCCTTGCCACAACGCGATCGCGTCCGTACCATCGGAGTTTTCAACACCGACCGTGCCCAGCGTCGCGCCCACGGACTGATAGTAGAAGTAAATCGACGTCGGCGGTGCGAGAACGATCTGCATCGAGTACACGTTGGCCGGGTTGCCAAACTGCGGCACATCAACCCACGAGATGATCAGACGATCATTGGCCACGTCGTCATACATGTAGACATCGCCGCCTGTGCCCGGATTCAAGTCCATCCAATTGATGGCAACGGTCGCGTTGGGTTCAGTCGCGGACGGCATCGTGCCGCCGAGACTGTTGCTGATGCTGGTAAACGACAGCCAGCCGTTCGAGCAGACGCTGAACTGGTTGTAAGCCGTTCCGTAGTACGTGAACTCCCACGGCAGGGCCATGAGACCGGAGTTGATGTCGTCGGCGTTGACAATGACAGTGCCATTGGCTGTGATATCGGTCCATTCGAAGTCCACAACTTCCCACGGGCTGACAACGGCGCCGATCGCGGCATCCGACGGATCGGACACGTTCGGCACTTCGTCAACGGCGGTCACCGTCCACGTGTAGAACGTCTGCGCGTCGGGCGGAGTATCGGTGTAAGTCAGCACACCGGCAGCCGTGGTCCCGATCTGCGTGCCGTCACGATAGACACGGAAACCGGCGAGGTCTACAAGGTTGGATCCGTCCGCATTCGTGGTGGGAGCCGACCAGGCCAAGGCCATCTGCGTCGTGCCCAACGGATTGGCGGCCAGTCCTGTCGGTGCGGCGGGGCGCATGTTGCAACGCGCCGTGATCGTCGGGTTGTTCGTGGATTCCTGACCGTTGTCGTAAAGCGCGCGGACTTCGTACGTGTACTGCGTGTTCTCGACGCGGTTCAGATCGGTGTACGTGGTCAGTGTCGCGAGAATTTCGGCGATCTGCGTGCCATCGCGACGAATGCGATAGTGGGTCACGTCGTCCAGCGCATGACGACCGTCACGGTCGCGCTGCGCGGGCTGGATGTTGGCCGGACGCGAGGCAATCGCACGCGCGCCGCGGGCCGTCATATCCGCCAGCAATTCGGGAGAAGTCGAGGTGGTCAGTGCATTCGGGACGCCCACGATGCTGCGCGACACGCCCTTCTCGCTCTTGATCGTTACTTCGCGGATGGGCAGGGATTCTTCCGTCACATTAATCGGAGCGGGCGACAATTCCACCAGCGCACCGAAGTCGCCGATAGCGAAGCAGCGCAGCATCGGAATGCTGAGCAGGCCGGGCTCGAACGCCGTCCATGCAGTACCATCGAAGCTGTACTTGAAAGTGTTGTTGATAAACGGAGTGTCGTTGTCGCCACCCAAACCGAGCGGGTTCGCGCCAATTTGCCGTACGCCAACCCAGAATGCCGCACCCTCGGTTGTCACTTGTTCCGCCAATTCGATGTCCTGGAACGTGCCGGGGCCGGCCTTGGTAAAGGTCGTTACACCCAACGGCTCGAAAGTCGGAACGCCGGCGACGTCATTGAACACGGCAACTTCCACGTCCACGTCAAACGGAACGGCCGCGTCGTCACTCCAGAAGGGCTTGACACGCGTGACGGTCGCGGTGCCACCGGTCGTCTCAAACTTGGCCGCCATCCAGCCAAAGGTCGGGGTACCGCCCCACCAAGCGATACCTTGGACTTCGTTCGTGCCGTCGTCATAGGATAGCTCAAATTCCGGCGGCGTTCCCGGAGCAAACCAGTTCAGCACGATGCGATCATCGTAATTACCGCTGGCCGAAGTACCCACCGGCGGCAGTGCGCCGTAGAGAATCGTGATCGGGTCTGTCGCATCCGATTCCACCGGCGTCGAAACGCCGTTGTCACGCGCGGAAACCGCATATTCGTAGATTCCGGCAACCGTCAACGTCTGCGTATAACCCGACGTACCCGGCGTGCCCTGCTGCACCCACGTATCTTCACCCTGCAAGCGGCGATAGACCGGATAGACATCCACCAGCGGATCGACCGAGTCGTCCCAATTCAACGTCACCAAACCCGTCGTGCTGTTGACCGAACCCACGAGGCCGGTCGGCATCGGCGGATCGAGGCGCATCAGCGACAGATTGACGTTCGTTGCACCACCTGTGCCGAGGGCGATGGTAGTCACCGCATCATGGTAACCAACCAGTGAGCCGGTAATGATTCGATTTCCGACGAGCACCTGCGGCAGCGAATAGGCGCCGTTGCCGGCGGGATTCGTCGTCGGGTTGCCAATACCATTGGCCCGTACCGATACCGAGGTCACCGCACCAGCACCGCCATCCAGCGATACCGTGCCGGACACCGACGCAAACTCAGGTTCACCGAAGCCCCACAGCGTGAGGTCGTCAATATAGAAGCCCGGAGGCGTGACGGAGCCGTCCGAACCAAACGCGAAGCGAATGATCGGCGTCTGGCCCACGTACGCACCCAAGTTCACAGTAACAAGCCGCCAGCCCAACGTGGATTGGTCACCGCTCCACGCAACTTCGTCGGCCATGCAGGCGTCATTGCCATTCATCGCGTCTTCATTGTAGACCGGCGTAACGTCCGTAACGATTTCCCAAGTCGCGCCGCCGTCCACGCTGACTTTGATGTTCATACCGTCCCAGAAGTTCTCGCTATTCTGCCACATGCGGAATTCCATCGTGGCTTCCGACGAACCTACGGTCAACTCCTGATTCAAGTCAAGATTGTAGCAGGCGAGGTTCGCATAGTTGCCCGCGATAATTGTGCCCCAGCAATGCGTTCCGCTGAAGGGCGAGGCCGGACCGACCGCGGAAGGCGTGCCCCATTCCCAACCGGCGTCAGGGACAAGCTGGCCATTGTCCGCTTCAAAATCCGAGAAGTAAGACGGATTACCAACGACAGCGGTCACCGTAACGGCGGCGCTGAAGAAGGCTCCCCCCGCCGCGCGAAGGTTGAAGGTGAAGCTGCCCGAACCCAGGTCGCCGGTCGTGTACGTTTCCGTGCCCGCGCCAACGGTCGCGAGCAGCGTGCCCGTTTCCACCGGTCCCAGCCACACTTGAATGCCGTTCGGGGTAAGGGGGTTGCCGTTCGTGTCCGTGGTGGGATCGTCCCACGTAAAGGTCACGTTGGTCTGACCGGGATTCGCGACGACGTTCGTCGGCGGATTGGGAACACCGTCCGGCTGCGTGATTTCCCAAGCCGAACCGCTCGTGACGCACGCGGCATTGTCAAAGCAGATTTCTTCGCCTTCCGTACCGCTGGCGTTCTCGATACCAATCGAGCAGCTTGCCGAGTTGGACACGGTTTCGTACTGCAAACGGATGTTTCCGTTTTCGTAGATAATGCACTGGAAAGTCTCGGGATTACCGGACGGGAAGTGCTGAACAGCTTCAAACTGAACGATGAAACGATCGTTCGCTTCGTCGTGATACGTGTAGATCTGCCCGGCATTGCCGCCGTCCGGATCGAGGTCGTCCCAGAACATGAAGATCGCGCCATTGGGATCCGTCGCCGACGGAATCGTGACATTGCCCAGGCTGCTGAACGGGCTCGTGCCGAACGCCAAGTAGCCATTGGATGCCAACCACGCATTACCGTACGTGACATCGTAGAACGTGAATTGGAACGGCAGGACGATCTGCGTCTGGGCGTCGTCGCCCAACGGAACTGCGGTGCCGAGGTCCACGATGTCAAACCAGTCCATCGCCGCTTCAGTTACAACGTAGACATCCAACGGGCGGCGCGGCGTGCGCGGCTGCTCGTTTTGCGGCGTGCCCTTGAACTGTCCCCATGCGGTTGCGACATCGATATAGCTATCGCTTTCCGCATTGATACGCTCTGCAAGGTCCAGATCCGCCCGGCTGAAAGTCAGACCCTGTTCGACCTTGCCCTTAATGTACGCGACTTCGGCTTCGGTAACGGCAAAAGCCGCCGTCGCCAATGCCAATAGCAGGAATAGTGTGGACACCCCCCGCCAAAGACCATTACGAATTCTCATCTGCACAGCTCCTTATAGCTTGTGTATAGTCCCGAGACAACCTTTAAAATTACCGCAATCACCCACAAATGTCAATGTCCAAAGGCGCATGGCAAACCACTTTGTGGATTCTGTGTGATTCCCGCACGATTCCGGGCCAAGTTGTCGTACGATTCGGCAGGCACTGTCGCAATTGTTATATAATCAAACTATTAGTGCCTCCGACAGCCATGATGTACAGGCCGCCGTCGTCCGCCACGTACGGCCGCCGAGCTTCGTGGCTTTCTTGTGAAACCCGCGAAAAAAAACCGGGCCGCGTTGTGCGGCCCGGTTAATCGTCAGGCAATTGCTTGTTTCATCAAGAATTTGCGCGGAATTGGAGGGCATTGACAGCCGCACCGATGCACTCACCCTGCGACACGCCGACTTCGCAAGCCGTGCGGAAGTGAATCCCGCCGTAGAGGCGTGAGTAGGCCGCTTCCCAAGCCGCATCCTCGAAGCTATCGAAGCTGCGCGCGGGGAGGCCATACGGGTTCGCGGTCGTGTCCGAGAAAGCGACTACTCCAAAAAAGTCCGTGAGAACGACATAAGCCGCGCCACTCTGCGTCGAGTGACCGCTGGTGCACTCCGGGAATGGCGGCGTCGCGATCGGGGGAAGCCAGCTTTCCGCGCCCGGGATCAAATCGTTGATCGCCGTCACTGGGCGGAGGTAGTTCATCTGGTACTTGGCATTCCAACAGGAAATGAAGGCATCGTTCACGGCCAGGCCGACCTTGCAGTAAACTTCGGCTGCATCTGCAAGATCGCCATTCTCCATATTGAGAATCATGTTCGTGATATTCATCCAATGGCCCGGCGGAGTCGTTGTGCCGCCGCCATCCGCCCAGAAGCGCGCGATGGTCTGCTGCTCGGGCGTACTGTCGGCACCGGCGGTCTGATAGACTTCCATCATCTCCAGGTAGAAAGCCGAGGTCGGATCGGTCGAATAGGCCGGCGGTGCGACCGGATAACAGTCGGCGTCCACGTTGTCCAACACAAACGGCCGCATCTCGCCCCAGCACGGTTCAACGGGGCTGGTCACCATACCCGGAGGGGTCGGTTCCCAGAGTCCGGGACCGGCATGCGCCGTCCAATCGTAGCTGCAATTATGCAAGGTAGCATAGCCATCCTGCTCGGCGCACACTTCAATGACCGTGGCGACCAACTGGCCATAGGACTCGGAGCGCTCAAGCACGGTCGGGTCCACCGTTTCCGCGTACTGATTATGCAGCGCCGTGAATTGCGCGTCGGCCAATGGAATCGCATTGGCATTCCCGTTAAACAGGAACGTCAAAATATCATAGGCAGCCTTGTTGACGACCGACGGCCAATGATACTCAAGGTTCGGATTCGTAGCGGGAACCGGCGGCATGCCGTTGATTTGGCCGTGCAGCGAAATGTGGTTAGGCATGCCGTTGACAACGCCCTCGTAGATCGCCTGTCCCAAATAGCCGTAAGCGCGCGCCGCAACCGGCGGCGTCACCGGCGCCACTTTCACCATCTGCCGACTCGTCTGCACCCACGCGTTGGCAACATCGTCACCATAATCCGCGGTCAGCGGATACGTCGGCTGCGGATCATCATCATCGTCGTCATCCTTTTCGCAGCCGGCCACAAACACCGCCGCCGCGACGATCACGCTAAATACAATCCAGCGCGATACACTTGCTCTCCATCTCTTCATGCGTTTCCCCTTTTTCTGGTGGTTAGTTCTTGCGAGCGATTCGTGGCGCGAGGCTCGCGATCGGTGAGACTATTTGGTTCCTTTGTCCGCGTCTGTTTCCCAACCATGCGGACCAACCAGCGGGGCGCGAAAACCGCTGACGTCAAGCAAATCAACTTTTATGCCAACATTCTCCAGCACGCGGCGGCTGCGTTCTTCGCCCGGGTAGCTGCCGAATACTTTCACGTGTTTAATCCCGGAGTTTGCGATCATGCGAGCGCAAATCGGGCAAGGAAATACCGTCACATATATGTCGGCGCCGTCCACCGGCACACCGTTGCGGGCACATTGCAAGAGTGCATTCTGCTCGGCATGCAAACAGATGCACAGCTCCAGCCGCTCGCCCGATTTGATGCCTTCGATGTCCCGCTCACAGCCGCCCAGTTCATCCGGATGCGGATGCCCCGCCGGAGGACCGTTATAGCCCGAGGCCAGAATCTGATTGTTGCGCACGATCAGCGCCCCCACCGCGCGGCGCAAACAGGCCGAACGCATGGACACCAGATTGACGATATTGTAGAAATATTCGTCCCACGAAATGCGATTGGTCTTGGTGCTCATGTGCGCGCCGTAGGTTCCCAAACGAATTTGCGATCGCCCTGCTTCAGATATCGAAAGAACCCCAAGAACAGCGCCGCATTCATTGCCACAAAGTGAAACAGCGATGTAACGGGCGGCAGCTTAATACGGAATGCAACTAAGAGAGCACCGAGCGCGGCAATCGCGTAACCTATCAATTGAACTACCAGTACGCCGCGATACAGGATCAATTTCCCGCAAAGACAAGGCTCGTGACAAGGATCGCGATCATCAAAAAGGGCATCGTCCAGCGAATTGCCTTATGCGAAGTGAACGTATAGGCAGCGATGCCGTAGCGGGGCAGCAGCACGCGCCAATATCGCGCTAATGTCTGGAAATTCCCGGCGCCGATACGAATCCTCCGACGAAACTCCTCCCGAAACGAGCGACTTGCATGTTCGTACGCTTTCGCGTTCGGGTCCCACACCGCATGCTTCCCAGCTAAGACAGCCCACAACATGGGCGTGGTGTCATCGTTGGCCGAGCCCGGTGCAAACGGCTGGTATAAACTATGCCGAATTGCCAAACACATGCCCGTACCACCGGAAACGCCGCCGACCTGACTCTCGAGTGCTTTCGTAACATTGATGTGCGCTGCGTACTGCTCACCTTCGCCTCCGAAAACCGCGTCGGTCACTGGCATAATATACCAGCCGGCGGAAACTACGCCAATGCGAGGATCAGCAAAGTGACGGCAGCATCTTGCGCAAGACCTGAGAATCAAGCTTGACATCGGCATCGGTGATTACTACGATATCCGGCCTGAGTTTCCGCGACAAGGCGATTCAGGACCAAGTGGCTTCCCATTGCGACCGTCCAATCGAACTAATCGGAGACGCGGATCGACAAAACTCTTAACAATTTCGTCCGTTCCATCCGTGGACCCGTCTGATCCGACAATTATCTCCAACTTCTCCTGTGGATAGTCCTGCGCGAAACTGTTGCCAATTTTGCGGGCGATGACGAGAGATTCGTTGTATGCCGCAATTAGCAGCGCCACACTCGGTAACTCATTGTCGGGTTGCTCCGGCGGATCCAGATCATACTTCCGCGGTAATAGTCGCAACGATAATGGGTACAACACGAGAGTGTGCAGCAGCAGGGTGATTGATCCCCACAAGACAATTTGCAAAGTCAGATCGAGCACATGCACTCACACAAGAGGGTTGCCAATGCCTGCCCCCTGCTGAATTCTTCCACTACGACCGCTCGAGCGCGTCGAAGTAGCGCTTGCCGCCCATGACTTGCGGACGCAGACGCTGCGCCGCTTCATGAGGCGGCATACCGCCTTGCAGGTCCAGAAAGGCCTTGCGAAAGGTCTCGGGCGCTTTCAACGTCGGATCGTTCAAGTCGAATACGCGAATCAGGCCTTGCAGGCCATGCAGAAGCAACTCAGTTGACAGGCCGCCCATCTGTTGCTGAGTGCTTTGCAGGGACCAACTTTCCGGTGTGATGTCCCCGAAATAGGCCGGCAGCTTCTTGCTCGTCATGAGCTCGGATGGCGCGGCACCGTTGCACAGCGCATCGCACGAATCAAACAGCGCTAACCGGAGATCCGGGCGCGTTTCGCTCTTAAGCTGAACATCACTCAGGAAGTCGCCGTGACGGGGCGTGAACCGCTTGCCGCCCGTCTCGATGACCAGCCGGTATTCGGATCGAGGCGACATGTAATGGTGGCGCGAACCGACGTTTTCAATCGTCACGCGGCCTGTCTCCAACTCGGCAATCACGTGCTTGCCCAGCGGCAGTGATTTGGTCTTTTCTGTAAGATCTAAGTAGCGCACGGCGTATGTCTATGGTTTGGCAGTTTTCAATTTGAGACCGGCACCCTGCCGGTTGAGTTCAAAGATGGTCAGATCAAGCAGATCGGCAAACAAAGAGAGCTGGTCGGCATTAATGATGCGCTCGATCCGCCCGGCGTGCTGGACGTCCGGCCATTCGACACTCAACTGCTGCTGCGTGCCGAAGTGCAGCAGGTTCAGAGCGAAACCCGAGCGCGTGCGATAGGTGACAAGGGTCTCGGCGCGCTCGGTGCCTGCGATGTTCTTGGAGGTCTCGATGGCATATCGGGCCGCGCCGATCAGTCCAGGCAGTTCAGCGGCATCCGCCAGCGCCTCAATCAGGCCCTGCTCCCCCGCCGTTAAGCGGAAATTCACCGCAAAAAAGCGCACGGTATCACCGGGTTCGAACGCGATGTCGGTCAGAACCTGCAAGACTTCACCAGTTGCCTTCTCTTTGCGCCCGGCCACCAATTCAATACTACCTACAGGCAGACGGTCACGGAAAAGCGTCCGGCCCGGCTGGGTCAACTGCCATTCATAGTCCGTAGCAATGACCGGAACAGACTGGGCCCAGGCACCGCCGCTCAGCAACAAGAAAAATAGTAGTCCCCGTTTCAGTCTTGATGTTGCCAGCAACGGTCGCTCCCCGGTTCGGACTTGCGCTTGCAGCGTTTCCCTTTGCTCGTCACGGCAACACAGCGCTGGCGAACCGCTGGTTTGGTGGTCTCAAACCCGGCCTGATCCAGCGGAGCGGCTCCCATCCGGCCGAGCACGTCGCCGACCGGAACCCAGCCTTCGAGCACTATTTTCGCCCACCCTGCCACAGTATCTACAACAGACAGTCGGCTGGCGGGCGAAAAAGTACCGGCCACCGGCCCGGCGGGAATCACGTAAATTGTTTTATCAACTGAAATTAACGTATCGGCAGTGGGCGGGACTCGCATTGAGTCGGGCGGCTCCTGAGCGCGGACCGCCGGGCTTCCGACCCAAAGTAGCAGGCCTATCAGCCAGATTGTTCGCCGCACGCCCACTCCTCCGGAATCTTCTCGCGCTAAATTGAGTTAAATATAGCAGTTTCCCCCTCCTCCCGCAAGGTGGGTGCAAATCACGGCGAATTACTCCACTTAGCGCCAAAACCGCCCTCGGCAGCCCCGCGCAGTTGGGGAGCGGGGTTCTGGCGGTTGCGCTCGCAAGAGGAGTTTATTATATTGTGAATTCACAGGATGAGACCCTAATCCCGAACTCGTGAAATCGCTCGACCTTGATACGCTTCAGCGCTACTCGCGCGGGGAGCTAAGCCACAAGACGTTCATGGCCGTTCATCAGGACGCCGGTGAACTGCTCGACCTATTGTTTCAGAATCTGAACAAGGCTGAGCATGTGGTCTCGATTGAGGACTGGCCGTTGCCGCGCCGTCAGCGCCGCATGGGCCAGTTCTTTGTCCTCAAGACGATGATGCTGTTCACGCCATTTGTGCTGATTGTCGGCGCGGCGATTGAACCGACGGCGCGTGTGCTCGGTCTATCGCTGATGTTCGGCTGGCTGGCGCTATGCCTGCTTGGAGGAAGCTATCTGCTGTGGGATCGCCAGCGTGCCAAGCGATCGCGCGACGGCAAGTCGGTGTTGGTCATCACAAACCGGCGCATGATGCGGATCTGGCTTGACGGATCGGAAACCGTGCAGGCGTGGTGGCTGACGGATGATCCGAATAAAAAAAAACGGCTTGAACCAGTCTCCGACACCATAAAATTGCTGTTGGAACTCGATCTCGGTAAACCCTCCCACAACTAATCGCGCGCCGCTTGTGGTCTCCACCACAGGCGGTTTCTCATTGAATGACCAAATTTGACAGCGTAACAGCGCGGGCGACCGGCGCAGAGTCACAGGCACGCGCGTGAGTCTGTCCGCAACGGCTCTATGCAGTCTCGCCGAGTGGTTTGAACGCGTCAAACGCGATTTGCCGTGGCGTAACACGCGCGATCCATATCATATATGGATCAGCGAGATTTTGCTGCAGCAGACGCAGGTAGCCACGGTGGAGCCGTATTATCATCGCTTCCTCGCGGCGTTTCCCACGGTCGAAGCGCTGGCCGCCGCACAGTTGGACAGCGTCTTGAAAGTCTGGGAAGGCTGCGGATATTATGCACGCGCGCGCAATCTGCATAAGGCGGCCAAACAGGTCGTGGCACAGGGCGGCGGTATTCCACGCACGAGCGGGGAACTGAAAAAACTCGCGGGTATCGGTGAGTATACGTCGGCGGCGATTGCCTCGCTGGCGTTTGGGGAAGCGGTTCCCGTGCTGGACGGCAATGTCGAACGGGTGATCGCGCGAGTGACCGCCGAGCACGGCTTCATCACTGAGCGCGACGTGCATCAGGGACTGCGCCGCGTGGCCGAAGAGTGGATGCAGACTGCGGTCAAGGCGCGCCTGGCGCCAGGCGCGGTGAATGAAGCGCTGATGGAGCTTGGCGCAACGGTGTGTAAACCCCGCGAAGCGCTGTGCGACAACTGCCCGCTGCGACGCGCGTGTGCCGGGCGCAAGACGCTTAAGGACGTTACCGTGCTGCCGCGCAAGCCTGCGAAACCGACCACGCCGCACTATGACATCGGCGCGGCCATCGTGCGCAAACACGGACGCATCCTGATTACGAAGCGGCCCCTGCACGGTTTGCTGGGCGGACTGTGGGAATTCCCCGGCGGCAAACAAGAGCCGGGCGAGTCTTTGCAAGAGTGCGTGCGCCGCGAGCTGCGTGAAGAGCTTGCCATTGACGTCGAAGTTGGGGCGCATGTGATCAGCGTTAAGCACGCCTACACGCACTTTAAAATAACGCTGCATTGCTTCGAATGCACCCACAGCGGCGGTGAGTTACAGCTTGTGCATGCCGCCGATGCCAAGTGGGTATTGCCCACGGAGCTGCGGCGCTATGCCTTTCCCAAGGCTGACCGCGTAGTGCTTGACCTGTTGACAAAAAACTAATTGCGTTGCAGATTCCGGCGAGGAACCGCGCTTCGCGCTAAATCCCCGCTCGGCGAATATCTCGCGCGCCTCGAAGCCGCCGGACAATTCGACACACATCGTATCACTTGACTGAAATAACCTGATCAACCGACACTGCACAAGAGGGAGAAAATGAAGTACCTGAGTCTCGCAGTCCTGATCCTGACCGCTTGCCTTGCCAATCTGAGCCGCGCCGAAGAGAATGGCTCGGCCCAACCGGCCGCCACCGCGAAGATCGTCAAAGAGATCGCGTTTGAAACCAAACCCGCCATGATTGCCGCGACCGCCTATGTCAAAGCCGCCGACTTCGCCCCCGAAGGCGGATGGGGCGAGAAAGACTACGAAGGCGCGATTGACGCCATGGTCATGAACGGCTCGACGCGCGTGATCAATTACACCGCAGAGAAGAGTATCCAACCCGCCGGCGCTATGTTCGCGGTTTGGTATCAAGACCCGACCACGACTAAGCCTACCGATCTCACGTCGAAGTGGTGCGTCCCGATTGCCGACGACAATGAGCCGACCCCCGAGGTAACGGTCGAGAAGCTGCCGGCGATGGATGCCTTGACGGTCACCTATGAAGGTCATCCGAACTCGGCGATGAACGTCTGGACTGAATTGACCAAGTACGCGGAAGCCAACGAGTACGAGTGGACGGGCGCACCGATGGAAGTCTATCACTCCGTCGGCGGCAAAGAGCCCGGCGCAGACCGCTGGAAAGTCGAAATCGTCTGGCCGGTCAAGAAGAAGAAGAAAAGCTGATCAATTATCTTGTCGGGGCACCCGCTGTGGGATGCTCCCGCGTGTAGATACAAAAAGGCCGGAGCGGTGCGCTCCGGCCTTTTGAGTTGCATATATAGAGGAAAGCTGTAACTTGTCTAATATGGAAACCTACTTCATCGTGGACGGCGGCGGAACGCAAACCCGAGGCTGGGTGGTCGCCGCTGACGGCACCATCCTCGGACAGCACAGCGCCGGTCCTTCTAATGTGGTGCGGCTCGGGCCGGTCGGGTTGCGCACGGCGCTGTCTGATTTGTTGACGCTGCTGCCGGAAGCGCGCGCGGCGCGGGAAGTCGTGTGCGGACTGGCCGGTGTAGGCCGCCAGAACGAACGAGATCTCGCCCTGTCCGTGGCGCAGGACCTGTGGCCGAAGCTGCGTCCGCACGTCGTCACCGACGCCCATCTGCTGTATGCCGGCGCATTTTGTCGCGGCGAGCGCGGCATTCTGTTGATTATCGGCACAGGCTCGATTGCCTTCTACCAGAATCCGCACGGCCACGAATTCTTCCGAGCGGGTGGTTGGGGTCCGCTGCTCGGAGATGAGGGCAGCGGCGCGTGGATTGGACGCGAGGCGCTGCGGCATTGCTTATGGGAAGGTGAACGCGCTGAACTGTCGCCGTTTCACGCCGCCGTACTGGAAAAGCTCGGCATCGAATCCACGCAGGACATCATTACAAAGGTCTATCGCGAGGACTTCGGACCGACGCGCTGGGCGGAACTGGCGCCGCTTGTGTTTCAATTCGCGGGAGGACAGCCGGACGTGATGGACATCTTGCAGCACGCCGTGCTCGAACTGGTGGATCAGGTCGAACGGCTGTTGGAAGATATGCCGCAGAATACGGCGGCGTTGCCGCTCGTGATCAGCGGGGGATTATGGGAACAGCGGCCCGTACTGGAGCCGCTGTTCGTAGAGGAAATTCGTTTGCGTAATCTGCCGTTGCGGATCACCGAGCCGGACGGCGGCGCGGTGGAAGGCGGACTGGCCATTCTGGCCGAACGGAGGTAACGCCTGGGCAGCGCGGCGCATGGAAGCCGCGTCCAGGCCGGTCAGTTGCGGATCTCGTAGTCCATTAATTCACGACGAACAATCAGGTCCGCGCCGACGTATTCTTCTTCTTTGATGATGCCGATCGTCTGCGGCTTGAGGTAGTATTTGATGCTGTAATTGCTGCCGCGGTCGAACCGCTGGTAGATCGTCACACCTGTGTACGTCGTGCCGTTGACGTTCACAGTCACGTTACTGGTAGCCACGATCACGCTGTCGCCTTCAAAGTTCCAGAAACCCGAACCCGGCGGCGAGCGCAAGAGCAGTTCACCCGACGCTCCGCCGAGCGGAAACTCATCCTGAAAGAGGCCGTTGGCAAAGTTGCGCCAGTAGAACAGCGTATCGGTCGTGTCGTCAACAAACTCCACGACCAGATAGTAGTCTATGCCGCCAGGATAGGCGACTTCGCGGACTTCGCGGCGGGCTACATACACCGGGCCGTCGTTGGGATCCACCTCGTAACGCCAGTAGTTCGACAGACAGATCGGCACGGCGCCGTCCGAGCAGTAGCGATAATCCGCCTGTGCAATATTGGACCAGGCTGAAGTGCCGAACGAATTATTCGCGCGCACTTGATAGTTATAGATCGCGACGTTCTCGGCCAGCGTGTCGAAGTACTCCACGGTGTTGGCCGCCACCGTATCTATCGTCTCCCAGAAGTTGCCGGCCTGGTTGCGACGGATGTGGAACTCGGTCTCGTCGAGTGAGTTGTCCAGCCACGAAATACGCACACCCGTGCCGACGGTAACAATGGCCGTCAGCTCGGAGGGAGCGTGCGGCGCGCCAAGCGTCGGCGTGGTGACCGAGGCGGAGTCGAGCGACCATGTCAAAAGATTTCCGAGCTGCGCACCGACACGATAATAGTATTCTGTCGCATCCGCACAGGTCGAATCATTGTACGACTCGATGTTGTCACCAACTTGACCAACATTGGCCCATGCACTTACGGCCGTGCGACGACTGACTACAAAGGTCACGGCAACAGGCGACGTATCGGACCAGCCAACCCGCACCACGGTTGGCGCAAGCGCTTCGGCGATGACGTTGGCGGGAGGCGGAGGCGGATCGTCCCCGGACGTGCTGACCGTTAATGTGTTGGATGGGTCGCTGCGGCCCGCGCTATTCATGGCGAAGATGCGGAACTGATACTCCGTCGCAGCCACGAGGCCGTCCACAAGATAGGTCGTGATATCGGCATTCACCGTGGTGTGCAGATGCCATTGCCCGCTGATCGCCATTTCCAACTCGAAGGTCTCTTCGTCGTTGGATCGGTCGTTCCAAGTCAGGCGAATCGAGTTCTGGGTGGTCTGGGTGGCGGCCAGAAGATTGGGCGCCACGGGGATGACTGCGCGAATCTCCTTCTTGTCCTCGTCGCAGGACAGCAGGAGACCGGCCAGTGAAAGCAATACGAAGATGCGATACGCAGTCATGGGTCCTCCGGACGCCAATCTTTTATTGGTATGTTCTGACACTGTCCATCGCGGACGAAAGCACAGCGGGTCCAGCGTCTACGCTGGAGCGGGCACGGTTACTTAACTTCGGGTTCGCCGCCGGCGCGGAAGCCAAACTGTCCGCCGGATTGCGGCGGGCCGCCGTGCAGTTTGATTTCGCCGAACTGCTTTTCGTAGCGGTCGAGGTTCTCTTTGAGCGCGTTCAAGAGAAACTTGCAATGTGAAGGCGTCATGATGATGCGAGCGTGGACCGAGGCCTTCGGCGTCCCGGGCACCATGCGCGCAAAGTCAATGAAAAACTCGGCAGGACTGTGCGAAATTAAGGCGAGATTCGAGTAAATGCCTTCGGCGACCTTCTCATCTACGCTGACATTGATCTGATGCGGGCGCTGCGGCGTGGGTTCCGACATGGTTATCCTCTTGTTCTAACGATTGTTCCAAAAAACTCCCTGACTCTGCAATGAGGGGCTTTGTGCTCAAAAAGTCAAGCCCGAAATCCTGTTTCTTATGACTGACCGCGAACACACCCTGTTCCTGATAGATGGCTCGGCCCTGATGTACCGCGCCCATTTTGCGTTTCTGCGCAATCCGCTGGTCAATTCGCGCGGCGAAATCACCTCGGCCATCTTCGGCTTTCTCAATACACTGATCTCGCTCATTGAAAAAGAGCAGCCGACCCATCTGGCTATCGTCTTTGATACCGCCGAACCCACGTTCCGGCATAAGGCCTACACTGAATACAAAGCCACCCGCCAGAAAATGCCCGAGGAGCTGGTGGACCAGTTGGGCCGATTGGATCAGGTGCTGGCGGCGACTGGTCTGAAAATTCTGGCCCTGCCCGGTTGGGAGGCGGATGATGTCATCGGCACACTGTCGAAGCGCGCCGATGAGCAGGGCTATCTGGTCTATATGGTGACCGGCGACAAGGATTATCAGCAGCTCGTCACCGAACAGGTTAAGCTCTACAATCCGAAATCCGACGGCACCCTGATCTGGTCGCCCAAAGATGTCGAAGAAAATTTCGGCGTGCCGCCGCAGCAGGTCATTGATGTGCTGGCGCTGATGGGCGACACGTCGGACAATGTCCCCGGAGTGGCGGGCGTGGGGCCAAAGACGGCGGTGAAGCTGGTCAAGGAATACGGATCGGTCGAAGCGGTGCTGAACGCCGCGCCGACGATGAAGCCGTCTAAATTGCGGGATGCGCTGATTGAATATGCCGAGTCTGCGCGCATGTCACGTGAGTTGGTCACCATTGACTGCGACGCGCCGATTCAAGTCAACCTCGACGAGCTCACCGTCCAGCCGCTCTATAATCCCGAGATCGAACGCCTCTTGACCGAGCTCGAACTCTATCGTCTGCTCGAACGTTTGCGCGGCACAGCACCCGCCAACTTGTTGCATGAAGCCAACACACAGGCGACGCAACGGGACTATCACATCGTTCGCAGCGCCGCAGAATTCCGCAAATTGGTGGAGCAGTGGCGGCGCGACAAACCGCTCTTGTCGTTCGATGTCGAGACCACGGCCGCCGATCCGCTGCTGGCGGAATTGGTCGGCGCGAGCTTCGCCGTCGTGGAAGGAGAGGCATACTACATCTCAATGGCGCACTTCGACGGCGCGCCGCAGGGCACACGCGATTTCATCCGCTACGGACAGATGGCCGAAGGCGCACTCGCTGCTTATCTGGAGATTGCCGCCGAACTGCTCGAGGACGCGAGTGTGCCCAAAGCGGGGCAGAATGTCAAGTACGACGCCCTCGTATACCTCTCGTATGGCATCGTCGTCGCCTCTCTTTCGTTCGACACGATGATCGCCGCGTACCTGTTGAACCCCGGCAGCCGCTCGCTCTCGATTGACGAGTTGACGCGCGATTACCTCAAACTGTCCAAGATTCCCACCTCGGATTTGATCGGTTCGGGCAAGAACCAAGGCTCGATGCTGGACGTTGATCTGGAAAAAATTGCCGACTACGCGTGCGAGGATGCCGACTATGCGCTCCGGCTCGTGCATGCGCTGGAACCGCAGCTCGGCACGCAAGCAACGCTGCTTTCCGACATCGAAATGCCGCTCACTGCGGTGCTGCGCGACATGGAATTTACCGGCGTTCGGCTCGACACGGCCCTGCTCGCGGACATGTCCAAGGAACTTGAACGTGACCTCGCGCGGTTAGAAGAGGAGTGCTGCGCGGCGGCCGGAGAGAAGTTCAACCTGAACTCGCCCAAGCAGCTCGCGGCCATCCTCTTTGACAAACTGCGGCTCCCGGTCCAGAAGAAAACCAAGACCGGACCTTCGACCGACGTGGATACACTGACGGCCCTTGCGCCAATGCATGAACTGCCGGCCAAGTTGGTGGACTATCGGATTCTGGCCAAGCTCAAAGGCACGTACGTAGACTCGCTGCCGGAGATTATGCACCCGTTCACGGGACGCGTGCATACGACCTTCAGTCAGACCATTGCGGCCACCGGAAGATTGTCGTCGAACAATCCCAATTTGCAGAACATTCCCATTCGCACGGAAGTCGGCCGACGCATCCGTGAAGCGTTCATCGCAGGCGAATCCGGTTGGCAGATTTTGTCGGCCGACTACGGCCAGATCGAACTGCGCATTATGGCGCATCTGTCGAACGACGAAACGCTGATTGCGGCCTTCCGATCGGGTGGCGATGTGCACCGTGAGACCGCCGCCAAGATCTACGGCGTCGCGCTGGCGGATGTGAATTCAGACATGCGCCGTGCTGCCAAGACGGTCAACTTCGGGATCATCTACGGCCAGACAGACTTCGGCCTTTCCGAGCAGCTTGGCATTCCGCGCGCCGAGGCCAAGGCGTTCCGCGAACAGTATTTTCAGCTCTACCCCGGAGTCCGCGACTTCATGCGCCGGACCGTCGAGACATGCCGCGAGAACGGCTTCGTGGTGACGCTGCTGGGCCGGCGGCGGCAGATCGCCGACATCGCGAATCCCAACCGCCAGGTCCGCGAGTTCGCCGAGCGCATCGCCATCAATACGCCGGTCCAAGGGAGCGCCGCGGACATGATCAAGCTCGCGATGCTGCGCATCGCTCAACAGCTCAAAGAGGAAAAGTTTGCCGCTCGCATGCTGCTGCAAGTCCACGACGAGCTTGTGTTCGAAGCACCGGCAACGGAAGTCCAACGACTCGCCGAAATGGTCCGGCGCGAGATGGTGAACGCACTGCCGCTCGCCGTTCCAATTGAAGTTGACGTCGGCTCGGGAGCGAATTGGCTCAAAGCACATTCGTAACTTTTTTCTGGCAAGCACTTGCGTTTTGCTTTATCAAGAGTTATATTTTGCGCGTCATGGGTCAGGTGAGCCATGTCCGTTGATCGTGCAGTGATCTTTGAATGGAGCGTGCATCCGCCGCGGCAAGGTGGCTACCGGCGTATCGTCTTCGTCCTCACGCTGATCGTGGTCCCCATCGTCATGCTCAAGGTTTTCGAGCATCCGCTCTGGGCATTCTTTGCCACGGTCTTCTTGCTGGGAACGACGACGGCCTACTGGCTGCCGACGCGCTACACCATCAGCCATGACGGCATTCTCGTCCGTCGCTGGTTCTGGTCACGGCGCAAATTGTTCCGCGACCTCAAGCGCATCGAGCGCGATCCCAACGGCCTGTTCGTCTCGCCGTTTCCCCAGCCGTCGCGGCTGGACGGGCATCGCGGTTTGCTGCTGATGGAGCCGCCCAATTCGGACGCCGTTCTCGATTTTATCCGCCAACGCATCGCCGGGTCGCCGGAGCACGGATCATGAAAGATGTCACCGCGCCCGACTACCTGAGCCCCGAACAAATTGAGTTGTTCGCGCGCTTGGCCGATAAAGTGGTAGGCTTGGGCTTCGCCCTGCCGGCCATTCTGTTCCTTGAGACCACTCGACCACTGAACTTCGTCGGGTCGCAGGTCATGCTGTTCTTTCAGCCCATGTTGCGCTCCTTCTTTACTCTGCGCGACTATGATCTGCTGCAACAGGCGCTCGAACGGCGCGAGACGCTCGGCTATCTGACCGAGCTGATTGAGGCCCGCGATGAAGCGGCGCACGAGCGAGAGCGTGAGCAAAAAGCCCAACGAAAGGCTGAGAAGCTCGCGCGCAAAGCGGCTAAACGCAAATCATAGCCGCGTACAACGATCTTTCATGGTTTGTGTTGCCAAAGAATTTGAAAATTTTCTGCGACGGCAAACTTCCCGATTGATCGTTTGTAAGTGTTCTGATTTTCAGAATCTTACATTGATAGCTCCGCTGTGATTCGGCGGCGCATGCGGTACATGGGTCGGCCAATCCGGCCCCCATCTGCTTAACTTTGCTGAAAATCGGCCCATTTGTTGCTATAGATTGCGACGAAAAGCCGAATCCTGAGACTGGGCCTGTCCACGCTTGACGGCCCACCAGACATACGCGATGAACGTCCCCGCGTGGGGTACGCGATCATAGATACTGTGCGACATCTTTCGAGAAGCCGCCGGTACAGACGCCGAAATGCTCGCCGCACGAGCCCGGAGTCTGCACAGTAGGAAGCATGCGGAACTCGGGCAGCGCAGCCGCTTCCTGTCTGGACACAAAACATCCTGTTCTCGAACGAGTCTCTGCCCGATCACTCAGCGAAGGAGAAATCCGCATGAGCCCTGCCAAGAAGGCGACCAAGAAGAAGGCCACCAAGAAGAAGGCCACGGCGAAGAAGGCTACGAAGAAGAAAGCCACCAAGAAGAAAGCCGCCAAGAAGGCCACGGCCAAGAAGGCGACCAAGAAGAAAGCCACCAAGAAGAAAGCCGCCAAGAAGTCTACGGCTAAGAAGGCGACCAAGAAGAAAGCCACCAAGAAGAAAGCTACGGCTAAGAAGGCGACTAAGAAGAAAGCCGCCAAGCGTCGCAAGAAAGCCACCAAGAAGGCTGCCTCGCCGATGCCGATGTAATTCGGTTTTCGCTTGCTTGAATACGCAAACGGTCTGGAGTAATCCAGACCGTTTGTTATTTTACGCATAGCCTGCTATATTCTGTCTATAACTTTCCCTTATGGAGTCCTGCATGTCCCCGCAAGCCCTTTTTAAGAAATTGCTGCTGCGTCCGACGCCTGATGAGACGCTCGAACTGCTGCGGCAACTTGCGCTCGTCAAGCACACGGCCAAAACGCTGCTGGTGTATCATGATCAATTGCTGTTTTACAAGGCCTATCCCGTATCGGATGCGGTGCGCCGTCTGGCTGATCGCGAGTTGGCGCACTTCCACGAGCGCATCACACCCGAACTGTCCGATCTCATGATGCAGACGGGCATCGTCGGGACGAAGCTCTACTACGCTTTCGATTATGGCAATGCGCGCTTCGTTCAGGGGCAGTTGGGACGACAGGTGGAACTGGACTGGGAAGATTACGAAAACAAGGAGCACGACCCGCTGGCGGGCCTGCTATGGCTATTGTTGGAACCCGCCGAGGCGGACGCCGCAGATTCGGAAGCGCTGACGGTGCGCGACATCCTTGAACGCGCCGCCGGAGGGGATACCGTGTTGTCTTTGCTCTTGGATCGCTTCGCGCAGGCCTTTCCGGGGCAGGTCGGCGATCATCTTTACAACGAGGCCAGCCTGATGGTCGGGGCGACGTTGACGCCTGCGGGACCGTCTCGAACGCGCACAGCCCTGCCGCGGCCTAAGGAGCTGTGGATCTGGTCGCCCGAGTTGGCCAAGCAGAAGTACGATTTTGCCACCGAAATTGCCAAGCCGCTCGAACTCCCGCCGCCGGTCTCGCCCAAGCGCGGCCAAGAGCTGCTCAACGTCGTGCATGGCACGCTCACGGTGCGCCTGCGCGAGTATTACGGCGCGACACACGGCAATCCAGCCGAGCTCTACGAGATTCAACTGGATCGCGGCGGCACATTGTTGCTGTGGTTCAATACCGTCGAATGGCGGCTGCCGATAGAAGCCGGTTGGGGCTTCATGATGCTCAAGAACGGTGTGCCCATCAGCTACGGCGGCGGCGGCATGCATCCGGCGCGGCTGGAGATTGCGCTCAACCTGTTTGACACCTTCCGCGGCGGTGAGGCGGCCTGGATCTACGGCTCACTCGTGCGGGCCGCGCGCGCATTTTGTCCGGCGCCGTGGGTTGTCGCCCGAAAATATCAGATTGGATATGAAAACGACGAGGCCCTGGCTTCGGGTGCCTACTGGTTCTATGACAAGCTGGGCCTGCGCTCGACCGACGCGAAACTGCGCAAGCTCGTTGAGGCCGAACGCAAGAAAGTGCTGGCCAAGAAGGGCTATCGCGCACCGCTGACCTCGCTCAAAAAGATCGCTGACGCGGATATCGCCTTGAGTCTGAAACACCAGGAAACCGCGCTTTACAAAGAGTATCCGCTGGAAGATGTGGCGCTGCTGGCGGCGGATGTGCTGGCCAAGCTCGGCCCCCGCGATGGCGGTTTTTCAAAACGCATTCTGAAGGCCGTGGAAGATCGGCTCGGCCAGGCGTTGCCCGCGATGACGCCGCACGAACGCTTCTGGGTGGCGCAGCAGGGCGCCTACCTGCTGGCTCTTGATGAGTCAAAGTCGTGGAACGCCTCGCAGCGCACGACGTGGCTGGCCATGGCTCGTGGCAAAGGTGGTGCACGGGAATCTGAATACCTATGGAACGCCGCCCAACTGGCGGGTTTCTGGGACGCCCTGGCCCGAGCGGCGGCGAAGTAGCTGTGAACTCACTCCGCCAGACCTTCCGCGCCTTTCGGCATCGCAACTACCGCCTGTTTTGGACTGGTTTCGCACTGTCCATTACCGGAACGTGGATGCAGACGCTGGCGCAAGGCTGGCTCGTCTGGCGGCTCACTGAATCACCGCTGTGGCTCGGCGTAATCGGCGCGATGTCCCAGCTTCCGTCGCTTCTGCTCGGCTCCATCGGCGGAGTGCTGGTGGACCGCGCACCAAAACGAACGGTGCTTTTTGTCACACAAACCGGTTTGGCTATCTGTGCGCTCCTCCTCGCGATTCTGACCTTTGCCGGTAGGATTACCGAGTGGCACATCCTGATTCTGGCCACCATCTCCGGCATCTTCATGGCCGCCGACGCGCCGGCGCGGCTGTCGTTTGTCACGGATCTCGTCGGTAAAGAGGATCGGCCTAATGCGATCGCGCTGAACTCCTCGACTTTTAATGCCGCGCGTCTGGTCGGGCCCTCACTGGCCGGAATTATGGTACCACTGGTTGGCGAGGGCGCCTGCTTCCTGGCCAACGCCGTGTCGTACTTCGCGCTGATCGTCACGTTGTCGCTGATGCGCAATCTCCCTGATCCGCGTGGCGATACCAGCGAGCCGATTCTGAAGCAGTTGCGCGACGCCTATACCTTCGTGCGCCGCTCGCCGATTCAGCGCGTTCTGATTCGCAACGTCATCATCTTTTCCATCTTCGGCTTCGCCTACACCACCTTGTTGCCGATGGTCGCCGACATTGTGCTCAACACAGGCGCCGAAGGTCTCGGTGTGCTGATGGCCGCCGGAGGTATCGGCGCGCTGTTGGGCGGGCTGTGGCAGGCCTCGATGGATCAGGAGAGCAAACGCGGCTGGGTTGTGATGATGGGCATGGCCGGACTTGGTCTGGGATTGCTCATCTTTTCGCTCTCAAAGCAATTTGAGGTCTCGGTCATCGCCCTGGCCATGTCGGGGTTCTCGGGCATCGCGATGCTCGCCTCGACCAACACGCTCCTGCAGCAGCTCACGCCGGATCATCTGCGCGGGCGCGTGCTGGGATTCTATACATCCAGTTTCTTAGGCTTCGGCCCCATTGGCGCGTTCCTGCTCGGTGCATTGGCCGATGCCTTTGATGCGCGGATCGCATTGGCCGTCACGTCGAGCATCTGTCTGGCGGTCGCGGCTTACACGATCGCGCACTATCGCCGCTTGCGTACCGTGTGATGCTATTCGGTCCGGTTACACCGGCGCGGGAATTGGCGCGCCGTGAAATTGATCTTCTGCTGCACAGCACGCACCTGACCATCAACCTGCCGCAAATGTTCGCAGACGGCCTGCTCGACACGGCGCGCGGCCTGCGCACACGGCTCGGAGACAAGGCTGAGCGCCTGCTCCACGATCCGGCGCGGCTCGAGAAGTTCGCCGTCGGTCTGGACTATATTAATGCGTCGGTAACGACGCCGAACTTCGAGTTGCTCTATGCACGTTCGCGCTCGGCGTGGCAGGTTGAGTGGGTGCATCTCGTGCTCGACCTGAAGTTGGTCGAACGCGAGGACACACTCTTCTGTCCCGTCTCCGCCGCGCAGGATTTCGGAGCGCATGTGACCTCCGGCGTTGCTGGATTGCAGTCCATGTTCGCCGAGCAAGTCGAGCCGTGGAACCGCTCAGGGTTGACCAAAAGCGAACCCACGCATCCGCAAGCTGAAGTGTTGATCAAAGGCGCAATGGACTTAGCCCACGTACGCGAGCTGCTCGTTTCGTCCGGCGCCATTGAAGACGAGGTGCAGCGACTGGCGGCGCACTACCACAGAAAAGTCACGACGCGCGTCTCACCCAAACACTTTCTCTGGCCCGCGCGGCTAAAACACAAGTAAACCGAAAACGGCGACTCGATGGAGTCGCCGTTTTAGTTACACAAAGAAAGCACCTCGCTCAAACCAGCGTGCTGCACTCGTGCTTCAAGAGCCACGTCTTGCGGTCAATACCGCCCGCGTAGCCGGTGATTTGATTTTTTTGGCCGACGACGCGATGGCAGGGGACGACTACCGCCACCGGATTCATGCCGTTGGCCACGCCGACCGCGCGGGCGCCGTTGTCTATCATAAGACGCTTGGCAATTTCACCGTATGTCGTGGTCGTGCCGAAGGGGATCAACTGCAATTCGCGCCAGACTTCCAACTGAAATTCCGTCCCGCGAAGATCCAGCGGAATCTCAAAATGCGTGCGCAAGCCCGCATAATACTCCGTCAATTCCTTGCGCGCCTGCTGCAGCAATTTGGTTTCGATACACTCGCCGTCGGCCTCGCGTGGCTCGTCACAGAACTCCGCGCGCATCAGCCCGTGCGCGCTGGCGGTCAAGCGCATGCGTCCCAGCGGCGTCTTCAGGTCCGTCCAGTAGCGCTCAACTTGCGGCGCGGCATCGGTCAGGAGTTGTGTAGGAGCGTGTACCATATATAAAAAGTTGCGTACGAACGAAAGGGCCGCCAACTCTCCGTGATGCGTTTCGTCTCGTCCAGCGTGGCTTGTCGGCCTAATCGATACTGCCGCGCCAATGCGTTGCGTAATCCGATGTCTTCATACGGACAGGCGTCCGCATCGCCATGCACGCGCATCATCGCGTACTCTACCGACCACGGCCCGATGCCGCGAATGGCCAATAGGCGCGCCCGAATCTCGGCGGGGTCAGCTTCGCTTAACAGTGATTCATTAAGATAACCCAGCGCAACGTCTCGCGCAAGGCCCTGAAGGTACTCGCCTTTTTGCCGCGACAATCCACACTTACGCAACTCCGCTGCCGTCAGACTGAGCAGCGCCTCCGGCGCGGGAAACCCCTCATAAACCTTATCTTGCCACGCCACCACGGCGTTGCAATACAGCGCTAACCGTGAGCGCACTGCAAACGCAGATGCTACGGATACCTGTTGTCCAATGATGGACCACGAGAGGCATTCCCACAAGCTGTGCACACCCACCAGCCGCAATCCGCAATAGTCACGCGTCCAACTTTGTAAACGGCGATCACTTTCTGAGAAGCGATAGAATGCCAACAGTTCGTCATCGGGCCCGAACGTGCGCTTCACAAAATGTTCAAGCTGCGCCTGCCGCGACGCTGTGCGGTCGCCGACAACGATGCGCGCGTGGATACTGTTCCGCTCACAAGGGGTAATTTCCACCAAGTAATAGCCGCGCTCATCGGCCAGCACCTGACAAAAACGCTCGCCGGACACCGCGTGCGTCTGCGCATTCTCATAGCGGCCTATGTAAAGCGCCGTCCTGGCAAAATCAAACGGCGCGGTGAAGGTGTGAGTCAGCATAGAGTGGAATAGAGACAACAAGCCCCGGCCATTCCAAGGTGGCCGGGGCTGTTGGAGGTGGTAGGTTGGTTAATTGACCTCGACTGCTTCGAACGTCTTCACGCCGTCGCGCACAATGCGGAACAAGACGGCCTTGTTCGAGTTGCGCAGCGCCGCGGCAATCTCCTTGAAGCCGTGAACGTCGTCCACGGGCTTGCGGTCAATCTCAATAATCACGTCACCTTCACGCAGCTTCTCACGCGCCGGCGAGTTCTCATCTATCTCGTTGATGATCACGCCATAGGTGCCATCCAGCCGCAGCGCACGGGCCATGGATTCATTGACAACGCCGACGTCTATCCCCAACCAGTTGCTCGATGGCTCGGGACGCTGTTCGCCTTGACCCATAAATGTGGCCAGCGCCGCGCGATCACCCAACACAAATTCCAACGACTGCGGCTTGCCTTCGCGAATGATCTTGGCCACCACGCCGCGGCCCGGCGGCACGTCGGCCACCGCCATGCGGAACTGCTGCACATCCTTGACGACCTTGCCGTCAAACTCCGTGACGACATCGCCCGCTTCCAAACCGCCCACCGAGGCCGGGGTATTGGGATCCACGCGCTCGACAAACACGCCGTGCTGCTCCGCCGCGACGCCGGTCGCACTGCGCAGCTCCGCCGTCAGCTCGCGCGGCAGCATTCCCAAATAACCGCGCGCAACCTTGCCGTTCTCGCGCAACTGGTCCACGACCTTCATCGCCATGTTGATCGGAATAGCGAAACCGATGCCTTGACCACTCGGGTTGATCGCGGTGTTCACGCCGATAACTTCACCGTGAATGTTGCACAACGGACCGCCGCTGTTGCCGAAATTAATGGAAGCGTCGGTCTGAATAAAATCCTGGAAGCTCGGGCCGCCGCCCGCAATCGCAAGATTGCTGCGCCCGCGCGCCGACACGATGCCCACCGTAAGCGTCCACTCCAGACCCAACGGATTGCCCATCGCGATGGCCCAGTCGCCAACGCGCAGGTTATCGGAATTTCCGATCAAGGACACTTCATTGGCTTCAAAATTGTGATCCACCTAGATCACGGCCACATCCGTTTCGGGATCCGCGCCGATGATCTTGGCCTCGTATTCCTGGCCGTTCTGCGTTTTGACGGTCACCTTGTCCGCGTTTTCGACGACGTGATTGTTGGTGAGGATGAAGCCGTCGCGGCTGATGATCATGCCCGATCCGGTGGACGGAGCATGAAACTCGCGCGGCCGATTGCCACCGCCGCCGCCGCCATCACGCTTATGGAAAAACTCCCAAAACGGCTGATTCTCAAAAAATTCATCCATCGGATTCGCGCCGCTCATGACCTTGTCCGATGAGATATGTACCACCGTCGGACCGACCCGCTCGGCCACGGGCACGAACGGACTCTCGCCGTGGTCATTGATTAACGAATTGTACTGCGCGAATTGCGCGTTCACCGGCGGCGCGACTTCCTGGGCGGTCGCCGTCCGGTCCATCTTCATTTCGGAGGTGAAAAGCACACCCACCACCACTCCGGCCAGCACGAGGCCGAGGCCAATCCAACTCAGTTTTCGCATAGTACGTCTCTATCTGTAGGCTGAAAATTGTTCGATTAGGCGACTCGCGCTGGACAGTCCTCCGTCTCAGCGCGGCGCGTACCACAATATACGAAATGAACCGTAATCAGTTCCCAAGTTCCCGTCTAAAAGTTAAGTTGTTGATTTTCATGTAACTCTGTGGAGAATCGGGGGTAGACTTCTGCTTACTGGACGGGTCAACGGCCAGCAAGTTGCATCCGCCCAGAGTTGCAAATCCGTGGCCGGAAATGTACCTTAAAAGTTGCCTATCGGATATCGCCGGGGAGCAACCGATTTCCCCGCTTCACACTGTCTCTCACCCATTGGACTCTTCCCGCTTTGCCCCGTCGCTTTCGCATTGAACCGCTCCTGATCTTCCTGACCATGCTCCCGGTGACGGGGGTTGTGCCAATCTTGAAGTCGTTTGTCATGGACGGCTTCGGAGTCTCGGGATTCTGGACACACGCATTTCTCGCGGCCAATATGCTCGCGGCGTTCCTGTTTGCGCCAATCGCCGGCGGCTTGGCGGATCGCATGGGGCGGCCGAAGCTCTTTGTGGCTATCGCGGCCGCGCTCGACGGGTTGTGCTTCCTGTTGATGCCACACATTCGTGACTTCACCGTGCTGATGTCCCTGAGGTTTGTGGAAGGCGTGTTTCATATCGGGACGCTGTCGCTGCTTTTGGCCGTGGCCGGCGCGCGCGGTGCAGAGGGACGCAGCGCCGCGATGGGCCGTGTCGGTGCGGCGATTACCTTCGGCGTCGCGCTCGGTTCGCCCATCGGCGGGTGGCTCGGTTCGATTTCGCCGTTCTATTCACTCTCCTTGGGCGGTGTGTTGATGATCGCCGTCGGTGTACTGACGGCGTTGCTCGACATGCCAAGCGATGGATTGGCGCGCCGCCAGCCGCTCGGTGCTATTCTCGCAAATCTCGCGCGCGAACCCCGCCTTCGCTTGCCCTATCTGTTCGCCTTTCTGGATCGTTTCACGGTCGGTTTCTTTGTGGCTTCGTTTCCCATCCTTGCGACGCTGAAATTCGGATTCACACCCGGGCAGATCGGTGGCCATATTGCCGCGTTCATGCTCACGATGGGGCTGCTATGTCCGCCGGTCATTTGGCTGGCGCGGCGTTTCTCGCAGACGCAAATGCTGCTCTGGGGATCGCTGTCCTACGGTCTGTTATTCGCCGGAGTCGGGTGGATTGCTCCGCCGTGGCTGATGGTCTGGATGTTTGCGCTCGGAGCCACATCCGCCGTGATGTTCATCCCCACGCTGCAACTCTCCGCGGCGTTCGCACCGATTGGGCAGATGGCGGCCTCGATGGGCGGCTTTACGTCCGCGGGGTCCCTGGGTTTCCTGCTCGGGCCCTTAGTCTCTGGAACGTTGCTGTCCCTCCTGTCGGGCAACATGACCACCGAGGCGGCCTACGCGATCGTGCTCTGCTGCGGTGGCTTGCTGCAATCGCTCGTCGCGGGCGGGCTGATCGTGCGCGCTTCGCTGGCCGAACGCGAACCTACCTCCTGATCTTCCTGTCGCGGCTTTCCAACGCCCCCTCTTCACCGCGCTAAGTATCTAAATTTGCAACTCATTCCTTGCCGGATTTCCGTTCTAAATTCTTGAATTTGAGAGGCTTTGAGTTGACTTTTCAGGTGATATGTTCTAAATTATTGCTTTCCTCATAAAGAGTGACATCCAACCAGGAGCTCGTGATGCGTCTAAGACTTGCTTTGTTAATGATTTGCTTGATGCTGGCGGCATCGGCTGCGCAGGCGCAGTTTAATGCCATTTTGTACAACTTCTCCCAGCCCATCACGGACAACTGCGCGGGTGGCACTCCTATCGAGGACGGTGCCGCATTCGTCCAGATTTTCTGGGATTCACTCGGTAACGGCCCGACCCCGGACGATCGCTTGCCCCCGAAGGCGGCGGCCCTTACGAAATGAACCTCAATCAGTTCGCCATCAACGGCGTGGAATTCCTCGATGTACCGGGCGGATTCTACTCCGAACCGGCGTTCGGTGCCCCGTTCTTCACCCCGAATCCGGAACAGAACACGGGCCACCCGCTGTTTTGGATCCGCATCTGCTACGACGCCGCTGACATCACGTGGGTTAGCGATACGTTCCGCGTGCAGAACGGCTTCCAGCAGATCGGCTTCGGCACGGATCCCGACGAAGTCGCGATGACCTGTCTCGCTGGCGGTTGCGGCGAATGCCCGATTCCGGACCCCGTGACCAACCTGTCGGCGACCACGGATGAATGCGATTCGATCGTCGTGACGTGGACCTATGGCGAAGACGATCACGACGGTTTCCGCGTGCTCGTGGATGACGTTCCGCCCTACATCTACATCACGAATCCGGATGCCCGGCGTTATTCGGATGTCGTGAGCTCGGGTGGTGTGGATCACTCGTTCCGCGTGCGCGCCTACAATGTTTGCGATGTGGATACCGCCTTCTCGTCACCGCTAACTACCATTGGTCGCAAGCGCGTTGAGCCGCCCCTGCCGCAGAACATGACGGCGTCGGACGATCAGTGCAGCCAAGTTGAAGTGAACTGGACGGTCAACACCGTCCTCGGCTTGGACAGCTTTGTGATATTCCGTAACGGCGTGGCGCTCGATACCTTGCCGCGTGGCAGCGCCGGCGAAGAGCGTCAGTTCTTCGACAACGCTCCGCTCGCGGGTGTGGCCAACTATTGCGTTAACGGCTGGTCGAATATCTGCGGCTTGGGTGACGGTACGTGTGACAACGGTCAGGCGTCCGGTCTGCCGACCTGCACGATTACTAACGTCGTGGCCTCGGATGACGACTGCGACGAAGTGTGTGTAACGTGGACGGCCAATTGCGCCGACGCGGACTCGTTTGTGATCTTCCGCACGGCCACGCGCGTGGGCGCGATTCTCAATGCGGGCGGCCCAAACTTCTCGTTCTGCTACCCGGCGCCCGCCGGTTTGCAGGGCGGTTTCCAGATTCGTGCCAAGAACGAATGCGGCATGGGTGACTTGCAGCCCGCGACGCCCGAACAGGGTCTGCGTCTGTCGCCTCCGGGACAGGTTGCCAACATCGTGGCTTCGGATACGCTGTGCGACAAGGTGCGCGTGACGTGGAACGATCTCGCCGGCGCGCTGCAATACAAGGTACTGCGCAACAACGACACGCTGGCGACTGTGGCTGAAAACGTCAACTCGTATGACGATCTTACGGCCGTCGCCGGAACGACCTCGACCTATCGCGTAATTGCTACCAACGCGTGCGGTTTGGGTGCTGTGGCCGCCGGCAATCAGGGTACGCGTCGCGCGCCGGGCACTGGCACGGCAACGTTCACGCTCGTTACCGCCGGTCCGCCGAACTGGACCTACACGATGGATGTCAACACGGGCTGCTTAAACACCGTGGTCATTCGCGACTTCTGTGCCGGCACGACGGCGACTGCGCCGACGGGCTGGACGGTTGTGGTGGACAATGATTCGATCATCTTCTCAACCACGACGTCCGTCGGTGCGCAGGATGCGCCCGTGACGGGCTTCGTTCTCTCGCACCCGACTTGCGACGGCGATGGCCGTTGGAACGTCGGTCAATCGGGCGGCTCGATCCGCGGCCCGCTGCCGGTGGGCGAGAATGCGGAACTGCCGACCGAATACGGCGTCAACGTCTTCCCGAATCCGTTCAATCCCATGACGAACTTCAAGATTGCGATTCCGCAGTCGTCACTGACTACGATTCGCGTCTTCAACGTCACGGGTCAGCTCGTCAAGGAGATGGACCTCGGCACGTTGCAGGCCGGTTATCACACCGTGCAGTTCGGCGCCAGCGATATGGCGTCGGGCATGTATTTCGCCCGCATTGAAGCTGGCAGCTTCCACTCGACGCACAAGCTGATGCTGATGAAGTAGCCAGCACGGATACTGGACCCATAGCCGCGGGCGCATTGCGCCAGCGGTGGTAGAGTTAAGCAGGCGAGCCAAGTGGCTCGCCTGCTTCGTTTTCTTCGATCCAATTGTAGCGACACGCGCCAGCAGCAACGGGTCCAGCGCCGGCGCTGGCTCGCCTGCTTTTTGCTCTATGGTGCTCGGACGGCGTTTATGTGTTCGAATCGCGACGACATTAATGGGTTGAGGCGCTTCGCATGTTGAGATTGCGTGACATGGTGTTGCTAATTCTTGTTCCGTGGTCATTGGCCCGTGCGGACTATGATTTCTGGACCGTTGAGCAGATCCTGAATGATTCGCTGGCGGTCTATCATGGCAATGTTGCAGTCGAGGTGTATCAGCACGATTCGCTGATCTTCGCCTATCGGTCGGGTTCGCTTGCGGGAGATACGACTCAGACACGTCAAGCCATAAACGAGTGGATCGCCGCGGCTCTGATGCTGACCCGCACCGACGGTTCGCATGGCGCGAGTGATCACGATTTGCCGGACACGAGCCTCACGTCCGCGTCGGATCCGTGGCCCGCGCAGTCCCCCTATTTTGCTTATGGAGTGCCGCCGACGCGCGTGGCGGGCCTGTGGGTCACGGCGTTGCAACCGGAATCGCGTACCATTGAAGAACTGGCCTTCCCGCATGAGAATGGCTCGTTCGTTTGGCTCGATCATAAGCGCGGTTTGCGGGGAGTCCTGTTGACGGATGCTGCCGATCGCCGGGGCCGCGCCGTGTCGAGCGAGCTCAAGCTCGTGCACGCGATTCGAGATGTGATGGACTGCCAATTGCCCGTCGCCGATCTGACGATTAACTACGTGGTCAACTCGGGCGTGGAATTGCGGTGGACCGGACACTTCGCGGGCGTCTATTCGATCTACTCTTCCGATAATCCGGATCGCGCCTTTCCCAATGAGTGGTCGTTCGAAGGGTCAATCCCCGCCGGCGGCGACATTCTTACGGTCTTTGTGGATCCTGAGTTGCAGCAAGAGCAGGCCTATTACAGGATTCAGCGCGTCTGCGGCAAGTAGGCGGCCTGTTTGGATATGCAAGCGGGGCGAACCAGTTGGTCCGCCCCGCTCTTTTTTCCTGAATTTCGCCGCCGGCTATTTGCGCTTGTAGGTCATGTCCATCGTCTTGGCTTCCTGCGGCGTGCCGGGATACTCCAGCACTTCATAGCGCAGTTCGTGCTCATTGACGACGTGCCACGTGTGCCGCACGGGCAACTGGCGGATGTTCTTGCCCGGGCTGTCCATCAAGCCCTCAAACACGATACTCTTTCCGCCGTCGCGCGCCTCGCCCCACATCGAATAGATGCCCGTAGACATATTGTCATTCCACGTGAACCAATAGCGCTGCGTGAAATTGTCATAGCCCATCATGCCGAATCCCGTGAACGGCATGCCCTGAAAGTCCATGGTGAAGTGCTGCACCTGCACGCGGCCGTCGAGCATCATCTCGATTTTCACATCGCCCTTCATCGGCTGACCGCGCTCGATCATGTGCACTTCGTACTCCCCGCACCACTTCGCCAAATTCGCATGCGGCTCGCCCGGCGTGGCGTTGCGCATCCAATTGGCCATCATTTCCTGTTCTGTCATCGTGGGTCCTCTTTCAAGAAACATCTCCTGTGAAAGAACGGCAGCTCATGGCTGCCGTTCAAAATTCTATTCATCTGCATTCACTGCTTTGGAGCGCGACGCGCCAGCGGCAATGGGTCCAGCGTCCACGCTGGTTATTTCTTGCGCGTGTAGGTGATCTCCATCGCCTTGAATTCGTGCGGCGTGCCGATTTCGTCCCAACTTTCGAAGACATGCGTGTTCTCGTCGAGTATCTTTGAGACCATCCGCACCGGCTTGTCCTTAACGTTCATCGTCGGCTCGTCCATCGTGGTATTGAAGACCACGGTTTTGCCGCCGTCCGTGGACGTGCCTTCCATGAACATGAATCCGGTGGACATGTTGTCCATCCACGTGGACCAATAGGTCTTGTTGAAATTGTCATAGCCGGTCAGGCCTTCGCCTTCAAACGGCATCCCCATCATATCGCCATGGAACGTGGACTTCACCGCACGGCCTCCGTTGACCACGGTGTTTGTGCAGGAGCCCTTGCTTTCCATCATCGGCTGGCCGGGACCCATAGCAAACTTCGTCACGCAATCCCATTCGCCAGCCATTTTCGCCAGTCCAGCGTGAGCTTCGCCCGGCGTGGACATTTCCATCCATATCTTCATCATGTCCGCCTCGGACGGCGAATTTCCCTCTTGCGCAAATGACAGCGCAAAACAAGACGTAACCGCAAACAAAACAAATAGTTTTCGCACCATGACCGTTCCTCCGAATCGTTGTTTTGGTGAATTTTGAGAAATATAACATTTGTTCAAATAAGAGTCAAGAGCCAGCACGTGAGAATTCAGCGAACGGGTGGCCAGGGGGCATGGAAACAACGTTGCTAAACCTCTTGGCGGCTGGCGTGTCATACTCCTGTCCAACCGCGTCAAACTGGAGTCCTGTCGTCATGGCCCGTCCTGCTCGCCTGATCTTCCTTACAGCAATTCTCATTCTTTCTTTAGCGCTCGCCGGTTGCAAGTCCACACCACTTGCCGCAGAGTGGTATGCAGCGGCATTTGATATCAACGGCCAACCCGATCTGGGTGAATTCAAAGGACTGCGGATCCCTGATGTGCAGGCGCGCTTTGTGATTGCCAACGACGACGAACGACTGCTGTTGTCGATTCAGACGACGGATGAGGCGCTGCGGCGGCAGGTTCATATTGGCGGCGTGACCCTATGGCTGACCAATCCGCAAGATCGTCGCGAGACGTTTGGCGTGCGCTATCCGGCGTTGCCGCAGCGGGGTGTGCGGCCCCGAGAACAGACTGGCCCGCACGATATCGGCAGTGACGCGCCGCCCTTTATGCAAGATCAACAGCCGCAGGCGTTGGCGATCCTGGACGCCGACGGGCGGGGCGAGCGTGTGATGTCGGCCGATTCGGCCCGCGCACTCGGTCTCGATGCTGTGACACGACACGAGGCCCGGACGGTCGCGCACGTCATCGCGATCACATTGGATTCCCTCGCGCCGTGGCTCAAGGCGGGGGATGAGGTGCTCTTGTCGCTCGAAATTCCGAAGATCGAAGAACCGACACGTGTTCCGGACGACGGCGAGCGTCGCGGTCGGCCGACGGGTGCGATGGGCGGGATGGGCAATGGCGGCAATCGCGGCGGCCATCCCGGCGGACCACCGGGCAGCACGGCTCCTCACGCCGAAACAGGAAAGGCGATCAGGATTACACAGATGCTGGCGTTGGCGCGCGGCCCCCTTGCTGAAAAATAGGCGAAGCCCCGGAAGTCGCGATGCGACGCAGGATTGCTCCTGCACCGTCAATGCCTGAATTGATGACATAGCTCGAGTAACGGTGGACTGGTCTAATCTGAAGTTCCGAAAGTTCGTTGCGGTCATCATAACCAAGACCAACACCATTGACTCGTCGTGTGAATCGCGTTAGGCAAAATAAACAGGGCGAGCCGGTTGGCTCGCCCTGTATTCTGTTCTCTACCCCGTTGAACTCAGAAGCGGTCAGGACCGTCAAAGTCGTTCATTGGCAGCGGATCGCGATCGTGCTTGCTCGACGCGCGCGTTGCGCCCAATTTCAGTTTCTGGAGTGGACGTTTGAGTGTGCTATGGTTGGTCCAACCTTGCATCTCGGAAACACCGTGCGAGTTACCGGAACTGCCATTTACAAGCAGACTGAGTTCCATAACCAATTCACGCAATGACGACGCTTGTCCGGCTGATTCTTCGGACGCTGCGGCCGCTTCCTCTGCATTCGCTGCGTTGGCCTGCGTCGCCTGATTCATTTGCGATATCGCTGTATTGATTTGCCCAATACCGGAGGATTGTTCGTCTGATGCCGCCGAAACTTCGTTGTTCAGACTCGTGACTTTATCTATATGAAGCAATGACTGCTCAATGTTCGATTTCAGTCCTTCAATAATCTGCACGCCGCTGTTCACACGCACCGTATTTTCTTCAATCAGCGAATTTGTGTTCTTTGCGGCTTCGGCTGCGCGCATCGCCAAGTTGCGTACTTCCTCGGCGACAACCGCAAATCCCTTACCTGCTTCGCCCGCCCGCGCCGCTTCCACGGCTGCGTTCAACGCCAATAGGTTTGTCTGGAATGCAATTTCGTCAATGGTCTTTACGATCTTGGAGGTCTGGTCCGACGCCGTCTTGATGTCCCGCATCGCTTCGTCCATGAACCGGGCATTTTCCGAAGATTTTTTCATTGCCTCGCGAGCCTCAACGGCGAGCTGTGACGCTTGTTTCGCATTTGACGCATTCTGATTCGTCATTGCCGAGAGTTCCTCGACCGCCGAACTTGTTTCCTCGATTGAGGCCGCTTGCTCCTGCGATCCTTCAGCAACGCCTTGCGATGACGTGGACACTTGGTTGGCTGCAGAAGCAATCTGAGAAGCGCCTTCGGCGGCAGATGTCGCGATCCGGTTCAGATTCCGCGAGATGCTCAGACTCAAAAAGACTCCAAAGCCGAGCGCGCTCAAAAAACCACCAATCGCGAAGATCAGCGCCATGGACTTGCTCGTGGCTGACCCGGCTATTGCTTCATCGGTTCCGGTGTCCGCGAGACGTGCATTCAATTCAATGATCTTTTGCAGATCCGCGGCGGATTCTCTGGCATTCTTCGCCATTGATCCAGTAGCAAGCTCGGTCATTCTTTGGTATAATACATCCAGCCTGTTGGGATCAGTTTCGCTCAACGAGGCGAGGGCTTCCCGATGATAGGTCTCCCAGTCTTTCCTAAACCCGTTCCATGTTATCTGAAGTTCTTTCCACAATGCTGCCTCTTCTGTAGTTTGGGGAAGGGGCTCGTAGATCTTTTGCCCATCTTCTGCTCGCTGCCACGCCTCTGCAACCAGATCAGGATAGTGTTCACGGGTTTCCAAAGGCAAGTCACGGTTCAACACCAAATAGTTGTTCACACGAACGCGATTCATTCCTGCTTCCATCATAAGGAGGCCTTGGAGCGACGGCATTCTAACAAGGCCGACTTCTGTAATGGATTCCGATGAGCTGACGAGTCCGCTGTATCCGACCCACCCGACGATGCAAGTTATCATAGCGACGATGCAGAACGACCCGATTAGCTTGCTTTTTAGCGAGAGATTTCTAAACATTTATGTTCTCCGTACCATTTACCCTTACGTTATTTCGATCAGGAATCGCCTAAGAATTGCGCTGTAGCGGGTCTCTTAGATGGCGCTTATGCGACGCGTTCGCGTCAGTTTAAGCAAAGCATATGCCGTTCTATCAGAAGTTGAGTCGCTGTCCTCACAGCTTGCCGTGCGTGTTGGTTCGGCAACGGTTGCATAGCAGATTTAGCGGCGATTACGCACAATTGGCGCAATATTGCAGTTTGACGGTAGGCGGTTTCATGCTGCGGGCCTTTACGGCTGCGGACAATCGGACATGCCGCGCTCTTAATTCCCTAACTCTTTGGCAATAATTGTCTTTTTGTCGTGTGACGTCGCCTCCCTTGAAGAATCATTATTGAAAGGCCTTCTTGAAGTTTGAGCAAACATAAACGGCGCAGGATTGCTCCTGCGCCGCTCGTCATTTCCGCCGCGACTGCTCAGTCGCGCTATCTTAGTAGTCCATGCCGCCCATGCCGCCCATGCCGCCGCCACCGGGCATTGCGGGCGCGGGGTTCTTCTCTTTCTTCTCGTGAATGGCGCAATCCGTCGTCAGCAACAGACCACCCACCGACGCCGCGTTCTCGAGCGCCACGCGCACAACCTTCGTCGGGTCAATCACGCCGTCTTCGAGCAGGTCCGCATAGAGTTCGCTGGCGGCGTTGAAGCCGTAGCTGTACTTGCCGTTTTCGCGAATCTTGTTCACCACGACGCTGCCTTCGTGACCCGCGTTCTGCGAGATCATGCGAATCGGCTCTTCCAACGCACGACGCACGATGTTCACACCGAGCTGCTCGTCGCCTTCGAGCTTGAATCCATCGAGGACCTTCTGGGCACGCAGCAGAGCCACGCCGCCGCCGGGGACGATGCCTTCTTCCACGGCCGCACGCGTCGCATGCAGGGCGTCTTCCACGCGCGCCTTCTTCTCCTTCATCTCGACTTCGGTCGCCGCGCCAACCTTCAACACCGCCACACCGCCGGCCAGCTTGGCCAGACGCTCTTGCAGCTTTTCACGGTCGTAATCCGAGGTCGTGGATTCGATCTGCTTCTTGATCATCGCGATGCGGCCCTTGATGTCTTCGCTCTTGCCCGCGCCTTCGACGATCGTCGAGTTGTCCTTGTCAATGATGATCTTCTTGGCCGTGCCGAGATCGCTCATCACCGCATTTTCGAGCTTGAAACCCGCTTCTTCGGAAATCACGCGGCCGCCCGTCAGCGTCGCGAGATCTTCCAACATCGCCTTGCGGCGGTCGCCGAAGCCCGGCGCCTTCACCGCGGCCACACGCAGCGTACCGCGCAGCTTGTTCACCACGAGCGTCGCCAGAGCTTCGCCCTCGACGTCTTCGGCGATGATCAACAGCGCGCGACCGCTCTGCGCAACCTTCTCCAGAACCGGGAGCAGGTCCTTCATCGAAGCGATCTTCTTGTCATAAATCAAAATATACGGGTTCTCGAGGTCCACTTCCATTTCGTCGGGGTTAGTGACGAAGTAGGGCGACAGATAACCGCGGTCGAACTGCATGCCTTCGACGACTTCGAGCGTCGTCTCCATGGACTTGGCTTCTTCGACGGTGATGACGCCGTCCTTGCCGACCTTATCCATTGCATCGGCGATCAGATTGCCAATTTCGGGATCGTTGTTGGCCGAGATCGTGCCGACGGCCGCGATGTCCTTCTTGCCGCTGATGGCCTTGCCGTTCTTCTTCAGATCGGCGACGACCTGCTGCACGGCCTTGTCAATGCCGCGCTTGAGACTCATCGGATCGGCGCCGGCGGTGACGTTTTTCAGACCTTCATGAATGATCGCCTGCGCGAGCACCGTGGCGGTCGTCGTGCCGTCACCCGCGATATCGCTGGTCTTCGACGCGACTTCGCGCACCATCTGGGCGCCCATGTTCTGCACGGCGTCTTCCAGTTCGATTTCCTTGGCGACGGTCACACCGTCCTTGGTGATCGTGGGCGCGCCCCACTTCTTCTCGATCACGACGTTGCGGCCCTTGGGGCCCAGCGTGACCTTCACGGAATCGGCCAGAATGTCTACGCCCTTTTTCAGCGCAGTACGGGCTTCGACATCGAAGTCAATCAGTTTGCTTGCCATGTGTGTATTGTTCCTTGTTTGATGATACTTGTTAAAGGCCCCCTGCTGATTCCCCCGTCGAAGGGGGAAAGCCAGAAGTTACTTCACGACAACGGCCAGGATGTCGTTACGGCTGATGAGGATGTATTCCTTGTCTTCGAGCTTGACTTCCGTGCCGCCGTAGCGCGCATAGACAATCGTGTCGCCCACCTTGAGCATTTCAGACATCTTCTTCTGCTTACGATCCGAGACTTCGACATCGTCGCCCATGGCCACGATTTCACCCATCTGCGGACGGTCTTTTGAGGCGGTGTCGGGGATAATGATTCCGCCGGCGGTCTTCTCTTCTTTTTCGAGCGGCTTGATCAGCACGCGCTCGTCAATCGGCTTGATTTTCATGGTCTTAGGTCTCCTGAACCGTTTAGATTATGGTAAGTTGAATGGAGTTGGGCTGTTAGCACTCACGACACGTGACTGCTAATAATACCCCAAATATACACTCCAAGTTCCCCGGAGTCAACTCGGCCTCCTATCTCTTTACCCCAACAAAAACAAACTCCTGAACAGTGTTCAGGAGTTTACAGAGAGGACTCACAGCCGGGTGGGATGGCCTCGATAGAGTGTCTGCCGTTACCGCTTCGGCGATGCCCAGAGCAGGATCCCCGCGAGCAACGGCGCACCACCGAGCAGGAGTGCCGTGGTGAGGGCGTCACCGGTTTGCATGTTGCGCGGCGGCGAAATCATGTACCCGATCATCAGCGCGCCACCCAAGCCGACCAGCAGACTCGCGCCGAGTTTTTCTTTGCGCCAGGCGAGGTAGGCCAACCCCCAGAGCATGGCCAGGCCGCCGATGATGACCGCATACCCCTTCGTCTGCTCGGACGAAGGCACCGTGTGACGATTGTCAAGCAGATTCGCACCGAGAAAATAGGTCCAGAACAGCACCCACAATCCCAAAATAACGCGGGCGATCGTGCGCAGCCACTCAGGGCGCGCGGCTGCCGTTGCTTCCGTTGCCATTTCTTTGCTCCTTCGTACTGAAACTCTATTCGACGACGACTTCCGGTGTTTCGTCAGCCGGGCGAATCCACAGACACGTTCCCGCGACATACAGCGGCACACAAATCAACAGCGCCGTTGCAAACTGACCGACCGTCAGACCTTTGCCCAAAATGAAGAACAGCAATACCGTCGTCGCCGCAAACACCACCCCGCTAATCGTGCGCGGGAATTTTCGCGCCAGCAGCCCTAATGCAATCATCGTGATCCACGGCGAACCCTCCATCAGCGTTTCGAGCGACAATCCGTGACTCATCACGACGAACAGCAGCGCCATCGCCCCAACGCCAATGATAATCCGCACGGCCGCGCCGCGATAGTCCTTCACCAGCAGCACATTGAACAGCGCCTTTGTTGCAATGCCGAGGATGATAATGATGTTGTACATTTCGGCCTCGGGATCACCCTTAGCGCTTTGTATCGCCGCCAACACCACCGTTGCCACCATCATCACCGCGAACGCGATATTGCCCGAACGGTAGTGAATCGCCATCTGCCGTTCGTCTACCAGACGCTTGGCCACACCGAGCGAGGCGAGCGTAGGCCGCAAAAGATACGAGGCCAGCATCAGCGTCAACCACATCTGCTCGCCCGTGATCGCAAAGATCGCGATGGCGATGGCGAAGATGGCGAGCGCTGACCAAAACACGGCGTCAATCTTAAACATGGTCCTGCTCCTCCAGCACAAACAGCTCTTCCACTCTCGCACCTAATTTCTTGCTCAACAGCAGAGCCAGTTTCACCGACGGCGCGTAATCGCCCTTCTCAATCGAGACGATCGTCTGCCGCGACACACCTACGCTGTCGGCCAACTCCTGTTGACTGAGTTCGCCGTGTTCAAAACGGTATTTGCGCAAGGTGGTTCTCATGGGCGTTGTCTGTCCGCCAATATAATGGAGAAAATGACGATTGTCAAGTAAACTTTACATTGTGGTAATGATACTTGACATTTTGGCAATGCGCTCTATTTTAAATTATTGTTATATAACAATAAAGCCCGACCGGCAGGGTCGAGCTTTGGCGGGCGGAAACCCCGATAGCGGCAGGGAATCTGGGGAGGAATCCTCAGCGGAGCAGAATGGCCCGTTGCGACTGGCGGATGCCGTCCACCGTCACGGAGACCAGATACGCTCCGCTGGCCAGGCCGTCGCCGCTCACGACAAGCCGATGGATTCCCGCAGTCAGTCTACCCGACGCAATGGCACGCACCTCCCGGCCAGTAATATCGAATAGTTTGACGTTGACTTCCGCGGCGCGGAGCAATGAGAACTGTATCTGAGCCTCCGCATTGAACGGATTGGGAAACACCTTCGCCAGGTCTGCACTCCACGGCGAACTCGTTGGAACTGTACTTGTTTCACCAACGGTGCGCGTGACCTCGATGCCGACGTGGAATGCGGTATCCTGCCGCGCTGAGGCCATGACCAGACCTTGATCCGGCGCATTTTCAATCGAGGGTAAATAGGGAACCACGCCGCGCAGCGTATCCCCGTAAGGTTCGATCCAAACTGTGTCGCCCGTCGTCAGGTCGAATTGCACAATCATCGGTTGAATGCTCAGGACATTCGGATCGGGAATGTACTTTCCGCCCGACACTACGATTGACGTCTCATCAATCAATGTGTATGACGTGAATTCATAGAGGTCATTTACCGTGCCGTCCGTACTGTAAGTCTTGAGGGGCAGTCGAAAGGCCAGGTCAATTCGGCCCATCTCATCAGCGACGATGAACTCATTCAAATACAATTCAGGCGGAAAGTCTGATCCGTCATTCACCAGATAGCCCAGCAGCCCGTCGTTGAAGACTCGCAGTCCGACCGCGACTTCCGCTTCATCGTCGTACTCCACTCCGAATATCTCCGCGCTGGTCGAATCTATGCGGTGAGCAACCAAACGGGGCGTTGGCCGCTGGTGAAGAACTGAACCCAACACAACCATTCCATCCTGATAGCGGCGCAGAAAGAACGGCAGGCTGGCGGTCATTTCTCCGAAGGTCTCTTCCCACAATGGTTCGCCTCCGGGCGATACGCGCGCTGCATGCAGTCGCTCCTCGCCCGTGGCGCTGGCGAGAATCAGCCCAGCGACATACGCGCCGCCATCGTTGGCGGCAATCGCCTGACCATTCGAACAGAGCAGCTCTTCGCTTGCAAAACTCCACAGCACATCACCCGTCACTGCATTGATGGCGGTCGCGTAAAGTTGCGATGTCGGCGCTGAATAGTCGGCCAATGTGCCGCCGACGATGAGCGATCCGGTTCCCGCATCATCAATGCCGCCGAAGCTCAGTTGCTCGTCAAGTGTACCAGCTCCATAGTAACGCAGCCATTGGCGCTCGCCATCTGACGATAGCTTCAGCACAAATGCTCGACCCCCAAATTGACTATCGTTCGCGCGACCGCACACGAAGACTTCACCGGCCGCGGTGACGGCATGATCCGCGTAGGTCAGCGAAGTGTCGCCATCGAAATAGCGGTACGACCACGCGATTTGCGGAGGAGTTGGTTGCGCAGCGGCCAACAAAGGGAGCAGAATGAAAATGCAGAGCAGCATTGTTGAACCTTGAGAAAATTTCGCGTGATCTGATGAGATTGCTCCTCTTAGAACGCGCATTTGCAGGCCAAGTTTCGTGTAAGTGCGAGTCTGTGAAACGTCAGCAGCGGAAGGGACAAAACAAAACAGGCAGACGGAGGCCGCCTGCCTGTTCAAAGTCCTACGCGCAGCTTACATCAATAGCACGCTCGGGTCAAGGTTGCCGCCGCTGAGGATGACGCCGACTTTGTCCGGCGTGTCCAGCCCGGCCAACAGGGCCGCGACACCCAAAGCGCCGCTGGGTTCGACGACGAGTTTCATGCGCTCGAACAAGAACTTGGTGGCCGCGATGATTTGCGCTTCCGTGACGTTGACGAACTCATCCACGTTGGCCCGCACAAGCGGAAAGGTGAGTTTACCAAGCGAGGGTGTGCGCGTGCCGTCTGCAATAGTCGGAGGATTCTTCACCGTGTGCAAGGTGCCTGTGCGCCAGGAAAGCGTCGCATCGTTCGCGACTTCCGGCTCGACGCCGATGACTTTGCAGTTCGGATTCACATGCTTCGCCGCCAATGCGCTGCCCGAGAGCAGTCCGCCGCCGCCGCAGGGTGTCAGGAGCATTTCGATATCGGGATAGTCCGTCAACAACTCGAGCGCGGCTGTGCCTTGACCGGCGATGATGTGCGGATGATCGTACGGCGGGATCAACACATAGCCGTGCTGCTCTTTGAGTTCCGCTGAAATTTCTTCGCGTGTGCGCTCTTTAGGATCATATACGACCACCTCCGCACCGTAGCCGCGCGTCGCGGCGAGTTTGGCGGGCGGCGCGTCCTGCGGCATCACGATGACCGTCTTAATATCGAGCAGCGAGCCAACCAACGCGACGGCTTGCGCATGATTGCCGGAAGAGTGAGTAATCACACCGCGGCGGCGCTCGTCGAGCGTCAGGCGCGACATCGCATTATACGCACCGCGAAATTTGAAGGCGCCGACGCGCTGGAAGTTCTCGCACTTCAGATATACATTCGCGCCGGCCTTGGCATCAAGCGTGCGCGACGTGTGCACCGGAGTCTTGTGTGCGACGCCTTTCAAAACTTGCGCGGCATCGAGAACGTCATAGGAGGAAGGGAGGGACATGGGAAAAGGAATCGAGGAACGAAGGTTAATCCGGTGTGAGTGTCAAGCGCTTTGACACATAGCCCCTGACCGGAGGCCAGGGGCTATGTGTGGTTAGCTGCGAATTGAGTTGGTGTGAGGTGTGATCATCTCACCAACATCACTTTGTGTACCGCGCGTTGGCCGGAATTGTTCAGCTCGAGCAGGTAGTTGCCGGACGGCAGCGGCAAGCCCTGCGCGTTGACAGCGCGCCAGTTGGCGCTGTAGGTGCCGGTGCTCATGAACGGCGTGTTGACGAGCGTGGCGACATTCTGACCAAGCAGGTTATAGACGTTCAACGCGACGGCGCCGGGCTGGTTCACCACAAACTCGATCGTCGTTTCCGGATTGAACGGATTGGGATAGCTGCGAATCAGCGCCGCCGAATTCGGCACCGGCACGACGCGCGGGTTAATCGAAGACGTCTGATCCAGAATCAGATCATAAGAAATGCGCTCCTCAAGATCATCGGGATTGTGCACCGTCACGCGCAGCGTGTAGTCGCCGACAATCGTCGAAGTATCCGATCCCCACTCGGGATGTGCGGCCAAATTGTATATGTCGAATATCAAGCCGGTGTCCTCTTGCAGCGGCGCATAGGTCTCCGGTATCACGACCACACCTGAATCGGGCGGATAGCAGCCGACATAGGTGCAAATCGAATACATCCGCAGAGGATCAGGAGTTGAAATCGGTTCGAGCGTCAGGACAAGCTGCCGCTCCGCGTCCAGCAGATTGACCAACTGCCCGTGAAAACCGTAGGTATTGAATCCGTCCACGTACGTCACGAGCGTCTCGTCCATCGTGAATTCAAACGTCGGCTCGTCGAGCGGCAGCCACTCGTCCACGTGCGAGCGAATTGTCTGGATGTTTAGTTGATACGGATTCGACGCATAGCGCACGATACCGTCGGCATCAATGACCACTTTGCGGTAGTTGCCGTTGTTCAGACTGCCATAGGTCGCCGCTTGCGTCAGCAGCGGAAACGTAACGCCGGTCACGTCGCGGAAAACTTCCACAGCCGCGGGCGAGCCGTTGTAAATATCGAGGCCCAGCGTGACGACCGGCTGACCGGCGTAGAACTGATGCACACCCGCTTCCATTTGCCCATCCTGGGCACGACAGGTACTTCAAGTGTGGCCAAAAAACATCAATACCACGACATTGCCGCGGTAGTCGCTGAGCGTATGACTGTTTCCCCAGGAATCCGTCAGCGTGAAATCAGGTGCTTCCGTACCGACGGTGAACGCAAACGCGCTTCCGCAGGTCAGTAACAGCGCAAACAGGGGCGCGAGCCAGCGGCGTGTCGTCATGGTAAGTGTCTCCAAAGTTGTGCTATGTTGGCTCGATCGAATTGTAACCTAAAAGATAATACACCCAGCGCGGCGAAGCAAGCTATTTCGCCGCCTGCGCCCAATCCAGCACGGTGCGCCGCGAAACCACCTCCCGGCGTTCGATGGCTCCCCGAATTCGTGCGACAAGCTGCTCCAACTGGAGCTCGGTCAGCTCGACTCCGTCCGTCGCAAGCAACCGCTTTAAGCCATTCTTTCCTAAGAATTTACCAAAAATGATCCGGTCCTCAAGACGGGCCGTCCCACCCACCCACTCGGGCCCGAACGGCTCAAAAGTCAGGGGATCGGCCAACATCGCCTGCTGGTGCATACCAGCGGCATGGAGGAAGGCATTCTGCCCCACAAGGGCTTTGTTCGGTTGGACGACGACCCCGGAGACCTCGCGCACCTGGCGTGATGTCTCGAGAATCCGCGCGAAATTCACCCGGCAGGAGAGTCCAAGCGCCTCGTGGTATCTCAGGATCACGGCGACTTCCTCCAAGGCCGTATTCCCCGCGCGTTCCCCGAGGCCGTTGAGGGTCCCCTCCACCTGGTCCGCGCCGCCTGCCAGCGCGGCCACGGAGTTGGCGGTTGCTAGCCCGAAATCGTCGTGACAGTGGATTCCCAAGCGCAGCGGTTCGGGGAAATGCTGGCGCAGCCTCCCGAATAGTGACTTTGTCTCATCGGGCAAGCCGCAGCCGACGGTGTCCGCGACTACCAGCGTGGTCGCCCCCGCCTGGGCCGCGATATCCAACGCCCGAATGAGGTCGGCTTCGGCGGTGCGAGTAGCATCGGTCGCAATGTACTCAATATCATCAGCGAGCGTCCGGGCAAAGCGGATCGCCTCGCCAATTTGGTCTTCGGCCTGCGTACGAGTCAGTTTCAGCGAGGCGGTCAGATGGCGGTCGGATATTGGCAAGACTATGGAAATTCTTGCTTTATCAGCTCCATCCAAAGCTTTGGCTGTGGTCTCGATGTCTCCGGTACGGCAGCGAGCTAAACCTGCAATAACGCTGGTCTTGATTTCCTGCGCCGCCAGTTGGACGGCCTTGAATTCTGTTTCCGATGCGGCCGGGAAGCCCACTTCCAGAACATCCAGACCCATTTCCGCGAGTTGCCGCGCCAAGGCCAGCTTTTGCTCAACCGAGAATACCACGAATGGCGTTTGCTCGCCGTCTCGCAAAGTTGTATCGTAAAAGAGGATAGAGCGCATAGGGGGATTACCATTTGGCCTGACTTACCGGAATATACGCCCTTGGGTCGCGAGGCGCAACCGCCCGGCGTTTGAATGACGTGAGGATTATGGCTAAATTATGGGTTATGGCTGTCTACGATCCCCTGGCCGTTGAGCGGCTGACGCGCTACAAAGATATCGCACGCTTCATCACGAGCGATGCGCAGACGCTGTTGCTCCGTCCACGCGACGGCACGCGCGTCTGGATCGCCGGCGGTACGGGGCCGAGCACGAGCAGCCTGCGCATGATGCAGGCACAGCGCGGCGGCACGGCGGAGATACCAATCTGCTTTCGACTCGATTTCGACCGCCGTGAACAGCATATCTGGCAGCCGCTGTGGATGGTCAGCCTCGAAGAGGAGCGGCTGCGCTTCGTCGGCAGCGTGCCCACCGAGTTTGAAGCTGACGAAGATTGGCTCGACCATCGCCCGACGCTACCGCATGAGCAGCCGCTGTTCTTCGAACATAGTTGGCAGACCGCGGTTCGGCACATCCAAAATGAAATCGCGCGCGGCACGCTGCGCAAAGCGGTATTGACGCGGCAAATTGAGATGTGGCATACGCACGCGTGGCCCGCACACGAAGTGGCGGCCGCGTTACTCCATGCGTCGGCGGGTACGAGCGTGTTTGCGCATCATTGGCATGGCGGCGTCGTCTGGATCGGCGCGTCCCCTGAAATCCTCTATCAGCGCGAAGGCCGACAGGTCGTGGTGGACAGCCTGGCCGGAACGCGCCGCATGCTCATGGAGGGTGACAGCTTCACGGCCAAGGATCATGTCGAACAGCAGCTCGTTACGGACTATCTGGTTGAAGTGCTCACGCCGCTGTGCGAACATGTAAACGTGTCGCCGGTGTCGCGGCGCCGGGCCGACGATCTTGAACATGTTTATACGCAAGTCACCGGCGTCTTGCGCCATGGCGTGGGCGACGATGAACTGTTGGGCGTCCTGCATCCGACACCCGCCGTGTGCGGTGCGCCGCGCGCACGAGCGATGGAGTTGATTCAAGCGCTCGAGCCACAGCCGCGCGAACTTTATAGCGGCGTGCTCGGTTATTCCACAGGACATGCGACAACCGCACTGGTCGTGCTCCGCTGCGCCAAGCTGCAAGATTCGACGGCGCGGCTCTACGGCGGCGCGGGGATTGTCGCCGGTTCCGATCCCGAACTGGAGTTTGCCGAATGCGGCTGGAAAATGGACATTATGCGCCGCGCACTGCTGGAGCTCACGTGATTCCGAATCGCAACTATCTGCAAGCGCGCCTGATCTGGGACCAACTCGTCCTGGCCGGCGTTGCGCGCGTCGTGATCTCGCCGGGTTCACGTTCGACCCCGCTGGCCCGCACGGCGGCAATGCATGACCGGCTGCAAGTGCACGTGCTCACTGATGAACGCGTCGCAGGCTTCTTTGCGCTTGGACTATGCAAAGGCGCGCAGGAACCGGTGGCGCTGCTCTGCACTTCGGGAACCGCGTCGGCGCATTACTATCCCGCCGTGATTGAAGCCGCGCAAAGCGGCTACCCGCTGATCGTGGTTTCGGCGGATCGCCCCAAGCGCCTGCGTCATCACGGCGCCGCGCAGACGATAGACCAGCTTGCGCTTTTCGGTCGCTATGCGAAAATGGCGCTCGACTTGCCGGAAGCGGTCTCCGCTGCCGAGCCATACCGCCGGATGCTCGCAATGCTCGGGCGCGGACTTTGTGCGATGAACACAGCGCCGCTGGGACCGCTGCATATCAATGTGCCAACCGACGAACCGCTGGCGCCGGACGCCGCCGATCCCGCGCTGCATACGGCGCTGTATGAAGAGTTGCGTCGGGAGCTTGCGCCGCTGAAACTGCACGTGCCGCAACAGCCTCCCGAACTAACCGCGATCAGCACGGCACTGGAATCTGCATTCTGCGGCTTGGTCGTTTGCGGACCTGATGCCGCGCGCAACGAAGCGGAGCGCGAGGCGATTCACACGCTGGCGCGGAAACTCGGGTGGCCGCTTCTGGCCGACGTCGCATCCGGGCTGCGGGACTGCGGTGAGCCGAATCTGCCCGGCTATGATCTCTTCCTGCGGCATGCGGAGCTTGCACGTCTCGCCCCGGATTTCGTCCTTGAATTCGGATCGCCGCCGACCAGCAAGGCGCTCATAACCTATCTCAATGCGCATCGCGCGCGGACCGTGCGCGTGCAGCGCGACACGCTGCCTCGCGACCCGGAAGGCAGGGCCGCTGAGGTTCTCGTCACGGATGTGGCATCCTGCTGCGCGGCGTTGACAGCTCGCGTCAAAGTATCGCGCGATTCGCTTTTGCTTGATCCATTCTGGCGCGTGGCAGGCGCGGCACGCGCGGCCATGTCCGCGCTTTCGACTTTTCCGCAGGCCGAGCTGGCCTATGTTGCTGCGGCACTCGATACGCTGCCCGCCGACGGAAATCTGGTGCTGGCTTCCAGCATGCCGGTCCGTTATGCCGATATGCTGACCGTTCCAACGGGAAAACGGCTCCATGTCTTCGCACAGCGCGGGACCAACGGGATTGACGGTGCACTGGCGCATGCAGCCGGAATTGCGCAGGCGACGGCACGGCCTACACTGCTCATCTGCGGCGACTTGGCGTTTCTACACGACTTGGGCGGATGGATGGCCGCGCGACAGCAGCCGAATCTGCGCGTCCTGCTCCTCAACAACAACGGCGGCGGCATCTTTCACTTTCTGCCGGTCGCCGCGCACGCCGACACGTTTGAACAGCTCCATGGCACACCGTTGAATATCGAGCTGTCCGCCGCTGGCGACCTGTTTGCGATCCAATGGTATCGCTGCGGTGCCCCGCACGAGATCAGCACCCATTTGCAGTGGGCCTATCCTCACGCGGCAGTCTTGGAAGCCCGCACCCAACGTGACAGCAATCACGCCGCGCACGAGCAATTCGTCCAAACGGTCTTGCAAGCCCTCCACTGATGCAGATCGGCACCGGTGATCTCTTCTGGCGCGCGTACGCCGACGGTCCGGCTCAAGCGCCGCCGCTTGTGCTGCTGCACGGCTTTGCGCAGGGGGCAACGAGCTTTAAGCCGCTCCTTCCCGTGCTCTCACGGACTTTTCGTGTGCTGCGGTTGGACTTGCCAGGACATGGCGAGACGCGGCCACGCCATGAGGTCAAGTTCGATTGGCCGCGGCTGTGCGCCAATCTGCACGAAGCGGTTGCCCAATTGGACGAGCGTCCCGCGCATTGGTTCGGCTATAGCCAAGGCGGCCGCGTTGCGCTGATGGCCGCGCTTGCGCAACCGGAGCGTGTGCACAGTCTCGCTCTGCTCGGCGCAAGCACGGGTATCGCGGATCCGTCGGAACGCGCGCGACGGACCGAAAGCGACCGGCTGCTGGCGCAGAATATCACGCGGCGCGGCCTTGAATGGTTCACGCAGTACTGGGAGGCGCTGCCAATCTTCGCAACGCAACGCGAATTGCCCGAGTCCATAAGGACGCATATTCGCGACGAGCGCAATGCCTGTGATCCGCACGGGTTGGCCCTGGCGCTCGAAACCTACGGCACGGCCACGATGCCCGATTGCTTCGCGCAGCTTACGGCATGGACCAAACCGCTGTGGCTGGGAGCGGGCGAATTGGATGCCAAGTTTGTCGCCAGCAACGCGCGCAGCGCGGCGGCCGCGCACGCGAGCCTGCTCTATCACGTCACGTTTCCCGCCGCAGGTCATGCCGCGCATCTCGAACGCCCGGTGGAATTTACCCAATCACTCATCGCTTTCTTTTCAGCAGCTCAAGGTCTATCCGCATGAATAAGTTTCCCTGGCAATCCGCCGGAGAGTATTCTGATATCCTCTACCACAAGTGGAACGGTATCGCAAAAATCACGATCAACCGTCCCGAAGTGCGCAACGCGTTCCGGCCGCAGACCCTGTTTGATATGCAGCATGCGTTCAATGACGCGCGTGAAGATGAAAACGTGGGCGTTATCATCCTGACCGGTGCGGGTGATCTGGCCTTCTGCTCCGGCGGCGACCAGCGCATACGCGGCGACCAGGGATATGTCGGATCCGACAAGGTCCCGCGCTTAAACGTGCTCGATTTGCAGCGGCAGATTCGCTCGCTGCCCAAGCCCGTCGTGGCGATGATTGCGGGATTTGCAATCGGCGGCGGTCATGTGCTGCATGTCGTGTGCGATCTTTCGATTGCCGCGGACAACGCACGCTTCGGTCAGACCGGTCCGCGCGTCGGTTCGTTTGACGCAGGTTTTGGAGCGGGGCATCTGGCTCGGATCGTCGGTCACAAAAAGGCGCGGGAAATCTGGTATCTGTGCCGGCAGTACGACGCGCAGCAGGCGCTCGACATGGGCCTTGTCAATGCGGTCGTGCCGCTCGCCAAGCTCGAAGAAGAAACGGTGCAGTGGTGCCGGGAGATGCTTGAGCATTCACCGATGGCACTGCGGTGTCTGAAGGCCGCCTTCAACGCGGAAACCGACGGCTTGGCGGGGATTCAGGAACTGGCCGGCAATGCGACGCTGCTTTACTATATGAGCGAAGAGGCGCAAGAAGGCCGCAACGCCTACAAAGAGAAGCGCAAACCCGACTTCTCAAAATTTAAGCGCTTGCCGTAGCTGCAATGAGTGCGCTGCGAAGTTGGGCCTTGGCGGCGCGGCCGAAAACGCTGGTCGCCGCGCTGCTGCCCGTGCTGATCGGTGCGGCATGGGCGCATGCGAATGGCGCGTTTGAATGGTCTGTCGCGACGTGGATTCTGCTCTCGGCAACATGTATTCAGATCGGCACCAATCTCGCGAACGATTACAGTGACTTCAAGAAAGGCGCCGATACGCATGAACGGCTTGGCCCGACGCGCGTCACGCAGGCTGGATTGCTGAGTCCGCGCGCCGTTGCCGGCGGAGCGATGACGGCCTTTGCGCTGGCTGTCGTCTGCGCGATTCCGCTGCTGCTGCGCGGCGGATGGCCAATTCTGGCAATCGGCCTGTCGGGTATATTGTTCGGCTGGATGTACACGGGCGGACCGTATCCGCTGGGCTACAACGGCTTGGCGGAGATCTTCGTCATTCTCTATTTCGGCGTGCTGGCTGTGGCGGGCACGTCGTTCTTGTTCTTGCTCGAATGGCAACGGGCCGCGTTCCTGCTTGGTCTGATTCCCGGGATCCTTGCCTGCGGCCTGTTGGCTCTCAATAATGTGCGTGACGAACAGACCGACCGCAAAGCGGGCAAACGCACGCCGGTTGTCCGCTTGGGCCGCACGTTCGGAAAATGGGAGTATGCCGCGACGCTGTACGTGCCCTACGCGCTGCTGCTGGTGGGCCTTCGTGAATTGAGCTGGTCCGCTGCCCTCCTGCCGCTGTTGGCGCTGCCGCTCTCGATCGCGCCGCTGCGGGCCGTGTTCACCAAGACGGATGGCCCGGCGTTGAACACCGCCTTGGCGCAAACCGCGCGGCACATGCTCGCGTTCGGTCTCTTGCTCACCATCGGATTGATTTGGCGATGAGCGAGATTCAATCAATCCCCTACAGCGTTCGATTTACGCCGCCGCTTGTCACGGCGCGCGGCACGGTGGAGCAGCGGCGCGGGTTCTTGCATGGCATCGAGTACGACGGAAAACGCTTTGTCGCGGAGACGGCGCTGCTCCCGCAATTCGGTACGGAGCACTTTGAACACGCCGAGCGGATTCTGAACGGCGAATCCATGCTGCTGGCGTCGGCGCCGGCCACGGTGTTCGGTCTTGATTGCCTCCGCTACGCACTCGAACAGCGGGACGCCGAGACGCTGCGCGTGCCCGTGGCGAAGCTCCTGCCCGGCGGAACCCTGCAGGAGACAATCGAACAAGCGCGCCAGGCATTGCTGGCCGGTTTCGAGACCGTGAAGATCAAAGTCGGCGTGCGCGACCTGACCGATGACATTCAATTAGTCAACTTGCTGGCGCTCGAACTGCCGGAACTCGTATTGAGACTCGACGCCAATTTGAGCTGGAGCGGTGATGACGTGCGCCGATTTGCCGATGCAATCAAACCGGAGTGCGTCGAGTGGCTCGAAGATCCGTGTCGCGCACCGCTGCCGGTATGGTTGACGTTGACAAAGGAAACGGGCTTGCCGCTGGCGTGTGATGAGGCCTTTCGCGAACGTGAGATCCTGCAGCACGCCGGCAACTTCGGCTTCGCCGCGCTTGTCCTCAAGCCCGCGCGGCTTGGCGCGCTTACAGAGCGCCGCGCAGTGTTGGATTGCATGCGCGAAGCTGAAATTCCCGTCGTGCTGTCGTCGCTAATTGACAGCAGTATCGGACTGGCGTACCTGGCACATCTGGCGGCGGAGTGGAGCACACTCGATCTTGCGCATGGATTGGGCACGCTGGACTTGCTCGGCGAAGACACGCTGGAACAGGGGCTGCGCATCGAGGCCGGACAACTTATCGTGCCACCGTTGCGAGACCTCGCTCAAATGCTTAAGCCGAAATTCGCGCAGGAATTCGGATGGCAATAGAGATCACCAGCGCCGCCGATCTGCTCGACCGTGTCCACACTGTGCCGGGCGGCGTGCATCTGCTCGACGGACCGAATACGCTTGACTATGCTGTTACACTGCTCGCCGCCGCCCACGGCCGCTGCGCTGCGGTGCCGCTAAATACGCGAGCGTCCGCGGCGGAGATTGACGCCGTGCGCGCAATCACGGCCAGACGCGAATTGCCGCCCGGAATCTACATCTCCACTTCGGGATCACAAGGTGAACCGAAGCTCGTGGCGCTGACGCCGGATGCGCTGTTCCGGCATGCGCACGCCGTCAATGCGCATCTTGAGGTGAATGCGCAGGACACGTGGCTGGCGTGTTTGCCGTTCTTTCACGTGGGTGGTATGGCCGTCATCTTGCGCTGTGCCGCTGCGGGAGCAAAATTGTGCATCGTACCGCGACCCGACGCCGAGACCGTGCATGAGCAGCTCGACGCCTGCACGCTGGTTTCGCTCGTGCCGACCGTGCTGCGCCGCCTGCTGACGCTGCGTCCAAACGGCTTGCCCGCATCGGTGCGCGCCGTTGTTCTTGGCGGCGGACCGGTGCCCCTGGATTTGATCGAACGATGTCCGCAGGTGTTGCCCACGTACGGTTTGACTGAAGCCGGTTCCATGGTGACCTGTGCGCGACCGCGCTGTGCCGAAAGTGAACGCACAACCGCCGGCATCCCGCTGCCGGGAGCGGCTGTGCGCATCGTTGACGAAAACGGACACGATGTCGCAACGGGCACCGTCGGCCGCATCCTGGCGCAAAGCAGCGGCGCCGCCAGCGGCTACATCGAAAATGAAAATGAAACAGCCCGCACATTTCGTGCAGGCTGGATTCAAACGGAAGATGCTGGTTATCTTGACTGGGCAGGTTGCCTGCATGTCGTCGGACGCCGGGATCGAATCATTGTCTGCGGCGGCGAGAATATCGCGCTCGATGAAATTGAAACGGCGTTGCGGGCCATCGCGCCGGTGAGCGATGCCCTCTGCATCGCCTTGGACGAGCCTGAGTGGGGACAGATTCCGGGCGCGGTTATTGAGACCCCAAATGCCATCAAACTTGCGGAGCTGCGCGCTGCGCTCCGTGCGCTGCTTGCGCCGCACAAACTGCCGCGCGCCGTGCGCTGCGTCACGGCCCTCCCGCTGCTTCCAAACGGCAAACCGGACTACGTTGCCGCGCGCCGGCTATTCGGGTAGGTAGTGACGGCTCAAGGCCTGGCGAAAGTCGTCGGGCAGCGGCGTGGATTTGTAGGTCTTCACTTCCACGCAGACGTGTACGGTTGCCGCGCGCGCGCACGTGGAACCGTCCGGCGTACGCAGCGCATATTCAACACGAAACGAACTGCGGTTCATCTCAACGACTCGCGCCTCAATCGTGACATGATCGCCCACGCGCGACGGCTTGATGAAATCGCCGTCCAGATGCACGAGCGGCAGGCCGAACGGCCGCTGTTTAAGCAGATAGCCGATACTGTAGCCCAACTCGGCCATCATCGCCTCGTAGGCCTCGTGACAGATGCGAAACAGGTTCGCCGAAAAGATGATCCCCGCCGCGTCACTGTCGTGCAGGCTGATCGTATACGGAAAGAGAAACGGTTCTGCGGCCATACGGTATCCCCGGTAAGTGTGCTGCCAAGATAGAGACTTTCCAACCAACATGCAACCCGCAAAAACGAACGGGCCACAACACAGGTGGCCCGTTCTTCTTTTCATGCAGTTCGTTTGCGGCTTAGCGCGCCAGCACCATTTTGGTGACGTAGTCGCGGCCGCCCATGTTCACACGCAGGAAGTAAAGACCCGTCGTCAGCTCCTGGCCCTGCGCACTGCGCGCGGTCCACGAAACCGTATGGTAACCGGCGGCACGCGATTCGTCGAGAATCGTGGCGACCTGTTGACCCAACAAGTTATGCACCGACATCGTCACATGACCCGCGCTGGGCAAGTCGAAGGCGATCTCGGTTTGACCGTTAAAGGGATTCGGATAGTTGCCGCGCAGCGCATAGACCGCCGGAATCGTTGGCAGCGGCGCCGCCGGTGTGGCCACATCGAGCGTCACAGGAATCGTGATGCGATCCGAAATACCGCTATGGCGCACGTCGAGTTCACCGGTATACAACCCGGCCGGCAGACCATTCGAGTTAAACGTCACCGTAATCGTCGCGCTCGCGCCGAACGGAACTACGCCCGGCTCCGGCGATACGCTGACCCAATCCCCGGCAAGCACGTCAATGGAATAGCTCCAATCGCAATCGCCGTCGTTGACCAACTCGAAGGCCTGCGTGAAGATGCCGCCGCCCGCCGCTTGCTGCACAAGCTGATTCACACTCGCATGGCCGTCCGGCGCGCCGAGCTCAACATTGTGTTGAACGTCCGCATTGTTGACCATAGCGTAGTTAGCCAGTTGAGTGTCGCAGTAGCCGTCGCGCACGAAGTCAATCGTCCACGTTCCGACCGGCAGATAGAGCTCCCACCAGCCGTTGGCGTCCGTGACCGTGCTTACGCCCGCCGCATCGCACGTAACGTGGCATGAGTGCAGAGCGTTTTCAGATTCGTCCGTCGCATAGCCCCAGACCCGGCCTTCGGGAACCTGCGCTCCCGTGAAATGCACCGACCAGTCGTTCAACAACCCCTGATCCTGATTCGCTGCATCGTAGCAGACAAGCTGCCACGTTCCGCGCGAGGGGTGATCGTTAAACGACGCCAGTTCGGCTTCGGGCCAGTAGCGGCCCGTGAACGGCGCGGCAGCGCTGGCGATCGGCATGCCCGCCAGATCATCCAATTGACAATCCAGCATGTCATCGCCGCTCCCACCGTTGCGGTTCGACAGTTCAACGCGCTCGCCCCACGGACTCTCCAGCCACAGCATCAAGTCACCAACATACGTATGCGCAAGGTTCTCGATCCGCACCGCGCAGCCCGATATCGTGACATTGTCCGTCACGTCCAGCTCCGCGTATACGGTGTCGCGGTCGGGAATCGTCATGTTCAAATCTGCCGCCGTGAACTCCACGACCGGAACCACCGACAGCGAAAACGTCCGGTTCGACCACTGATTGGTTTGAATCGTCACGTTCGAGTGCGTCTGATGAGTGTAGCCGAACATACGCGCCGTCACCGTGTAGGTTCCCGTCGGAGCGATCGGGAAGAAGTAGTTGCCGTTGCCGTCGGTCGTGGCGTAGAGGTCCGCTTCCACGAGCTTCACCGTCGCGCGATAGACCGGCTGGCCGCCGCTGCTGACGTTGCCCATTAGCGAACCGTAACCGCCGCGATAGAACCACACGGCGCGGCCGTCAAGCGGCGAGCCGCTGTTGCACGCATATTCCAACGCCGTGCCGCCGACATTCTGCTGAATGCCGATGGTCTGAGCGTTGGCGTGCTGGTCGTAGTTCATATCCTGATATTGCAGCTTCACGCTGCCGTTCGCGTACAGGATGCACTCGAATGTGAAATGGTCGTCCGGACGCTGCGGGAATCCGTAGTGACCGACTTCGTCAAACTGAATCACGATGTAGTCGCCGAAATCGCGCCACGCCACCGTGTTGTTGTTGACGTTGTTGTCACCGTAGTACAGATGCAGGTCGTCCCAGAACATGGCGATGGCCGGGCCGCCGAGACTCGCCACCGGCAGACACGCGTTGAACGCCGAACTACGCTCTTCCGTGAACGTGAGAAAGCCGTTCGCGCAGACGAACAGCGACGTGTAGTTCACCCCGTAAAACGGAAAGTAGAAGCTCAACGGTACCGCCGCCGTGCCATCGTCGGCGTCCTCGAAGTCCACCCATGTGGCATTGGCGTCCCCGCGCAGCTCCACCCACGAGTAGGTGGTGCTGTCGCTATTCTGATTGTCCACATAATAATAGCCGTAACCATCGGGACCACCCACTGCGTCAATGGTCTCCGGGCTGCGGCGTTCCATGGCGCGAACGAAAGGTTCAAGTTCAGCCTTCTCCGCCGAAGTCAGGTGTTCCCCCTGCTCCGCGCGCTGCCACAGTGCTTTCATGGCGGCGTCCGAACCGGCCTGCGCCGACGTCGCGGTCAGCAGGACCACGCACGTCAAAATGTTTAGTACGATTGCTGCGATCTTCAAGTCATCCTCCTGGTCTGAACAGGCTATCGGGTGCGCTCACCCTAATATTGTGTAAGTTCCTGTTGTACGGTCCGCAATTGTTTGCGGAGCACCGCGAACGGGCGCTCTCCTGAACGGGGTATCGGCAGTCCTCAGCCGATACTGTAATGAGAGCAGACCCATCGCCGACCAGTATGGATGCAACTATCTTTCCACTTATCTCCTTGCCGTTTCCTTTGTCACTTGCTCATAAACCGCGAGGTGCGCACGCGCGCAATGATCCAGCGTAAACTCCGCCCGAATGCGCGTAGCTGCCGCATTTCCAAGAGTTGCCGCCAGCGTTCGGTCTGCCAGCAGGCGCTCGAGCTGCCCGGCCAGACTGCGCACGTTGCCTGATTCAAACACAAACCCTTCGCGCTCGTGGCGGCAAACTTCCCTGCAACCCCCGGCAGAAGTGACCACGCCAGGCTTGCCAAATTGCATGGCCTCGGCTAACACAAGCGAAAATCCCTCGACGAGGGACGGCACCGCGCAGATGTCCACGTTGAACATGAAATCGGCTCCCGAGCGTTGGCCGCCCACAATGTGAATGCGTTCGGCGAAGGCACTCGCCTGGCGCTGGGCCGTCAATGTCTCACGAAAATGCGTATCGCCGCCGACGTCGCCGCCGGCAATGACCAGATGAGCGTCGGGATAACTTCCCGCAATGCGATCAAAGGCGGAGATCAACAGATCGAAACCTTTGACCGGTGCAAAGTATCCCAACGCACCAATCACGCGACTCCCCGCAGGTACACGCCAAGCTGCTCGCTGATCGGTCAGCGTCGCCGGGTCGGTTAACGTGATACCATTATATATGGTCGTCGTCCGTGACCGCGACATGCCGACTTGGGCGTAGCTATTCCGCACGTAATCGGACACCGTCGTAATCCGGTCCGCAGCACGCGTCGCCCAAGCGTCACCCAGGCCGTGACGAAAGTTTAAGTAGTGCCGCAACCACGGCCGGCGTAAGCTATCCGGGCCATGGCCGAAGCTCGTCCAAGGTTGGTGCACATGCGGAATCCACACGAATCTGCGCACGCGCTTGCGAATGCGATCCGTCAGCAGATGCGACAGAGACAGGTGCGTGCACAGGACGTCCGGCGAGAAGTCGTGCAATATTCTCTCATAGCCGCGCTCGGCCCCCGCCCAGCGTGCCCATTTCGACAGATTCGTTTGCGGATTGTCGAACGCCAGCACCTTGGCGCCGAGCGCTTCCGCTTTGGCGACCGAGGTGCTTCCGTCAAGGTAGCACAATTGCGCATCCACGCCGAGCCGCTGTTGGGCGGCGCACAGCAGCGCGGCCAACTGATAGGAGCCGCCCCAGTTCGGGCCGTTCATGACGTGCAGGACTTTCAACCGGATACTGAGCCTTGCATCGCGCGGACGGCCCGCTGGCCGAGCACCTCTTCGTACACCCGGATATGCTCTTGCGCGCAACGATCGAGAGTCAACTCAGTGTGCGCACGCGCACGGGCCGCTCGCCCGAGCCTTTCGGCCAAGGCGCGGTCCGTCAAGATGCGATCCAATTGCCTCGCAAGGTCGGCGATGTTTCGCGACTGGAAAACCAGACCCTCTTGTTCGTGCCGACAGACCTCGCGGCACCCGCCGCCCGAGGTGATGACGCCCGGTTTGCCAAACTGCATCGCTTCGACAACAACCAGAGAGAAGGCCTCTTCTGTCGAGGGAATCGCGCAGATGTCTACATTGAACATGAACTCCGCGCCGGAGCGCTGCTCGCCGAGTATGTGAATCCGGTCGGGACAGCGAGATTCGCTGCGCAATTGCAGTAACCGCCGCCGATATTCGGAATCGCCGGACAGGTCGCCGCCCGCGATGATTACGTGCACGTCGGGATGACGATCGGAAATCCGCATGAAGGCGCGAAGGAGCAGATCAAAACCTTTGCGCGGGTCGAAGTAGCCGAGTGTGCCGATGATGCGGCTGGTGCGCGGTATTCCCCACAGCGGGCGCAAGTCAGGCATGTCCGCCGGGTCGTTCAGGACGATTCCGCTCAGGATACTGGTCACGCGCGTGCGCCCCATCCCGACCTTGATGCAATCTTGACGCACCGCGTCCGAGACAGTGGTGATGCGGTCAGCCTTGCGCGTGAACCAGGCGTCGCCCAAGCCGTGCCGCATCATCATGAAGTACTTCAGCCAGGGCCGTTTCATTACATCGTGACTGTAGCCAAATTGCCGCCACGATTGATGCGCCAGCGCGACCCACTTGTGCGGAGCAATGCGCGACCGAATGCGGTCCGTCAAGACGTGCGACAACGATAGATGCGTGTTGATCAGTTCAGGCTTGAACTCGCGAACAATTCGCTCGTAGCCCTGCTCAAGATCGGCCCACCGCGCTAATTTGTTCGGATACTTGCGCGACGGATTGTATGATAGCACCGGTGCTCCCAGAGCTTCCACGCGCTGTGCCGCTGATCCGCATTCCAAATAGCAAACCCAGGCATCCACGCCAAAGGAGCGCTGCCGCTCACAAAGCTGCGAAACAAAGCGATACGAGCCGCCCCAGTTCGGGCCGTTCATGACGTGCAGGACTTTCACGCCGACAATCCTCTTCGGTAGGTCGCTAATTCGCGCAGTGTTCCGGAGAACCGGCGGCGCATATTGCCGATATTCAGTAACGCGGGCAGTCCGGTCATTGCGGCGCGCAGCATAAGCGCCCACCGCATCGCCCGGCGCAATGCCCGGTAGCCGGATTCGCCGTGGTGCTTGCGAAAGTAGGCCATGGCGCTCTGCGCGTGGTATTCCCGCGTCCGTTCGTAGTGGCGGCCCATGGTCGTCGAGATATGGTGTTTTACTTCAACCGAAGGCACAACATGAATCTCAAATCCCGCCTCGCGCACGCGTTTGCACCAATCCACCTCTTCAAAAAAAATAAAAAAACGTTCATCCAAGTCTCCGACCGCTTGCCGAGCGGCCGCGGAAATCAGCAGGCAGCTCCCTTCCACCTGCTCCACTTCATCCAAGCTCTCAAGCGCGCGCTCGCCATACAGATAGCCGTTCCAATAGGGCGAGTGCGGGAATAGCCGCGCCAACCCTGTCGCCGAAAAGACCAGGTCGCGCACGGTTGGCAGGCGGCGCGCCGCGCGATACGGCCGGCCCGCGCCATTCACCATGCGTGCGCCGACAATGCCCCACTGCGGATGCTCTTGCAGTGCTCCGAATAGTGCGCTGACGGCAGCACAGTCGGCTTCCGTGTCCGGATTCAACAACAGGATGTTCGTGCCTACCGCCGCTTGCATCCCGGCATTGCATGCCGCCGCGAAGCCGCGATTTTCATGGAGAAGCAGAACGCGCACGTGAGGATACTGCGCTGTAATCAGCGCAATCGAGCTATCCGTTGAACCGTTATCTGCGACGATAATCTCGCAGCGATTCGAAGCGAAATTCTGCTCAAGCGAGCGCAAGCACGCCAGAATTTCCGGCGCGCTGTTATAATTTACGATCACGATCGCAAGCGAGCTTGAACCCGCGTTCGTCACTCCATCGCCCTCCAGTTTCCGCGCTCGAGCCTAAAGTAAATACTAAAGATAGGCAATTCGACCGGGGCTCGCAAGTTGCGAATTTGTCGTAAATCCGGATATGACATGATTGGCTCTTATCTTGCGTTCGTGTGGGTTTGGCTAAGCGTCCCGAGGCGGGTCACCGACGCTAAATCCATTGATTTCATTGACAAAGCTGGCAAAGGGTTTGCTTGGGCCAATCGCGACATGGCCCCTATTCAGCGAATTCTACCACTCGACCTGACAAGTCTTGCCGTCCAATGAACCGCACCCTGTTGCTTTGTGACGACGACCGGCTACTTGCCCTCTGGTTAACCCGCTTAGTCAAACCGTGGGGTTGGCAGGCCATCGCCACGCATTCTGTGGGCGAGGCTATGGCCGCTCTCAAGGGCGCTAAGCCCGATGTTCTGATCATTGACCTGTTCATTGCCAACGAAACCGCTGCGGACCTGATCAAGCGGATGAGCGCACTGCCGCAACTGGCTAACGTGCCCTCGATCTTGACCACCAGCGCATCGGACAGCGAGATTGATCAAGTTCTCGGGTCGCATGACATGCCTATCTTGCGTAAGCCCGTGGACCCAACACGCTTGAAGACGCTGCTGGACGCGCTGCAGCCGACGGTCGCAGCCGTTGACCCAGGATCGCTCTCGATCCTGATGATTGACGATGGCGGAATTCAGTCCAAGGTGCTGGGCCGCACGGTCGAAGAATCCGGCGCTTTCGTCATCTACGCGCCGGACATCGAAAGCGCGAAGTCTCTGATCCGCAATGTGCGGCCGGACGGTGTCCTGCTGCAATGCGACGGTTCGGCACGGGATGCACTGGAACTGTCGGCCTTCTGTTCGACCAACAGGATGCAGTTGCCGCCGATGGCTGCTGTTTGCTCTGTGATCAATCAAACGCTCGTCGAGCAGCTCCTGCGAGTCGGCGTGATTGATATATTGCTCAAACCGATCTCCACCGCGCGGCTCCATGATACCGTGCGCCGCATGGGTGGAGCCTTGAGCGCGCAACCAGTGTTTGCGCAGGACCGCCGGACGATCATGGTCGTGGAAGATTTCACGATTACGGCCAAGATGCTGGAGCGCCTGCTCCTGCAAGCGGGCTACGTGGTGCATGTCGTTCGCACGGGCGAAATGGCCTTCGAGATGATCCGCCGCGTCCGCCCAAGCATGCTGCTATTGGACTTAAATCTGCCCGGAATCTCCGGCGCAGATCTCTTGCAAGGTTTGAATGCGAGCGGGCAGGCCGTCCCCTCGATTGTGATCACTGGGGAGCGCGATCCCCAGAAGTTGCGGGCCGCGCGCAAATTGGGCACGCTCAGGATCTTTCAAAAACCGCTGCCCGCTGAGGACTTGATCGCCTACATCGGCGGCTACTTCTCCGATCCGCATGCCGTCATGCGCAGCCGCGCTGAGTATGATGTGCTGCTGGCGCTTGCGGATGAAGCCACCGCGTTGGTGGTGGCCGGCGCGCTTGAATCGGCGGGACTCTCCTGCAAGGTCGTGTCCGACGGCTATCAGGCCCTGCACGAGATATCCCGTGAACCTCAGCTCGTCGTGCTGGATATCGTGATTAGCGGTCTGGATGGCACAGAGATTATGCGGCGCGCTAACAATGTCCTCCTGAAGGGCCGCGTGCGCCTGCTGGCCATCGCCGAAGAGCTTGACGATGAAATCATCGCTGAACTACGGACACTCGGCGCGCACGACACGCTGAGCAAACCGTACGGCATTGGTACCGTCACGGAAAAGATTCGAGCGCTTATTGCTGGCTCAGCCCCGGCCATCAGCGTCCGCGAATTGGCCGACGAGATCATTCCGGAATTGCGCCGGGCGGGTGCGCTGCCCGATCAGGAACTATATCAAACCGCCGCGCGATTGGCGCATAATCTACGCAGCACCGGAGATCTGGCCGGACTGCCCGCGCTCTCAAAATTGGCCGCCGCGCTGGGCGACGCCGCCCGCACACAATATCGCAAGACGTGCGAAGACATCCTGTCCGAAATGCGCGTCGAAATTGACCGGGCGTTAATGATGACGCCGCCATAACAAAATTACGAACCGTTACGCATAGATTAACTACTCCATGAATTCTCTTACGCTCATCGCCGAAGCGGCAATGCTGTTATCACCGGGTGATGCCGCCGCCAAGAACGTCGCGGCAATGCTCGACGGCTACGCCAAGGCCGCCGGACTCTCCGCGCAACTGCGCGATACCGCCGTGGCTGGGGCGAAGCTGGCCAAAAAGGTCGCCACGAAAAAAGCCACGGCTGAGGATTTGCAGGCGCTCCTTAATTTGCTCTCGCAATTAGAACGAGACGAGAATCAGGCAGCCGGCTCATCCGTCACCGCGGATCTCGTGGCCGAATATCTGGCCACACAGGGCTCTGTGCTCGAAGATTTTGAAGAAGCAACGATGAATCTCACTGCGCAAGGTGAGGCTGGTCTGCGCGCGCTGCGGCGGCAGGTTCACACATGGAAGGGCGAAACCGGCATTATCGGCGTGGATGAGCTCGCGCGGGAACTTCACAAGATTGAAGACGCGCTGGATAATATCCCCGTAGATCGCTACCCGCAGGTCACCGATGCCCTGCTCGAGCTCAAAGATAATCTCGGCGTCTGCTTCACCGCGTTGCGCAATGGGGGCTCGGCCAAGCTGAACACCCAGCGCATCCTTGATCTTATGGCCGGAGTCGCCCAGGACAACGACGTGCCGCCTATCGCGGAATCGCTCCCGGCGGCAGTTGCCGAACCTGAAGCCGCACCCGTTGCCGCCGCTGATCCTGCAAATGTGCTTCCTTACGAACAGCGGCGCGCGCGTCTGAGCGGCACCAGCGGTGACAACTTCGTAATTCCGTCCGGTGTGGATACTGAATTGGTCGGCGAATTCCGCAACGAAGCCGACGAACACTTTCAGAACATCGAGCTCGGCCTGATGAATCTGGAGTCGGCACCTGACGATCTTGAATCCGTCAATAACGTGTTTCGCGCGTTCCATACTGTCAAGGGCGTCGCGAGCTTTGTCGGCATCAACTACATTACTGAACTGGCCCACAAAGCGGAGAACCTGCTCGACCGTGTGCGCAAAGGCACCCTCGCGCTGGAAGGACCGTTCGTGGATCTGGCGTTTGAGTCCATGGACCTCTTGCGTCGCATGATTCAATCACTGCCCAACGCCGTCGCCGAAGGCAGCTACCCAGTACCGCCGAACTATGCGGCGTTGCTTTACCGACTTGAGCATCCCGAAGAGGTCCGCGCGGCCTTTCATGCTTCCGGCGGCGCCGCGGCGCGTGCCGAGCAGGCCGCTGCCGAAGAGCAGGCCGCAGCGGCAGCCGAAACCGATTCGGAAACCGTCGCGGCTCCCGCGGCTGGTGGTGAACGCAAGAGCGACGCGCAGGCGGCCCCCACCGATGCCACGGTCAAGGTGAATATGTCGCGCCTCGATGCGCTGATCAATATGGTCGGCGAGCTTGTTATCGCTCAAGCAATGGTCAGCCAAGACCCCGACATCTCGCGTTCCAATAACCGCAAGCTCGTGCAGAACGTCGCTCAGCTTGCCAAGATCACGCGCAGCTTGCAGGAACTCGCGCTGTCCATGCGCATGGTGTCGGTCAAGCCTACTTTCCAGAAAATGGCGCGGCTCGTGCGCGATGTCGCGCGCAAATCGAATAAGATCGTCGAATTCGAAATGTGCGGCGATGACACCGAACTCGACCGCAACATGGTCGAGGCGATTGCCGATCCGCTCGTGCACATGGTCCGCAATGCCGTGGATCACGGCGTCGAACCGCCGGACGTACGGATCGCGGCCGGTAAGACGCGCCACGGACTGGTGACCCTGTCCGCCGAACACGAAGGCGGTTCGGTCGTTATTACCCTGCGCGACGACGGCCGCGGACTGAATCGCGACAAAATTTTGTCCAAAGCGATCGAGCGCGGCATCATTGATCCCACCGCGCAGATGACGGATCGCGAAATCTATAATTTGATCTTCCTGCCGGGCTTCTCAACCGCCGATAAGATCACCGACGTTTCCGGCCGCGGCGTTGGCATGGACGTAGTCCGCACCAACATCGAAAAACTCCGCGGCTCAGTCGAGATTGACTCAACGCCGGGCGAAGGATCGGTCTTCCGCGTGCGCTTGCCGCTGACGCTCGCCATTATTGACGGCATGGTCATCCGCGCCGGGTCACAGCGCTTCATTATTCCGACAATCGCCATCACCGAATCGCTGCGGCCCGTGCCGCAGGATGTGGTTACGGTGCACGGACGCGGCGAATTGGTCAAATTGCGCGGCGCGCTTCTGCCAGTTTGCCGCTTGCATAACGCCTTTGAAATCGCCGACGCCAATCTCTCGCTGACCGAAAGCATTCTGGTCGTCGCCGAAGCCAAAGCAAATCGCGTCGCCATCATGGCCGACGCACTGCTCGGACAACAACAGGTCGTCATCAAATCGCTCGGTCAGATGTTCGACGGCATGCCCGGTGTCGCCGGCTGCGCAATTCTGGGCGACGGCCGCATCAGTTTGATTCTGGATATCGAAGGGCTGCTGCGAGTCTCCCAGGCGACGGCCGGCAGCAGGCTTGAAACGGAAGTCCCCGCATGAAAAATCCTACGGCAACGGCACTCGGCGCGACACAATCTCTGAAGATCAGCGACGCCGAATTCCGCAAAGCCTCCGAGCTTGTCAAATCGCTGGCCGGAATCAATCTGACTGACGGCAAACGTGAACTCGTCAGCGCCCGGCTGGCCAAACGGCTGCGCTCGCTCGGACTCGCAACGCTTGACCAGTATCTCGATATCGTGCGCGAAGATCAGACGCAAGAAGAGCTTGTGCTGATGCTCGACGCGCTCACGACCAACCTGACGAGTTTCTGGCGCGAGTCCGATCACTTCGATTATCTCGCCAACCAGTTGCTGCCCAAAATCGAAGCGCGCCGCTCGGGCGAGATTCGTGTCTGGTCGGCCGGCTGCTCAACCGGTGAAGAACCGTACAGCCTCGCCATGTGCATCATGGGCAACTTGAGCAATCCCAATTCTACCAAACTGCGCATACTGGCCACCGACCTCTCGACGCGCGTGCTGGGCATCGCCAAACGCGGCCACTACGGCCCCGAACGAATCAAGAACATTCCGCCCGACTTACGCAACAAGTTCATTACCAAAGAGCGCGGCGACGCGGACGGCGAACTCTTCGCCGTAAATCAACAACTGCGTTCCACGATCTCGTTCGCCCGATTGAACTTGATGGAACAGTGGCCAATGAAGGGACCGTTCGACGTCATCTTCTGCCGCAATGTCATGATCTACTTCGATAAGCCCACGCAGGCCAGACTCGTCCAGCGCTTCCATGGCCTCCTGCGCAGCGGTGGATGCCTGTTCGTCGGACACTCCGAGAGTCTCGCCGGTGTCCAACATGAATATCGCTACGTCAGACCAACGATTTACGAGAAACCGTGAGCTTACTTGCAACTACACAGGCGAAACGCCTGATCGTTGGCGTCGCCGACATGAAAATCGGTCGCGGAGCCGGCAACTCCATTGTCACGCACGCGCTGGGGTCCTGTATCGGGATCGCCGTGTATGACCCCGGCACCCAGATCGGCGGCATGCTGCATTTCATGCTGCCCGATTCCACCGTCAACCCCGGACGCGCGGAAGGTAATCCGTATATGTTCGCCGACACCGGAATACCGCTGTTCCTCGCCCAGCTCTACAAACAGGGCGCGGCCAAACAGCGGCTGATCGTCAAAGTCGCGGGCGGCGCGCAGTTTGTGGATCATAAGGATTTCTTCGCCATCGGCAAACGCAACTACACCGCCATGCGCAAGATCTTCTGGAAAGAAGGTCTGCTCTGCAAGGGGGAGCACGTCGGCGGCACCATCTCGCGCACGCTCTACCTTGATTTGGCCACGGGCAAAACGTGGTTCACCAATGCCGGACAGGAGGTGGAATTGTGATCTCCATTGCCGCCATCTCGCTTGACATTGAACGGCTTGAACCGATCTCGCCGACGGTACCCCGGCTGGCGGGTATCATCGCCGACGACGAGTCGAGTCTTGACGACATCTGCCGCGTGATCGAATACGATCCCGCCCTGACCGCAAATTGTCTGAAACTCGCCAACTCCGCGTACTTCGCGTCACCCGCGCCGGTGAACACCGTGCGCGAAGCCGTTCTGAAGATCGGCGCCGGACGGATTTTGCAGGACGCCGTCGGCCGCGAAGTGGGCCCGCGCTATCTGCGACCGCTGCCCGCGTACGAAATGGAAGAGCTCGAATTGTGGCAGCATTCGATCGCCGCCGCCACCGCCGCGTCACTCCTGCCGCGCTATGCCACGGTTGCCATTCCACCAATGGCGTTCACCGCGTCATTGCTGCACGACCTCGGCAAGTTGATCATCGCGCGTCATTTGGATGAAGAGTCCCGCCGCGAAATTCGCAGCGCCGTGAATGATCAACATCTCACGTATGTCGTCGCCGAACGGCTGGTGCTCGGATTCGATCATGCACAGATCGGCGGACTCGTGGCTCGCCGCTGGCGCTTCCCCGACGAGTTGGCCAACTGCATCACGTGGCACCATCTGCCGCGCCGCGCCAACATCGCCAGCCCGGCCCTTGACGCCGTTCACATCGCCAATGCCGTCGCCAAAACCATCGGCACCGGTCTCGGAGTGGAAGGCATGAACATGCAGGTCGAAACCGCCTCCGTGGAGGCGCTGGGCTTGACCTTGCATTCGCTCGAAGCGCTCTGCGCGCAAACTATGATGGAATTACCTCGTACTCTGGAACTATTTGAGGACGTTCACAGTGGCGTACAACATACTCATCGTTGATGACTCCGCGCTGACGCGCACCGTGATGGAACGCACCGTACGCATGTGCGGCGTGGAAGTCAGTGAAATCCGCATGGCCGAACACGGCAAAGCTGCGCTCGATGCCCTCAACGGCTTCTGGCCTGACATCGTGTTCTGCGATATTAACATGCCTGTCATGGACGGGCTGCAATTCGTCCAAGCCCTTCAGAACAGCGAGGAATGGCACGACCTGCCCGTCGTTATCGTCTCGACCGAAGGCAGCGAAACCCGCATGGAAGAGCTGCGCCGATCCGGCGTGCAAGGATACATCCGCAAACCGTTCGCGCCCGAAGAAGTCGCGGCCATGATTCAGCAAATCCTGGGAGTGCAGAGCAATGCAGGTCAATTCTGAGCAGGCCATTCTCGAAAGCGCCAGCCGCGTCTTCGAGACCTCGGCTTTCTTGTCCGTCGCACCGCTGCATGGAAACGAAGAGCTCGCCGACCCTGATCAGTCGGCTACAATGACGTTCCGCGGCGCCGCCGCCGGACGCGTCTCGCTGCGCGTCTCATCGGAAATGCTGGATATGATCGCCAATAACCTCCTCGAACCCAGTGAGGATCCCAACGAGCAGGCGCAGCGCCGCGGCGATGTGCTCAAGGAAATGCTCAATATGCTCTGCGGCAACTTACTCACCGAGTTCTTCGGCGCGGAACCCGTCTTCGACCTCAGCCCGCCGGAACTGCTGGGTAACGACGAGCTGCCGCCGCCGTCGTCCCAAGATATGCATCGCCTGCTCATGAATGTGGAAGACACGCTGGCCGAGGTGCTCTTCGAAGTCCAAGAACGCACGAACTGCTGAGCGCACCCCATGGTAAAAGTTCTGGTCGTTGATGATTCCGCGCTCGTGCGCCGTGTGCTTACCGAAGAGCTGGCCCGCGATCCCGAAATCCAAGTCGTCGGTTCTGCGCCGGACCCGTATGTCGCCCGCGACAAGATCCTCTCGCTCGCGCCTGATGTCATCACACTCGATATCGAAATGCCGCGCATGGACGGGCTCTCTTTCCTGCGCAAGCTGATGAAGCATAAACCCATGCCGGTCATCGTCGTCTCGTCGCTCACGCCCAAGGGCAGCGAAATGGCCGTGGATGCGCTGGCCCTCGGCGCTGTGGATGTGCTCTGTAAACCCGGCGAAGCCTATTCGATCGGCGAGCTCTCCAAAGAGCTGACTTATCGCGTCAAAGCCGCCGCCCGAGCCCGTATCCGCACCCAGCCCGAGGCAGGCGGAACACCCGTCAAGCCCATGGAATCACTCAAGGCAACAACCCTCAAAATTATCGCCATTGGCGCCTCCACCGGCGGCACTGAAGCTCTGCGTGATGTGCTGCAACGATTTCCCGCCAATGCGCCGCCTACCGTGATCGTGCAGCATATGCCTGAGAAATTCACCAAGGCGTTCGCCGACCGCCTGAACAGCCTGTGCGCGATTGAAGTGCGCGAAGCGCAGGATCACGATACACTCCGGCCCGGATTAGCGCTGATTGCTCCTGGCAACAAACACATGCTGCTCGAGCGCAGCGGCGCCGTCTATTCCGTGGCGGTCAAAGACGGACCGCGCGTACACCACCAGCGCCCGGCCGTGGATGTGTTGTTTAGGTCCGTGGCGCGCGTGGCCGGCAAGAACGCGGTCGGTGCCATCCTCACTGGCATGGGAGCCGACGGGGCCGACGGTATGCTCGAAATGAAACAGGCAGGAGCCAGAACGGTGGCCCAGGACGAGCGCTCCTGCGTCGTCTTCGGCATGCCCAAAGAGGCCATCGCCCGGGGCGGCGTGGACGCGATTCTCCCACTCGAACAGATCGCTCAGGGAATCATGAGCAAACTTTAGAATTACTTGCGATTCTGCCTGAAAAGGCGTATGTTAGCCCTCGTTCCAAATTGAACGAGGGCTTTCTATGTTTAAGATTTTGCTGGTATTGTGCTGTATGGTCTGGGCCGTGGGATGCGTCCCCGAAAAACCGCAGAAAAAAGCGGATTCAGCACCGAATGAACAGAAAATGAATGAACGTCCGATGGGCGACCGGCAAATGGGCGACCGACCTGCTAATCCCCATGAGACCTCTGGTCCCGGACTCGATGTCAACAGCTTGATGGCTGACCTCCCGGCCGGATGGAGCAAAACCCAGCCTTCGTCGAACATGCGCCTCGCCCAGGCCGCACTCGCACGCTCGGACGGCGACAACGCCGACGGTGAACTGGCCGTGTTCCACTTCCCCGGTACCGGCGGCAGCGCCATGGCCAACCTCGAACGCTGGCAGGGCCAGATGAAGGGGCCGCACGGCGAGCCCGGTGCCTCGGTCGCCAAGACCGACACCATGCGCTTGGACAATGGTATTCTCGTGATCACTACGGATATCTCCGGTACGCTGCTGCCCTCCACGATGGGCGCCGGCCCCTCAACGGAGCAGGCCAACTACCGCATGATCGCTTCGGTGCTCGAAACACCCGCCGGGAATTTCTTCCTGAAGCTCACCGGCCCGCAGAAGACTATCGCCGCCAACACCGATAAGTACCGCGCCTTCATTAAGCGCGCCAAACTCGGCGGCGACGCGTAGTCCTAATCGGCCAAGATGACTTAGCCCCCGGCCTTCGGCTGGGGGCGCTTCTTCTGCACGAAAAACGCCCGGCTTGCGCCGGGCGTTTTTGCATACTGGTCGCGCGATCCCGCGTTCGTCTACGCCGGATATCTTCCCAGGACCAGGTTTTCCATCTGTTGCTTGTGGTACTCTGTCTCGTCCAACCGGGCCTTAACCAGGTCGCCAATCGAGATCATTCCCACCAATCCGCTGTGATTTACCACCGGCAAGTGCCGAATCCTGTGCGATGTCATGGTCGCCATCGCTTCGTCCACAGTGTCATCAGGCTTGCCCGTGATGACGTCCCGTGTCATGAACTCGCCCACCTTGAGCTTGACCAGTTCACCGGCGTTCCGCGAGATCAATCGCAGAATATCGCGCTCTGAGAATATCCCCACCAGCCGATCGCTGGTATCGAGGATTGCCAAGGCACCAATGTTGTGCGAGACCAGCGTCTCGACCGCCGACAACACCGGATCCGACTCGTGGGCCATATGGACCCGCGTCCCTTTTTCAAACAGAACTTCGGCCAGCTTCACTCCCGTAGCCTCCCTGTCGTGGAACCGTTATCTCAAATATAGGAGTCCACGTGCCGCAAAGTCAAGCGTTTTCTTGGGTCAAAAAAAATTCCCTAAGACTTGTTATTCCATATCCTACACCTTTTCACCTTGATAAAAGTTTGTGAAATGGCACGACCGGATGGCCCAAGAGGTACAGCCAAACGCAACGCGGCGGCCCAGACGGGTCGCCGCGTTCTTGTTGTTCCGATTGTCCCAAGCGCCTGCGTCAGCGCTGGTTAGGGCTGATAGCCGACCACAACGTAGTAGCGCATCTCATCCGTGGCCGCGCCACCAATGATCGTAAAGCTCGTCTGGTCCGTTTCGCCTTCCAGCACTTGCAGAGGACTGCTCTGATCAAGGGACGAATAGACTCGATACAGCGGATTGCTGTCCGCCGCCCAATGCAGAACCACATCTTCGCCATCCACAAAGATCGTGAGATCTTGTGGCACCGGGATATCAGCCGTGCCGACCGCCTGCACCAGCACGTCGTCAATATACCAGCCTTCGCGCTGCACGCTGTTGTCTGAACCGAAACGGAACCGCACTTGCAGGCTCGAACCCGCATACGCCGCGAGGTCCAGCGTGTACTGCGTCCACGTCGTCTGATTTGTCGCAAAGCATGGCAGCCCGGGCATCGGTCCTTGCACTGGTACGCCGCCGCCGGACAAAATGCGGAACGTGTTCGTGTATCCCGGCGTCGGTGTGACCTGCGTGTACGCGCCACCGTCCACCGAGATCTCAACAATACCACCGTCATACGCCGAATCCGGATACGCCGTCGAAGTCTCGCCTTCAATCTGCATCCAGAAGCTCATCACGGACTCGTCCGGCAGATTGTTCATCACCGGTGACACAAGCCGCGCATCGTTAAACGCGCGGTATTGCCCCGTCGTATTCGAGCCGCATTTGTAACTGTGTGTCGTCGAGCGCGCGCGCTCGGTCGAAATGTGCCAATCGTCCACCCACGTCCCGCCCGCGCCCGCGTGCGTCCAATCGGCCGCGCCGTCCTCAAAATCTTCGCTCAACACAGTGATAATCGGCAGCGGCGTCAGGCTCACATCCGCAACCACCGTGTCACCTTCAACAATCACGATGCCCGTGACGGTATCCGACAGATAAGCAAACTTGCTGAACGCGAAATCATACGTGAAACCGTCCGGCAACGGCATGAAGTAGTTACCGCTGGCATCGGTCGTCGTCGTCCGCGTGCCGCCAATCTGACTCACCGTCACACCAGCAAGCGGCAGCGTCGTCACGTTGTCCGTCACCGTGCCGCGCACGAAGCCGCCCGCCTGCGGATCAAATCCATCCAGCGTCATCACGCCGCTATTACCCGGATCAAGATGCGTGCGCAGGCCATTCGTCATCGAGAGCGAAAATTTGCCGTAGTAGTCGTCAATGTTGTTCGTGCAGCTCGCCGTGCCGCCGTGCAACTGGCCCGTGATACGATGGTTCTGGTCAAACAACGGTGAACCCGACGAACCGGGCTCAGTCGTCCCGTCGTCCCAATTCAAAATGCGCCAATGCGAATTGGCCGGAGTGCCCGACCATGTACTCGATACCGGCGCCTGATTGTCAAATGTGATCTTCTTGATGTCGCCGCTCGGATGGTGAATACACACCGAGCTCGTCCACGCCGCGTCATTCGCGTTCCAGCCGCTGAAGTACGGATTGTACGCGAGCGGCACGCTGCTGTTCAAGCGCACCAGAAATACGTCGGACGCGCTGCTGTTGAACAGAAGCTGGCAGCCCGCCACCGTCTGATTGGTCGGTCCGTTCACGTTCGGACAGCCCGGGCTTTCGTAGTTGAACATGAACACGTCGCTGGTGCTCGGCGTGCAGTGGTTCGCCGTCAGAACGAACGGCGTCGCATCGTTGGCAGTGCTATTGATCAGCGAGCCCGAGCAGTAGCGGGAACCGCCGCTCGTGAGCAGCATCACCACGCCGCGCTTCTGCTCTTGCCAATTCGCGCCCTCAGGGCAGTTCGCGTTGTTGTTGCAGGTTCCGCTATCGCCATAATTGTCGAGCGGATTCTCTGCTCCGCGGCCGAACAGATTGCGATAGGCATGCACGACGCGCATAATCGAGAGCTCGCCTTGCCCCTGTGCTTCGTACGGCTCGATGTACTCAATCGTAATCGCGTCGCCCGGCACCGGCTGTGTGCCCAGATCGCCCGACGGCGCTTCGTTCGCTTCGGTGAACGCGCCAATCACGTAGTCGTAGGCGTCGTTGTAGATAAACAGTCGGCCGCCGGCGGGCACGTCAAACCGGTCAAACACCAGATTGATTGAATACGCCCCGCGCGACTCCACGCGCAGCCGCCACACGCGGCCGTCTTTCGTGTCTTCCCACGTGCCGCTATTGTCCAAATTGAAATTCACTTCGTGCGGATAACCGAACCGCAGCGCCACATCCTTGCCTTCCTGCGCGTCTTCGGCCAGCAGCGCCGCATGATCCACCGCGGGCAGCGTGCGCGACAGCGCGGCATTCAGCGGGTTAGACAAACTCGCCGGCGCGCCGCCCTGCGAAATCTGCGCGACACTCGCCGCCGCACAGCAACACAGTATCACAAGCGTCAACAACATTGGGGACCGTTTCATCGTATTGTCTCCGAAAGAAAATATGAATTATGAAGTATGAAATATGAAATCTTATCCTATGATGCGCCAGGACGGCCGTTACCGCAAACCGCGCTACGCGGACTTGCGCCAATTCACCAGCGCTATCCCCGCGATGATCAATCCGCCGCCGACCACGATGTCCCAGTGCAGCGGTTCATCCAGAAAGAGCACGCCCAGCAGCACCGCCGTCGGCGGAAACAGAAACGTCGTCAACGATGTGCGCGTCGCGCCCCACTGATTGAGCAGGTAAAACCACGCGACCGTCGAAAGCGCCATCCCCAATATCCCCATCCAGCCGCACGCCAGCCACGTCAGCGTTTCGCGCGGAACGAACTTGTCCTCGAACAGCAGCGCCGCCGTCATGATGAAGATCAAACCGCCGAGCATCATCGGCAAACCGGTTTGCAGCGGATGCAGACCGCGCAAGAACTTTCGCTGCGTGACCGTGCTCGAAGCGTACAGGAACGTCGCGGTGATCATCGCACCTTGTCCCAACAGATCGGTGCTCGCGCCAAAATCCGGATTCATCAGCACCCAAATGCCCGCGATGCCGGACAGCAGACCCGCGAGCTTCGGCAGCGTGAAGCGCTCGTCGTGCAGAAAATAGTGCGCGAGCACCATCGTCCACAGCGGCATAGTCGCGTTCAAGACACCCGCAAGCCCCGAGTCAATGCGCGTTTCCGCGAATCCAATCAAGCTGATCGGAATCGCCACGCTGGTAATCCCCAGCACGAACGGCAGCCAAAAAGTCAGACCCGACCACGTCAAATCGAAACGCTTCCACTTGACGATCAAGTATGTCACAACGGCGCCGAAGATCAGCCGCCAGCTAACCATCGTCATAGGACCAATTTCGCGCAGAGCGAGTTTGATCCACAAGAACGACGTGCCCCACGCGAGACACCCCAAATACAAGAAGACAAGCCACTGCCGCATCAGACTTGCCTCCCTGTCCGCTGAATGTGGGTCGCCCCGATGTTCACGTCGTCCTCAGACCCATAAGATAATATCCTCATTCGCTCTTCGCAACTCATTTTTGCTTTTCGGCCTGTCCGGCGTGTGCTGTGGGGCAGTGATGTTTGAAATTGGGAACAACGTGCACAGGAGCTGCGCACAGCCATGAATAACTGCCTGCGTTTTGCGTCATATCGCATACGCAAACGGCCCGGAGGGAGTCTCCAGGCCGATCCGCGCCCGCCGCGCACGCAGGGGCGAAGGAGGTTGTCGCCTACGCCGGCATCTCGTTTTCGACCAGCCCGATCAGATTCCCGCTGGGGTCCGTGAACTGCGCCATGATGACCATCCCCGGTATCACGGTACGTCCCATGACCACCTTGCCGCCGAGCTTCGTCACGTGTTCAAGCACCGGATCAATCTTCTCGACCGCGATATACACCGTCACATACGGCTTGCCGCCGGGCTCGCCTGCGCCGATGCCGCCGCCGATGCTCTTCTCTTCCGCCGCCACCAAACCGTATTGCATCGGATTGTTGGCGTCAATTTTCCAACCGAACAGTGCGCCGTAAAACGTCTGTAATTGCGCGCCATCCTGACCAATGATCTCAAAGTGAACGACTGGCATGCCCATCGCTGTCTCCTCTGTGTTGCTTGCTGTGTCCTGGCTTATCGAGCGGTTGCAGGTCTTGCACCGTACTTCTGCGTGGCCCAACCCAAAATCAGTCCTACCAGCGAACCGGGAATCATGATCTCGAACCAGTAATGCTCACCGTTCTCCCCCGGCATCGCGGCAATCATCGCAGCCAATCCCAGACCGACGATGAATCCAAAGATCATCCCCTTGGTCATGTCGTTCACTTTCCGTGAGAAGAAGCCGATGATCAGCCCGGCCAGGAGGCCTTTGACCGACGACCACATGACGATCCCCGCCAGCATGTCGCGAACCGCCGGCGTGAACCACGCCGTCATACCATCAAACGCACCCAGTACCGTCCCGAGAATGATCCCAAGCAGGGGTTTCGACATATTGCCTCCGTGATGTTGAGTTGCCTTCGCTTGATCATCAATACAGCAAATCCACCGAGCCCTTTAGCGCCGCAAGGCCAAAAAGAAAATGAGTCGTATCAGCATGTATGTTAAGAGGATAATAACGATAAACCGATGTTTGCTGAGCAGTCGCGCCCCGCGTTCGAGAGGTGTTTCGCGCTGCGCCGCCACGGGTTCGCCATCGAGATAGCGCACGACATCCGCGGCTAAGTCAACCGCTCCGGCGTAACGCTGCGTGTAGTCCGGATGCATGGCCTTTCCAACGACCGCGCGCAAGGGCCGCGGCAAACTGCCCACCGCGCGGGGAAACGCGTCATCCGTCGGCGGCACGCGCGTTAAGATGTGCGCCAGCGTCGCACCCAGTGCAAAGACATCGGCGCGTGCATCGAGCGCCTCCCCGCGCATCTGCTCCGGCCCCATATAACCCGGCGTTCCGTGACCGGCAGTGTGCGCACCATGCTGACTGTGTCCGCGCGCCGTGCCCCAATCGAGAATCAGCACTTCGCCGAAATCGCCGACCATGATGTTCGCTGGCTTCAAATCGCGATGCAAAACGTCCTGACTGTGCGCATAGGCCACCGCTTCGCATATCTTCACAAAAACGCGCAGCCGCTCGGCCACCGATTCGCTCTGCGCCGCAAAGGCGTCGAGTCGTTGACCCTGCACGAGCTTGCTGACATAATAGACACGGCCGTCCGGCAACTGCCCCAAGTCGTGTACAGGGATTATGCCCGGATGTTCGAGCCGCGCCGCAACCTGCGCTTCCGCGCGCAGCCGCTCCGCCAATTCACCCGCGCTATCCGCCACGCGCAGCACTTTCAGCGCGACCTTGCGGCGCAGCGTTGTGTCCTCGGCCACATACACATTGCCCATGCCGCCCTGACCGAGCGGCTCGAGCAGGCGATAACGCGTGCCGGACAGATCCGGCTCGTCGAGCGCAACGCTCAAACGGTCCAGCGCGTCATCCGGAATTCTCATCGCGCCCCGCCCCGCGCGCCGAACAGCGCATACGATTCTTCCAAAAACTCCGCTTCACTCGCCGTTATCGAGCGCAATTTCTCCAGCAGCGCCAGCCGCACTTTGACCCGGATCGCGTGCAAGTGGTTGGTCACGGCCGTCACGCTGAGATTAAACTCCCGTGCCAGGTCGTCATACGTCAGTTTCTCCGCCGCGCCGCGCTCGACGTCATAACGCCGGAACAGCGCAAACTGCAACCGCGCCGTGTCAGTCGTGCACAGGCTCTCGATTTCCGCAATCGCCGCCGCGAAGAGACTGTGCCGCCATTCCCGCTCGAAAAGCTCGTCAAGCTGTTCCGGATCGGCGGGATCCAGCGCGGCGCCATCCGCGCCCGCCGTCTCCAAAGACGTCACCATTCCCCCGCCGCGCTTCTGCGCCGTCTGCGCATTATGTTCGTTGATCAGAAAGCGCTCAAGGCAGGTGCGCAGAAACGTGCGAAAACGCGCTTTGTCCGGATCAAACTTCGCCAGCGTGTCGCGTTCCAAAACATAGGCAAAAAAGCTCTGCGTGGCGTCACTCGCGTCAGGCTCGGTCGCCCGCCATTTCAGTCGCACATAACTCTCGACGGGCCGCCAATAGAGCCGCGCCACCACATCCCAACCCAATTGCCGCGCCGCACTGTCGTCGCTTTTGAGCGCGCGGATCGCCGTCCAGCGCGTTTCGGGAAAGGGTGTGAAACCGCTCATGCTACCGCCGCGTGCTCCACTGCGCGAGCCACACCATCAGATCCGCGCCGACCGCCAGTGCGTCCGGATGAATCGTGAACTCACTCGTGTGGATGCCGCCCTCGCCAAGACCGTCTTGCGCTATGCCGAGACTGAAATAGAGGCTCGGAAACTCATGCGTGTAATACGCGAAATCCTCAGCCGTCATCCGTTGTATGCTCTGGCCATCCGCGCGCAGGGCCGGAAATTCGTGCGCCGCCGCGAGCAGCGCATCACACAATTGCGGATTATTTACCGTTGGCGGAGCGCCGCGCCGCAAGCGCAGGGCCGCCGTGCAGCCGTAGGCTTCAGCCGTATTGGTGATGTACTGCGTCATCAGCGATTCAATCGTCCCGCCGTTCTGTATTGAATCGGCGATATCAATATACGCGCGCACCGTGCCGCCAAACGAACACTCGCCCGGCAGCACATTGTACGTGTGCGACGTATCGCAATCAATCCACGCGACGCTCATAATGCACGGCTCTTCGAGTACATTCATCTTGCGCGCAGGCAATGAGGTCAATCCAGCCGCGATATTGGCCAGACACGACGGTACGTCGTCGCCCTGATGCGGGTAGGCTGCATGCGAGCCGCGCCCCTGCACTGTCACGCTGTAGTAGTTGCTTCCGGCCAGCACTGGTCCCGGTGCAATCCGCACGACGCCCACCGGCAATCCCGGGAACACGTGCTGTGCGAACATCTTCTCAACGCCGAGCTTGTGCAGCGTGCTGTCGTTCACCAGATCATCCGCCCCACCCTTGATTTCTTCCGCCGGCTGCCACAGGAACACCACCGTGCCGTTGACGCGCTGGTCGTTTTTCAACCGCAGCGCCGCGCCCAGCAGCATCGCCGCATGCGCATCGTGACCGCAGGCGTGCATGCGCCCCGGCACCACCGAGCAGAGATCGTGCGTTGAATCTTCGAGAATTTCCAGCGCATCCAATTCCGCGCGCAGACAAATCGTCGGGCCGGGCCGTTCCGTCCGCAGCACCGCGATCACTTCGGTCTTGAGCGACGGCGCATCCACGAATTCGCTAAACCCGGCGCGTTCCAATTCCGCGCGAATCACCTTCGCCGTTTCGAATTCCGCGTGCCCCATTTCCGGATTCCGGTGAAGACGTTCGTAGACTGAGCGCACGACGGCATCTGCGTCCGCCCAAGCCAGCGGCGCAACCGTCAACAGCATCATGAGACCGTAGACAACCAAGAGCCTGTCTTTCTGCCGTGAACTTTCCGGCGCGAGATTTTCATCTGACTTCCTGTTAGCACGAAGCCCCACGCTAAAATTGCGCGGGGCTTCAGAGTTTCGGGTGCCCGAGCTCGGATTCGAACCGAGATGCCTTGCGGCGCTACCCCCTCAAGATAGTGTGTCTACCAATTTCACCACTCGGGCGGCTGGTTAAGCCGTGTTTCCCGCTTGCGCGTTGCGCATGGCGGAGCGGGGCTGCTTAGTTACCGCTGTTCGTCGGCTGCTGGGCCGGGGTCGTCGCGGGAGCCGTACCGGTTTGCGCGGGAGTTGTCGCGGGAGCCGTTTCGGTCGGCGTCACCGGACTCACCTGTGTTCCGCCCGGAATGGAAGGAACCGGACTGTCAATCGGCGCACTCTGCACCGCCTGCTGTGTCACCGATACCTGCTGCGTGCTGCCGCCCGAAAGCAACGCCATCAGCAGACAGTTCACGAGAAACAGCGTGGCCAGAATCGTCGTCGCCTTCTGCAGGAAGTTCGCCGCCTGACGTCCGCCGAATACGGTCGAGCTGCCCATGCCGCCCGCCACACCCGCCAGACCACCGCCCTTGGCGTTCTGCAACAGAATCGAGACCACCAGCAGAACCGACACCAGAATCTGAATTGCGATTAAGAGTCCGTAAATCATGGGAAAAACAAATTAGAAATTAGGAAATCGAAATTGGAAATCAGGCCGTCGCCCGCACGCATTCTCGATGCAGTGCAAGCAAACTGTCTACCTGCAAACTCGCGCCGCCGACCAGCGCACCGTCAATATCCGGCTGCGTCATTAGCTCGAAACAATTGTCGGGCTTCACGCTGCCGCCGTAGAGAATCTGCATCTTCGTCGCGGCGTGCGCACCTCGCTTGGCCAACACACTGCGGACAAACCGCTGCGCGTCCTGCGCCTGCTGCGGGGTGGCGACCACTCCGGTGCCAATCGCCCAAACCGGTTCATAGGCCACAATCACTCGTTCGAGCTGATCGTCGCCGACCTGTGACAAACCGATTTCAACCTGCCGCGTGAGCACCGTTTCGAGTTGACCAGCGTTGCGCTCGGCAAGCGTTTCGCCAATACAAAAGATCGGCGTCAAGCCCACCTTCAGCGCGGCGGCGACTTTCTGACCGATCAGCTCATCGCTCTCACCGAAAATCGCGCGGCGTTCACTGTGCCCCAGCACCACATAGCGGCAACCGAGGTCAACCAGCATCTCCGGGGAAACCTCCCCGGTAAACGCGCCGGAACTTTGAAAGTAACAATTCTGAGCCCCAAATGCAAGCTGAGAAGGGCCCTTACCACTCTCTTTACAAGCACTTGCAACCGCGTCCACCGCCGTCGTTGGAGGCAGAAGAACGGTCGGGACTGCCGAATCTGCCAATTTGGCGGCATACTCGCGAACAAAGCCCACCGCATCAGCAGTGAGCTTGTTCATCTTCCAGTTCGCGGCCAGTAGGATCGGACGACTCATTGTGTTTTATGCGTTTGTCAGAGCTGCCACGCCCGGCAGCACCTTACCCTCAAGGAACTCAAGGCTTGCGCCACCGCCCGTCGAGACGTGCGAGACCTGGCTTGCCAAGCCGAACTTCTCCATCGCCGCAGCACTGTCGCCTCCACCCACTACGGTGATTGCTCCGGCCTGCGTGGCCCGTACAAGGGCTTCCGCAACAGCCTTCGTTCCGGACGCAAACTCATCAATTTCAAAGACTCCCATAGGGCCGTTCCAGACCACCGTCTTGGCCTTCAGGATGTAGTCGGCGTAGAGTTTCTCGGTCTCCGGGCCAATATCGGCGGCAAGCATGTCTTCGGGCACTTGATTAGAGGCGGCCGCTGAGGTCGCTTCACCCGATTTCAATTCGGAGGCCACCCGCGAGTCCGGCGGGAGCACGAGCTTCGTCGAGGAGCCTGCGGCCTTCTTGATCAGTTCGAGGGCAAGGTCCATCTTGTCGGCTTCGAGAATCGAGTTGCCGATCTCGCCGCCCTGCGCCTTATAGAACGTGTAGGCCATGCCGCCGCCCACCAGAATCGTGTCCACCTTGCCGATGAGATTCTCAATGACGTCAATCTTGCCCGAAATTTTCGAACCGCCCAATACTGCGACAAACGGATGCTTCGGTTCGGCCAGAGCTTTGCCGAGGTAGTCGAGTTCCTTCTGCATCAGGTAGCCCGCAACGCATGGCTTGATAAACTGCGTCACCCCTTCTGTTGAAGCATGCGCGCGATGCGCCGAGCCGAACGCGTCGTTCACGTACAGATCACCGAGCTTGGCGAGCTTTTTGGCGAACTCGGCGTCGTTCTTCTCTTCTTCGTTGTAGAAGCGCAGATTTTCGAGCAGCACGACCTGTCCCGGCACCATCGCGGCGACGGTCTTCTCGACCTCTTCGCCGATACAGTCCATTGCCATGGTCACAGGCTTGCCGAGCAGTTCCGCCAACCGCACCGCTGCGGGAGCCAGCGACATGTCCGGATTCTTCTTGCCCTTCGGTCGCCCAAGGTGACTCATCAGAATCGCCTTGCCGCCGGCGGCGACAATCTTCTTTATCGTGGGCAGCGACTCGCGAATGCGCGTGTCGTCGGTGACCTTGCCCTCGTCCAGCGGCACATTGAAATCCACGCGCACCAACACGCGCTTGCCGCTTAAGTCAACCTGATCAATTGTGAGTTTGTTCATCGGGGGGATGAAAATTTAGTCTTTCTATTGTAGGGGCGGATGGCCATCCGCCCGTTCTGTATTGCCTGCATGGCGCCCGATCTCGCGGCGGCATGCGCTGCGCGTGCCCCGCAACCGTCGTCGCAAAGCATTCGCGTCGTCATTCTTCAGGCCGCTGCGGCCTGAAGAATCCCGCGGGAGTCTCCAGGGAGATGTTTCACGATGTTCAGCAGGACGACACGCACGAAGGTGTCGCTCTCGCCTGGGGATTTTGCCCAGCAAGCTGGGCGCTACAATGTGCCGTCCCCTCACGCGGGCGGAACTGGTTCCGCTCCTACTCTTCGGCGAAGACTTCGTCGAGCTGATTCTCGATGAGCGTGATGCGCTTGGTCAAGTCCTTCAGCGCCGTCTCGATGCGCGTCAACGCTTCCATGACTTCGGCGTTGCCACCGCCAGCCGGACGCGGACCACGGTCGGCGAAATCACGACGCGGCGGACGATCCGTCCACTCACGCTTCGGGCCGGTCGAACGGCCACGCGGCGGACCGTCACCGTACTCGCGGCGCGGACCACGCGGCGGACCATCACCATACTCACGACGCGGACCACGGGGCGGACCATCCCCAAATTCACGGCGCGGACCACGCGGCGGACCGTCACCAAATTCGCGGCGCGGACCACGCGGCGGACCGTCACCGAACTCGCGACGCGGACCACGCGCCGGGCCTTCACCCGCCGCACGACGCGGCGCACGCGCCGGACGTTCGCCATCATCAAATTTCTTGCGCGGCGGCGGACGATCATCGCCCTCGCTCCACTTGGGCTTGGCCGGACGTCCCGCACCCGCGCCACCCGCGCGCGGCGGCTTCGCCTTGACGTGTTTCTTCTCTTTGTCTTTCAAACGATAGCGGGTCGGCTTGTCAGCAGGCACCGGTTACTCCAATTCGTGAATGTATTGAGCGGCTCGAAAAATAGCGCAGCTCCTGCTTCACGAGCCTGAAGCACTGCGAAAAAATCGGGTGTGAAACGCAGCGGCAGGTGCTTGCACCCGCCGCCGCGTACTACAACTATAGTCCCTTTACCGACGCGCCCTTGATGCTTACCATGATCGCCGGAGCCGGACAGGCGTGGCCTTCCGTTTCGCCCTCGTGCTTCTCTTCCACCGCGCCCGGCGCGTTGGGATCATACATCAGCGTACCTTGCAGCGTGATCTGCTTGCCCAGCGTCTCCTGCGGGAACGTCACCACGTCACCCATGCTCTTGCACAGGATCTTCGAATGATCGGCCTGCTCGATTTCCACCCAGCAGCCCGCGTGCTTGCACATATCCACCACCGTGCCCGATACCAGCACGTCCTTGTCCACGTAAGCCGCCGGATTGGCGTTCAGCTCGGTGATGTTGTGAGACTTCTTCAGGGTCGGCTCTTCACCAAACGACGTACACGCCTTGCTGCCACAGGCACAAGAGACCGCGAACAGCGCGGTGATGGCCAAAATGAGAATGGTTTTTGTCTTCATGTCAAATGCTTGTTTTGATTACTCGTTCTAATCTTGTAAGTCAAACGGTTCAGGATCAATCTGGCGGGATTTAAGGAACCTCCGCAAATCAAACTTCATCAGTGAAAAGAGCTTCGCGACGACAAACGCATCGTCCAGCCAGCCAAAGAACAGGAAGAAATCGGGAATCAAGTCGAACGGCAGGGCCACGTACAACGCAATCGCAATGAGTGCGATGATCGTCGCCCAGGGCGTCCGAGATTTGCCGCGCAGGACTTCCGCCATCATTTTGCGCCACAACGCAAAACGGCGGTAAAGGAATTGCCAGCCGCGTTTCGTCTTCGGGAGAATCGCGAACCAGCCGAGCAGAGCGCCGAAACCGAACCTGCGCTTGCGCGTCACTAACTATGCTTGCGGCTTGTCGTCCAGCGGCTTGCCGTCGTCACCCAGCGCGTAATCGCTTAGTTTCAAATTGCGCTCCGCCGCAAAGCGCTTCAGGTCCACGCGAATCAGCGACAAACAGAGCCCGATGACCAACGCGTCATCGAGGAAGCCCAGGCCCGGAATGAAATCGGGCATCACGTCAATCGGCGAGATCAGATAGAGCAGCGTCGCGGTAAGCGCGGCTACAGTAGCCCACGGCACGTCAAATTCCTGCTTGGCGCTGGCCCGCAGCATCTCCCACAAGAGCTTGGCTTGCTTGCCGAGCTTGACGACGTAGTCCTTGCCCGAATTGAGCAGCTTCTCGATGCCCGATTCGGCCTTGTCCACGGCCTTGGCGACGTCTTCCTTGGTGACCGTGTTCTTCTTCTCTTCGAACCACTTGCCGGTCTTGTCAGCCACTTTCTCAATCGCGGAGTGCGTCTCGGTCGTCACGCTGCCCCACAGCTTGCCAATGGACTCCTTGGCCTCGTTCAGGTTCTCTTTGATTTCAGACGGTTTCTGCGGTGCGTCGCTCATGGGTATTCATCCTTATGCGTTGGCGATTGGCGAACGAAATGCGCTTAAGCACTCATCATGACCAGCAGGTCTACGCAGCGCATGGAGTAGCCCCACTCGTTGTCGTACCAACCGAAGATCTTCACCATCTTGTCGCCCATGACCATCGTGGACTTGGCGTCGAAGATGCACGAATGCGGATTGCCGATGATGTCCACCGACACCAGCTCTTCTTCGGTGTATTCGAGCACGCCCTTCATCGGGCCTTCAGCCGCGGCCTTGAACGCGGCGTTGACCGCGGCAATCGTGACGGGCTTGGTCGTATTGACCACGAGGTCCGTGATCGAGCCGGTCGGCGTCGGCACGCGCAGCGATGTGCCGTCAATTTTGCCCTTGAGCTCCTTGATGATCTTGCCCACGGTCTTGGCGGCGCCCGTCGTCGTGGGGATGATGCTCACCGCGGCCGAACGCGCGCGGCGCAGATCGCTGTGCGGCGCGTCAAGGATGTTCTGATCGTTCGTGTAGCTGTGAATCGTCGTCATGAACGCGTGCTCGATGCCGAAGTTGTCCAGAATGACCTTGGCCATCGGCGCGACGCAATTCGTCGTGCAGCTCGCGTTGGACACGAGCTTGTGCTCGGGCTTAAGATCGTGGTCGTTGATGCCCAGCACGATCGTCGCGTCAATCTCGTCTTTCGACGGTACGGTCAGGAGCACCTTCTTGGCGCCCGCATCAATGTGCTGCTGAATCCCCGCGCGGTCGCGGAACGACTTCGCGCCGGTGGATTCGACCACGATATCCGCGTTGTACTTTTTCCAATCGAGCTTCTTGGCATCCTTCTCGGCGGTGACTTCAATGTGATTCTTGCCGACTTGAAATCCGGTCGCAGTCACTTCCACCGAACCGCCGAACTTGCCCTGCGTCGAATCGTACTTGAGCAGATGCGCCAGCGTCTTGGCGTCGGTCAAGTCGTTAATGGCGACCACTTCAAAGCGCGGATCATTGTAAATTCCGCGAAACACCAGGCGGCCGATGCGCCCGAATCCGTTAATAGCTATGCGAATTGGCATGGGAGAGTTCCGAAGTATGAAGTATGATGTATGAGATCTGAAAACCAGATGTCAGAATGCAAATGTGTTAACCGCTGCCGGCGCGCAATGGTGGTCACTAATTGGGGGACTACCCAAAGAAGATCTCGGCGATTTCGTACATGCGTTCGTCTACGAAACGCGTCTTGCCCTTCATTTCGGAGAGCGGGACGGTGACCAAGTGGCCGTCGCGGAGGGCGACGAAGTGGCCGAACTGGTCTTGCGACGCAGCTTCTACCGCGTGCACACCCATCGTGGTGGCGAGCAGGCGGTCTTCGGCGACGGGAGTGCCGCTGCGCTGGACATGGCCGAGCGCGGTGACGCGCGTCGAGATGCCGGTACGCTGTTCGATTTCACGGGCGACGCGATAGCCGATACCACCGTACACCGGACGACCGAAGTTGTCCAACTGGCCGCTGGTGATGATGCCTTCGCCTTCGGCGACGGCGCCTTCAGCCACCACGACGATGGAGAAGCGCTTGATTTCATGGCGCGTGACGAGCTGCTGGCAGACCTTCTCCCAGCTGAACGGGCGCTCGGGGATCAGAATCAGGTCGGCGCCGCCGGCGATGCCTGCGGTCACGGCGATCCAGCCGGAATTGCGGCCCATCGTCTCGATGATCATGATGCGGTGATGCGATTCGGCGGTGGCGTGCAGGCTGTCAATCGCATTCGTCACCGTTTGCACCGCCGTGTAGAAGCCGAACGTGGCATCCGTGCCCGTGATGTCGTTGTCAATGGTCTTGGGAATGCCGATGATCTTCGCGCCGTGCTTCGACAGCTCGTAGCCTGCGGACAGGCTGCCGTCGCCGCCGATGACGATAATGCCGTCCAATCGGTGCAATGCGATGCTTTCCAGCACATGAGCCAGCGTGTCGGGGTCGTGAACCGGGTTGAAGCGCGAGGTGCCCAGAATGGTGCCGCCGCGATTCAGGATGCCGCCGACCGACTTGGAGGGCAGGGGGATGATATCGCCGTCGTGCAGCCCTTTCCACCCGTTGCGGATGCCGACGGTTTCATAGCCGAAGCGGTTGTTGGCGGTGCGCACAACGGCGCGAATGGCGGCATTCAGCCCCGGGCAGTCGCCACCGGATGTAACCAGGCCTAACTTCATATTATTCAGGGTTCGTTTTGGACGCGGAAAACAGAATTTACGGCTTTGTCGCCCGAGAGTCAACCGGCGCCGTTTGGGGGTCTAAGTCGTGTATTTGCGATTTGGCGCTCACAATTGTCGAAACGGAAGGGTTTAGGAATTGGAGGGTTGATTTTTGTCTTGTGAATCGGATAACGAGAATTTGCGGTTGCGTTGGGCGGCGCGCAAGCTCTGGTAGAGCGTGTTGAGGTGGTGGTTGATGCGGGAATCATAGCGGGAAAGGCGGTCGAGGTGGGGGAGCATCGTCAGGCCGGTACTGTCGAGATTCATGCCGGCGTTAATCGTTTGGTGTTCCAAGCGATAGAAGCGGTATTGACGATAGAGGTGAATGGCGATTTTGTCCACGATGAGTTCTTCGACCGAGGATTGCGGCTGATGTTGGGTAAACAGCATGTCGCGCAGGCGTTCGAGAATGGCTTGCTCATCGGGAGACAGGCGGGACAGGAAGATGGGATCGGTGGCTTCGAGGCCGTGTTTGAGGGCGTTTGCGGGCGACCCGCGATGAGGGGGGATGGAGGGAGAATTCATGTTTTTTAGGGGGTTAGGAGGAGGGAGACGAGGCGGTAGGATTCATAATATATGAACATTTGGGCCAAAAGTCAAGGGGGGGCGGAGAAGTCTGAAATCAGCAGTATGAAGTATGAAGGCGGAGGGTAAACCCAATAGACTTGAGATTGTGTTGGGTTGGTGGTAGATTGGGTGAACTCAGACTCCCTCGTTGTTCTCCGCGCTCGCGATCAGAACAAAGGCAAAACCAGAACGGGCGGATTGCCATCCGCCCCTACATCCAGAATGAATACACTTTATTACGGTGATAACCGCGATATTCTGCCGCGCTAAATTCCCTGATTTGCGACATTGCCTTGGGGGATTTTGCCCAGCAAGCTGGGCGCTACGGCGAACATGGACGGGAAGCGCGTTCGGGGCACCCGCAGCGGGTGCCGCCGCGAGTACTATCCCTGACGGGATGACAAGGCGATAGAATTCTTTTCAATCTTACACATATATGCACTGCTAACTTTGAGGTTTAATCATGCGCATGCTGCTTCTGATTTTCTGGTTGATGCTGGTTGTTGCCAGCTGTACGCCTGAAGGCGATATCAACTACAACACCTACAACAACACACCCAAGAGATTCGGGGGCCGTATCAGTCTAATCACTTCACCAGGCACTGGTCTTGACGGATTCAGGCGCCACGAACTACTCCTGTCCGTGGGGATTTCGGAGCGATACGTTCCTCTATGCCGACGTCACGACCGATATTCCAGGTGTCATTGTGGAGGCGCGTTTGTTCAGACGGATTCAGCAGTATGGGGATTTTAGCCAATACTCTGTCGTGAACTTTCCGACCGGCAGCAGTTTCCGGTTGCCGTTGGCGAGTTTTAACAACAACTTCGCGTCCTATATGTCGGAGGACTTTAGCATCACGTTTTGGGTCAGTTTGATGACCGAAGACAGCGCGAACTACGCCAGCCCAACGATTACGATTCAGACCGTTTCGCGCGTGCATTTCGACACGGCGGCCGCGCCGCTGGCGCCGGTGATTGACACTCTGTTTGAACAGTCGTATCAGCAGCGGATAGATATTCTATGGTGCCGCCAATCGCCGAATGTGGATAGTATCCGTATGGCGATTCGCGCGGACGAGTCAGGTGCAACCGATGCGGGGGGACTCCGGGGAGGGGTTTTGCCGGTCGGTCTGGTGGGGGGGGGGGGGGGGGAGGGGGGGAGGGCCCGACGCTTCATCTGACGACACAGGAGCCTGTGCCGGTGGACAATCTGGCGGCAATCTCGTACTCGGACGGCAGAGTCATTCCCCCGGGGGCGAAAAACCCCCCCCCCGGAAATGGCTCGGGCGCGACGTGGTACGCCCGATTCGTGGGCAACGATTCGAATGCTGGCTTGTCAAAACGGCTACTGCCCGAATAATTTCGACGACTCGACGGCGGTCAGCGGCGCGTTGGCTTACTACCGCATCGGCCTGCAATACGAAAACGGTACGTGGTGGTCGCCGGATTCGGTGGGGGCGTGGATTCCGTAGGTGCAGAAACAGAAATGGCGACCGTTGGCCGCCATTCATCAGTCAGTTCGTCCGTGTCACGCTGGGCGAGGTTGCAGGTCGGGTTTGCGGCCGATGGGAAAACGGACGGTGAAGGTGGTGCCCATGCCCGGTTCTGATTCCACGTCCATCATCGCACCGTAGCGCGAGAGAATCGCGCGCGACGACGACAGACCCAAGCCGGTGCCCGCAGGAGTGCCGTCCGGCACTTCATGCTGTTTGGGTTTGGTGGTGTAGAACGGTTCAAAAATGCGCGCCTGCACGTCCTTGCTCATCCCCGTGCCCGTGTCGGCGACCTGCAAGACGAGATAGCGCTCCTGCACAAACGCCTTGAGCGTCAGGTGCTTCTTGGGCGCTTCGTACATCGCGTCAATGGCGTTTCGCACCAGATTACCGATGACCTGCGACAGGTCAATATAGACGCCGTACAGCGTGGGCAGATCGTCGGCCAGCAGGAGCTGCGTGGTGACGTGATGCTTGAAGAAGAGATTGCCTTCCAGGAAGCGCAGTTCGGTGTCAATTATTTCGCGCACGTCGAGATCGCGCGGCTCAACTTCGCGTTCGTTCCGCGACTTGTGCAACAGATTGCCGATCAGATCCCGCATCACACCGGCCTGTTTGCGAATCTGCTCGATTTCACTGCCCGCCAGGCCGCGCATCTTCATCAGGTCACAGAGGCCGAGAATGCCGGTCAGAGGTCCGTTCAGATTGTGCGCGATGCCCGCGACCAGCACGCCGAACTCAGCGAGCTTGGATTCGCGGGTGAGTTCGAGTTCCAGCAGATGATTCTGCTTTTCCATCATGGCCTGCTCGGTGATGTCCTTGCACATCAGCATCACCTGACTGGGCTTGCCGGTTTCAAACAGGAAGCTGCGCGTCACGAGGAACATGCGGCCGTCGCCAATGTCGAGCTTAAGCGTCTTGCCGCCGTAGGCCGAGGTCAGGCCCTGCAAGTCGGTGCGGTCATCTTTGGAGAATTCCTTGAGCCAGCGGTGACAGACCACAGGCAGCTCGTAAGATTCAAAGAACGTCTCCATCGTGGGATTGGCATAGCGCACGTCGCCGTTCACGTCAAGCAGCGCGAAGCCGTCACGCATGGCGCGGATGAAGGTGTTCAGGCGGTCACGTTCGGTGCGCAAGTAGCGCTCGGACATGGCTCGCTCGCCGACGTCACGACCCACCAAGAGCGCAAACTCGCCGCCTCCGGAATCGGAGCGGCGAGTTGTAAATTCGACCAATCGAGTGTTCAGCGCGGGGTTTGAGGGCGTGATCTCGACGACGTGGACGCCGCCGGCACCCGCATCCTCGTAGAGCGTGCGCACAATCTTGCGTTCGCTTTCGGGGAAGATGGCCAGCAGGGGACGATCAAGCAGGTCGTCGCGCGAGCGACCGGTCCATTCGCAGAAGCGCGCGGAAACTTCCACAATTTCGCCGCGTTCACGGTGGACGACCACTAAACCGTCGGGGCCTTCGAGCAACAGGTCCAGCAGCTCGGGGGCCTGCTCGGCAGGCGCCCCGGTCGGCGCGGAATCACCGCGATGCAATAACCCCGTAATCAGACTCGCCAGCCCACGCGCCCGCTGCGCGGCAGCCGGGGAGGCGGCTGGCGGCGTCGGACCCACTCCATTCCCGTTGGCGACTTGCGCCTCCTCGGAGGGGATGTTGGCTGGATTGAGTTTTGGGGTCATAGACAAATTCAAACGGGCACTCTTTGCCCGTACGGAGCGGGATTGACCCGCTCGGACGATATGAGCAACGAGTTAGCTAAGTAAAACAAATGTTTACACCACAGTGCGCGGGACCCTCCATCGCATTTGCCATATAGGGCAAGAGTAGTGCCAGTTGCGGTCTATCTACACTTGCCGTTCTGTCGGCGGCTCTGCCCGTACTGCGATTTCTTCAAGAAAGTGCCGCGACGGGACGACTTGGCGCGCATCTGCGAGGCGATTCTCTCTGAGGTATCGGCAGTTTGCACCCGGGAATCGAGTTGGGTCAAAGGACCAATTACCTCTGTCTATTTTGGCGGCGGTACACCCAGTCTGCACAGCGCCGAGCAGATCGGGGCCCTGCTGAACGGCGTTTCGATTATGGGTGATGTTCAGCAGTGCGAGGTGACGCTGGAAGCGAATCCGGGGACGCTGACGCTCGACAGCCTGCGGGCGCTGCGGGCCGCAGGGATCAACCGGCTGTCGCTGGGTGCGCAGTCGTTCTCAGCGCGCAAGCTGCACTTGCTGTATCGCGATCATGCGGCCAGCGAGACGCTTGACACGGTACGCAACGCGCGCGCGGCGGGATTTAAGAATCTGTCGCTTGACTTGATCTTTGGGTTACCGGGTGAGACGATGGCAGAGTGGCAGAGTGATATGGAACAGCTCCTGGCCTGTGAACCGGATCATGTGTCGCTTTACAATCTTGAATATCATGAGGCCACGCCTTACGGCAGGTGGCTGGAGCAAGGGCTGATCGAACCGCCCGCGCAGGATTTTGAAGCGGAACTCTTTCTGCTCACGCACGAGACGCTGGAACGCGCCGGTTTTGAGCATTACGAGGTTTCCAACTTCGCGCGTGAAGGCTATCGTTCGGTACACAATCAGGTCTATTGGGAAGGCAAGCCGTATTTAGGCATCGGGCCGTCGGCGCATTCGTTTGACGGACATGCGCGGAGGTTCGCCAACGTCGCCGATTTACACGACTATGAACAGCGCGCGGCGGCAGGCGTGTCGTGCGTGGATCGCGAATGGAAGAACAACGAAAGCGAACGGTGGGAAGAGTGGATTTCGGTGCGCTTACGGCGCAAGGAGGGGATTTCGTGGAGCGCCTGTCATGACGAATGGGGCGGCGCGCATGCGCGGAAGTTGTGGGAGAAGGCGGCGGGCTTGCCGAGTCATCTGCGCGTGCTTGATGAGCAGTGTTTTCGCCTGACGCCGGAGGGGTGGTTTGTGGAGAATGAGGTGTTGCTGGCCAGCGTTGACGCTGGACCAAGTTTCCGCTAGCGCCCGCGCTTCAGGATTTCGAGGCGCTTGGCCAGCGGGGCACCCGCAGCGGGTGCCGCCGTGAAAATGGGTTGAGGATGTCACTGGTCTTGGCCGCCTTTTGGGGAAATTGAGTTTGACGGCATGCAAAGAAGCCCCGGAGAAAATCCGGGGCTTTTGCTTGTCTTGCTGTTGTGTTGCTATGGAGCGAATGTGCGGATGACGTAAAACTGCATCGGTTCAGGAGAATCGAGCGCGAAGCTGTCCACGTAGGTCGTGTCGAAGAGCGCGGATTCGAGGATGTTGAATTCACCGGTGGAGGGATCAGCTTTGAAGACTCCGTACATGCTGCCTGAATCGGCGGGCGTCCAATAGAGTTGAATGTGCGGCGATGCGGCTTGAATCACCAGACTGTCTGGCGACGTAACGAATGCCCAGGGCCGAATCTCCATACAGCCAGAGCAGAGATCAAACAAGCCGTCCGTATTCTCAATGCGAATTGCACGCGCGCCAAGGCCGATGGATTGCGGAGTCATGAACGTCATCGTTTGATCATTGATGATGTTCAGATTCGTGACGGGCAATCCTCCGATGGTGACGATAGCGCCGGGATTGAAACGTTCGCCTATTACAGTGATCAGACGCGGAATGCCGATGTAAGTCCACGTCGGTGTAACGCCCTGAATTTCCGGCGGCTGAACATTGTCCACGGTGAAACAGAAGTTGCATCCGCCCGCGAGGCCGTCGGGATTGATGACCGTCACGTTATAGACATCACGACGCATGTTGGGCACGATAATTTGCGCGAGGTCTTCCGCGAGCACGACGGATACGCAGAGCTGATCACCGATGAAGAACTGCGCGCCGCTGCGGAAGTTGTCGCCGTGGACGTGGATCAAGTTGTCGCGGTCGCCGCGATTGGGCTGCATGTGCGAAATGTCCGGCGGCGGATCGCCCGCACCTGTGACGGAGACTTCGTCAATCAGCCAACCACGAAAGCCGTTGAACAGTGGATCCACGGTGTCAAAACGAAAACGAATCGCGCAGAGGTTCCCGGTGAATTGATTCAATTGGAACGCGTGGTGAACCCAAACACCGGGCTCGCCTACCCCGCCGGAGCTGTAGCCAACATGGTCGGCGGCGTTGACATCGTCAAGTGGATTCAATTGACCAGAGCCGACAGGCGACCATGTCGAACCACCGTCGGTTGATGCTTCGACCAACATCAGGTCGAACCACGGCACATCCACACCCTCGATCTCCCACCATGTCCAAAAAGTCAGGGTCGCTTCGCCGACATTGGTGAGATCAAATTCGGGCGTGATTGCCCAGCCGGTGTTCGAGCCGTTTGATGTGCCGCCAGAATGGCTGCCTTGTATGGGATCAAAGTCTGACCCGATGAAGGAGCCGGTCGAGGTTTCGCCGTACCACAATACGTGATTGCCGTTGTGAGCTGTCGGCAGAAAGCCCTCATCCGGCAGCGACACCATCGTCGGGTTAATCGTCGGGTTCAGCACCTCGTGAGTCTGAGGATCGGCCGTGACATTGAAGAAGCCCGAAGTTGTCCAGAGTGCGCCGCCAGTTTCAAAATCGTCACTCCAGGGGATGTTCACGATGGTAGATAGCGGACTGCGAATCGGAGTTGCTGGTGGCGCGGATCGCGGCGGTAACGGTCGACTGGGAGCGGCGGAGGCCATGATAGCAAACAACAGCAGAGCGGCGTAAAACCATACGGTCTTATTCATTTCATACCTGCAAGATAAGTTGAAGATCAAAGGTGAGACACAGGGAGTTGAGCAAGGAGCCGGAGAGCATATTTGCAAGTGCGGTGCCACACCAGACACGGGTATCCAGTTATTGTATTTAATAACTGTTATTTTTGAGTTTGAGCTTTTGATTTCGGTGCGACATGCTATGTCGTTGTGCAAGACAGGTTCGAATGATATGGGGCACCAATGCCACAAGTCTAAATTAACAAATTGATTTGTTTGATTTTATGGGTTGTGGCGTGAATGGGGCGGGCCGTGGGCGAAGAAAAAGGCTGCGACGCGTGGGCGTGCAGCCTTGAGGTGGTTGGGTGACATGGGCCCGTTGCCCCTACCCGTTTGCCGCGAAAGCGGAAAGAGGAACTGGTTGGAGCCGTCAAGCTGCGAACTCCGGCGGGGAATCGCGCTTTGGGCTTAGACCACTGCTCCGCGGAGATCGTTCTTAGTTTCGGGCAAATGCAGACCTACCGCAGCGACTATCTCTGAATTCCGGAGCGAGCGGGGAGGCGGTACCTTGCGAGGGCGCTCAGGTCCTGACGAACTTGATAGAAGGCCTTGTCAAGTGTTGTCAAGATATTCGTGTCGGTGAATGTCACGTCGGTCGTTGTAGCGATTTCGGTGTAAGGACCGTCGGTCGAGGGTGCGCGTTCAATGTGCATGACTGCGCCGCCGCTATCGCCGGGCTGCCAGCGCAGGACGATGTCTGTGCCACTGGAAGCAATCGTGAGCAGCGGAGCGATCAAAAACGTGTCCACTTGCGTTTCGCTCCAGATGCCGCGATTGTCACGCACGCGGACGCCAGCGATGTAGAGGCCGACGGGTAGACCGCTCAAAGAATCGGTGAATTGCTCGTCGCGCTCATCGTACAGTCCATCGTCGGGAGTCAGGGGCACGCCGTTGCCCACGCCGGGGTCGCTGTTGATGTAATACTCGGCGGCGGTCAACCACAGTGGCGCTCCGGGACTGCGTGGCCCGAACAGATAGAAATAGCCGTCGAGATTGCCGGTGGTGAGACCGCGTTCGTCGCGAAAGTCGAGCGCCAACTTGTGCATTCCCTCGGGCAAAGTATCCGTCCCCAGAGTCACGCCGTGACCTGATTGCGAGCTGTCTGGGAGATCAATCGTGCCGATGGGGATATCGTTCAACGTGAGGTCGGCATTTACGATTTTGAGGTTGTTCCAGCCGGTGTCGGGCGGAAACACGAAAAGATAAGAGCTCCGCGCACGGGATGGACGGCCCGACTCAGTGGTGTAAATAACCGAGATGTTTTGCAAGCCCGGAGTCACGGTATCCGTTTCGAGAGTCTCCGAGAAGTGCACGGTATCGTTTGGCGACAGGGACAGAGAGCGAATGGTCGCTCCGTTCAGCTTCACAGTCGCCAGATTGATGGAATCGAGCGCGGCCGCATTTGCCAAAGGGACATAGTAGTACTGGCGGCCTTGGGATTCGCTCCAACGGCCCGTAGAGTCCTGATAGCGGACAAACAGCGTGTGAAAGCCGGACTGCGAAAGTGATGGCAGGTCGGCGCTTGCGCTGACGGAATCATCGGCCACAATACTCAACGGCGTTCCGGAGCCGTAGCCGGGATCGGTGTCCCAGAAGTATTCGGCGGAGACTATCGTTTGCGCGAGACAGAGCGCCGCGCTCAGCAGTAGTGCTGCAAGCAGGCGCATCAGTATTGCGGGCCGATGCGGCCGACGGAATTCAGGTCAACGTTCGTTCCGACCAAAGCCGTCGCGGGACTGGTGGCGACCGTAATGGCAAATGGATAGGCTGGAGCGCCGGTGTCCACCATGGGCGTGGGGCCGCCATAGATGCCGAGATCGGAAACGCTGCCGTCGAGATCGAGAATGTCCGGATGACCACCGTTGTAGGCGGGCGATGCCGGAACAACACGGAGATCCGACGTGCCGTAAATGAAGTTCTCGCTGTCCACGTAGTTGACAAATGGATTGCCGGGTAAGAGCAGCGCGTGCGTGCCCGGCGGAGTTGAAGCCGTGGACGCATTGTAGTCCCAGACGCTGCCGGGATGCACCGTGCCCCATGACGCCGTGCCCCAGTCGGCGAACAGGTTGTTAATGAACACAGAAGGTTCGGTGCAGTTCATGTTGAAGACATCATTGAAGCCGAGAAACGTGCAGTTGTGAAACTCGGTGCGTGTGGTCGAGCCATCTACGGCGTTGTGATTGTTCGACGCGAGATGACTCGCGAACAGACAATTGCGGAAATAACTGCGGCCGCCCGAGCTGACGCTGACCAAATCAAGACCTGATCCCCCCGTGAAGGTGCGCAGAAAGATACAATCTTCGACATACATGCGGCCATTGGCCGGACCAATGAGAAGGACCCAGAGGCTGGTGTTCTTCAGCATGCAGCGCCGCACGGTCACAGAATCGCTGGATGAAAAAACCATCGCGTCATTGCTGGACTGATCGAAGCGCATGCCCTCGACTGTGCTGCGCGAACCGCCTGTGTTGAAGGTGAATTTGAGTGTCGAGGCCACATCGAAGCCCGCGCCGATGATATGCAGGCGGCGGTTGATGCTGGTAACTGACTCGTTGTACGTGCCGGGGCCGATGAGAATCGTATCGCCGGCAGCTGAGGCGTTGTAGGCGCTTAGAATCGTGAAGTAGTCGCCCGAGCCGTTCGGTGTGACAAAGATAATATTGGCCGCGGCGGCCAGCGACAACAGGAGGGTCAATAGAATCGCAAGAATGGGCATGGTTGGTCGAGGTTATTCAATTGTTTCTGAGGAAAGGGAAATATAACCGCAGGTTGCCAATTTTCCAAGAAAGCGGCGGCAGAAATCTCACATAAACCTTTTGGTTGAAAGCGTGTCAAAGAGAGTGTATATTGGGTAACGGACCCTTGTGACTGAGAACATGGGTAAACAACTAATTTTTCTGGAGTTGGAAATGAGAACTCTGTGGATTCTGGTGCTCGCTCTGGCGAGTTTTTCGTTCGTCGCCTGCTCGGGGGGCAAGAAGGTGTCGCGGATTGACGTCGAGGAAACCGTTGATTTGTCAGGGAATTGGAACGATACTGACAGCCGACTGGTGGCCGATGAGATGATCAGCGATGCGCTGTCGCGGCCGTGGCTCGACAACTTCCTGCGTGACAAGGGCAAAAACCCCGCAGTGATCGTGGGCAACATGCGCAATCTGACCGACGAGCATGTGGCGACGGGTACGTTCGTGGGCGATATCGAGCGCGCGTTCGTGAACTCGGGCAATGTGCGCGTCGTGGCGGACCGCGTCGAGCGTGAAGGTGTGCGCGAAGAACGCGAAGATCAGCAGGCCAATGCCTCGCTCGAAACGATGAAAAAATTCGGGATGGAGCTGGGCGCGGACTACATGCTGATCGGCGAGATCAACAAGATTCTCGATCAGGAAGGCAAAGAGAAGGTCGCGTTCTATCAGGTGGACTTGACGCTGACGGATATGCAGAGCAACGAGAAGGTGTGGATCGGGCAGAAGAAGATCAAGAAGTACATCGCCCGCAAGAACTATAAGCCGTAGTTATGCCACGGCGATCAAGATTCCGGCCGGGTTGCGCTATGCTTAACCCGGCTCGGCGCGTAACAGCGATGCGAGGAAGGCAGATTCCGGCGGGGATGAGCGTTTGTCAGGCCAGAGGCCTGACCCAGGAATTTCCTTGCTCGGCGATGAGGCCCCCCTTGGTCCCCCCAAATCCGCAGACGGACTTGGGGGGAAAATCGGACAGCACGGGCGGATTGCCATCCGCCCCTACATGGTTGTTGCTGGCAGCACTTTTGTTCGTTTTCGGCTGCGCCGGAAAGCGCACGCTGCTGATGGAGCAGGTGCGCACGGAGTTGCGTTCGACGTCCACGGAGCAGGCGCTGGCGGCGTATGAGAAGGGCGTTAAGAAGAACACGGAGCGTGTAGACGAGCTGCTCAACCTGGGGCTGCTGGCGCTGGAAGCCGGGCAGTATGACAAGGCGCTGACGTCTCTGAACGAAGCGGACAAGCTGGCCGAAGAGCGGTTAACCAAGAGTCTTTCGCGTGAAGGGGCGTCGCTTCTGACATCCGATCGCGTGCGAGCTTACCAAGGGACCGTGTATGACCGCGCGATGATTTACTATTATCGCGCGTTGTGTTATCTCTTGAAAGGCGACGCGTCCGCGGCGACGGTCGAGGGACGGAGAATCGCCAGCTACCTCGAAGTCAACGCGCGGGAATCGAAGCACACCTACAAGAACGATCCGTTCTTGCAGTGGTTCTCGGGCGTGATGTACGAATCATTCGGGCAACACAACGATGCTTGGATTTCCTATAAGAACGCCGCGCAGCTTTATCCGTTCTACGACTTTGAGACGCCGGGCTATCTGTGCCGGGCGGAATATGCGGCCTTGAGAGAGGTGGGGGCGAGCGCGGAAGAGGCGCAGTTGCTGGAACGCTGCCCCGACGTTGACAAGGACTTCGATCCGAACTGGGGACGGGTGGTTGTTTTGTGCGAAGCGGGCATTGCGCCCCAGATTCGCGAAAACAACATCATGTTTCCGATCATGAAGTATGAGAAGCGCGAATTCAAGAACGACGAGGAGCGCGAGCACTACGCCGAAGAGGTGTATTGGCGCGGGAGCGACTATCGTTACGAAGAAAGCGAACTGGATTACTTCGTGCGTGTGGCGCTGCCGTACTATCCCGACGATTCCTACGGCACTGAGGTGGCCCGGGTGTCCGTGCGCGGTGAGGGAATTGACAAATTGGCGGAACCGGCGGCCCCGGTGGCGCGTATTCTCAAGCAAGACCTGAATGACCGGATGCCGGCGATTGCCGTGCGGGCGATTGCGCGAGGGATTATTAAATATGCCGCCTCGAAAGCCGCAGAAGACGCAGGCAAGAAAGACAGCGAGGCGCTGGGGCAGATTCTCGGGTGGGGAGTGAACCTGCTCGGAGCCGCGACTGAAGCGGCTGACACGCGCTCGTGGGAGACCTTGCCTGATCAGATCTTTGTGGCCGATTTTCAGTTGCCGCCGGGTGAACACGATTTGCGGGTCGTCTTCGAGGACGGCAGCGGGACGGCGGTCGTGCGCAGTGATTTGCCTAAGGTGAATATCCGAGCTGGTGAGTTGACAGTGTTAAGGGCAAGGTGTTGGCGCTGAACGCAGAATCCTCCCCCCGGCCCCTTCCCGGTGAACGGAGAAGGCGAGCCAGCGCCAGCGTGAACGCTGGACCCATTGCCGCTGGCGCGAAGGCTTAGGTTTCGGCCGGGTTGCGGCGGCATTAACCCGGCTCGGCGATATTTTGCAGTTTTCGATCTGCTTGAGTAGATCCCTGACGGGATGATAAATCTCAAATTGTTCACACCTCTCTTGGGGGATTTTGCCCAGCAAACTGGGCGCTACGGTCGGACAGCACCCCCCTCTTTATCCCCCATTTCTTGACTCATTTTGTTGATACGAAAGACACCGGATGCGGTGAGCTGATCATGGCTTTGCACAAGCTGATGCAGCCGATTGCTCCGGGAGATGTGCTCGACGTGCGCGCCGAGGACGCGGGCGCGCGTGAAGATATTCCGAGTTGGTGCAATATGACAGGACATAAACTGCTCGCCGCACAAACAGGCGAAGACAGCAATCACTACATCATCCAAAAAAAGGAGAGCTGATGGCAAAATTCATGGTAAGCTGTACGTTCGCAAAGGACAACACGGACAAAGCCACGGTGGCGTTCGTCGTGGCCAATGCGTCCGTGGCCTCGGGACAGGACACGGTGGTCTTTCTCTCGATTGAGGGCGTGCGTCTGGCCGTTCCGGGGTACGCCGACGACATTCATGAAGAGGGTTTCGCGCCGCTGAAAGAGCTGATGACCAACTACATCGCGGCCGGTGGCCAGATCTGGTTGTGCAGCCCGTGCTTCAAGAAGCGCGCGCTGAATGAGAACAACCTGACCGGCAACACGACGATAGTCGGCGGCGCAAAGGTGGTTGAATTCCTGACGACCGGCGGTACGTGCATTAGCTATTGACAGGCCCACGGGCAACCCGTAGGGCTGCGCAGGGCAGCATGACTGTGTCCTGCGGTTGATTTTATCAATTTTGAAATATGATCTATGAGTGAGAGCCTCGAAAAACTTGAACAACCTATTGCCACTTCGCATATCTGCGACGGAGGGAATCTCGATTGCGGTTCCGGGTTGCTGCTGGTAATTCGACGGGCGATGGAGCAGGTGCCGGAGGGAGATGTGCTGGAGATTCGTTCGACGGAGTTTTCCGTGTGCAACGATCTGCCCGCGTGGTGCCGGATGACGGAGAATCCGTACTTGGGCTGGATTGAAGGCGGTGCATCAAACCGTTTTTTTGTGCAGCGCGGCGGCAAGACCGAAGATGTCCACGCGGAATTGGCCAAAGCACGCGCGTACAAATTTCAAACGCGGGTGCGCTGGAAAGGCGAAATGACCGCCACGGTCTATGCGCGCAATCACAGCTATGCCATCGGGCAGCCGGCGAGTTTTGACGTGAGCGATGCGGCGCCGAGCGCTCTGGAGTATTTGTTGGGAGCTTTAGGGGGGTGTCTGGTGATGGGGTTGCAGATGCACGCATCGCGCGAGGGTGTGAAAATCGAGCAGATCGAACTTGCACTCCATGGAAAGCCGGATAATCTATTGGTGTTTTTGGGAATTGAAGAAACCGGACACTCCGGCTTGACCGAGATCAGTGGCACGGCGTATGTAGAAAGCGACGCACCGCTCGAGCAGGTACGTTCGCTGTGGGAACATACGCTGCGGGTGTCGCCAGTGACGAATACACTGCTGAGAGGTGCGAAATTGAATTTACAGGTGCACGCACTTGATTAACCATGGATTGCCGGAGTTTCCCGTCACGGTGGTGGGCAGTTTGCCGCGACCGCAGGCGATGCGCGACGCGCTGAAACTGAAGCGCAAGGGGAAGATTGCCGAGTCTGAGTTTCAGAAGATTTCCGACGAAGCGGTGCGCGCGGCGATTGCACTGCAAGTGCGCGCTGGCGTGGACATCGTCAGCGACGGCGAGATGCGGCGCGAGAATTTCTATTCGTTCATCGCCGACGCGGTGGATGGGATCAAGCTCTTGAGTCTGGCGGACTTGCTTGATTACGTCGAGGACAAGTCGGGTTTCGAGCGGCTTTTGCAGTCGCTGGACGTGCCCGCTTTTGCGATTCACAATCCGGTGGTCGAAGGGAAATTGCGCGTGAAGCGCCCGCTGGCACTCGACGAATTCAACTATGCGCGGGGCCTGACCGACAAACCCATAAAGACAGCGCTGCCGGGGCCGTATCTGCTGACGCGCTCGATGTGGGTGAAGAGTCTGTCGTATGACACCTATCCGACCAAGGAGAGCCTCGGCGCGGATGTGGTGGCGATGCTGCGCGATGAGTTGATCGCCTTGCGCGATGCGGGGTGTTTTTTTGTACAATTCGACGAACCGGTCTTGAGCGAAGTCGCGTTCGCGGGACCGCATGCGACGCATACGTTCATGTGCGCGGCGCTGTCCGAGAAGGCTTCGCCGGAGACGGAATTGGCCTTTGCGGTGGAGCTGCTCAACGCCGTCGTGGATGGCGTGAGCGGCATCAAGACCGGTTTGCATGTGTGCCGGGGAAATTGGAGCCGACAGGATGACGTGCTGCTGGCGGGCGCGTATGATCCGCTGATTCCGTACTTTTCACGGATGAACGTCAATCAATTTGTTTTGGAATATGCGACTGATCGCGCAGGACCCGTGGAGAGTCTGCTGGCGCTGCCGGATGATCGCGAGATCGGACTGGGAGTCGTGAACCCGCGCACGAGTGAGATTGAAACTGTGGAATTTGTGCGAGCGAAAGTCGCGCCGCTGCAGGCGAAACGCGCCGCGGGCTCGATCTATCTCAATCCGGATTGCGGATTCGGAACATTCTCGGACCGGCCGGTGAATGACTGGGAGACGGCGGAAATGAAATTGTCGGCGTTAAGTCGAGCGGCCCGCGCCATTCGCTGACGAACACATTTCGCGAAGGCTATGATGACCGTTCAAAAGCTCGGGTGGTTTGTTCTGATTCCGCTCGTGATTGCGGCTATTGCGTTGTATTTGTCGTTGCCGCGCGGAGCAGCGGTCGTGTGCTTGGCCGCAACGCTATTCTTAATTGTTCGGTTGATGTTCGCAAGACGACTATAGAGCGGATGTCGGGCCGGAGGCCCGACCTGTGTTGATGTTTTGTTCGCGAGGGTAAATAGAAGAGCAGAAATGAAATTTTCTACCAAGTGCATTCATGCGGGTGTGACGCCCGATCCGTCGAACGGCGCGATTATGACGCCGATTTTCCAGACGTCCACCTATGTGCAGCCGGAATTGGGAGTGCACAAGGGATATGAGTATTCGCGCACGGACAATCCGACGCGAGCTGTGCTGCAAGAGGCGATTGCCACGCTTGAAGGCGGGAAGTTCGGGTTGTGTTTCGCGAGCGGCATGGGCGCGATTGATTGTCTGATCGCAACGCTGTCCGGCGGTGACCATGTTATCGCCGGTGATGACGTGTACGGCGGCACGTTCCGCATCTTCAAGTTCGTGCGGGAGAAGCAGGGAATCGCGTCGGACTTTGTTGATCTGACCAATCTTGATCTGGTTGAAAAGAGCATTACGCCTAAGACGAAGTGGATCTGGCTCGAAACGCCGACGAATCCGCTTTTGAAGCTCGTGGACATCCGCGCGATTGTCGAGCTGGCCCATGCCAAAGGGGTGCGAGTGGCCGTGGACAACACGTTTGCCACGCCGTATTTTCAGCAGCCGCTGGCGCTCGGCGCCGATCTGGTGATGCACAGCGTGACGAAATATTTGAACGGCCACAGCGATGTGGTGATGGGTTCGATGGTCGTCAATGATGAAGAGCTGTACCGGCAGCTCAAGTATATTCAAAATGCCTGCGGCGCGGTGCCCGGACCGATGGACAGCTTTCTGGTGCTGCGCGGACTGAAGACGCTAGCGGTGCGAATGGAGCGGCATCAAGCGAACGCGGCGATGCTGGCTAAGGACCTGGAGATGGACAGCCACGTCGCGTGGGTTCGCTATCCGGGTTTGAAATCGCATCCGCAGCAAGCGTTGGCCATGCGGCAGATGTCGGGCTTTGCGGGGATGATCAGCCTGGAATTGAAAGGCGGCCTCGAAGCGGCGCGCAAGTTTGTGAGCGGCCTGCATCTGTTTGCGCTTGCCGAGTCGCTCGGCGGGGTCGAGTCGCTGTGTGATCACCCAGCCATCATGACCCATGCGACGATTCCGCGTGAACTACGGGAAAAACTGGGCGTCACGGACGGTCTTATTCGGCTCTCGGTGGGACTGGAAGATGTGGACGACTTGCGACAGGATTTGCAAAACGGCTTTGCAAAGCTATAGCAGCAGTTGCGAGAAAGTTGAAGCGCCCGGCATCCTGCGATGCCGGGCGCTTACTTTTTTTCGATGGTCCATGCTTTGCTCCGCAGAGAGCGGTGCCGGAGCGCCGGCGCGCAGACAAATTCCCCTGAACTGACCACTCTCCAGTGAGGAGCGCAATGACCATACTCTCAGTTGATGATTCCACCACCATTCGCCGCATCGTCAAGCGCAGCTGCGAAGAGATGGGGCACACCGTTCTTGAAGCTGCGGAGGGTGCCGCCGCGCTGGCCGTTTTGGCGGAAAAGGCCAGCGAAGTTAGCCTGGTCATTCTCGACTGGAATATGCCGGGGATGACGGGGCTTGAAGTGCTCAAGGCCATTAAGTCGGACCCGAAGACCAAGAACATCGTGGTGATGATGCTGACCAGTGAAGCAGACATGAATTTTGTCAAAGAAGCCATCGCGGCCGGCGCCCAGAACTATTTGACCAAGCCGTTCGACCAAAAGATGCTCGCCCTGAAGATTCAGGAGAGCGCGGGGATGCTTCCCGCTTAATCCGAATCTAATAGAGGCAAATCATGAGTGCAGAAGTAGCTTTGATCGGTTTCCCCCGCTTGCAGGAGCAGATCGCGACGCGCCTGCTGGAGGAGCATGACGTGCACGTCGAGCGCGTGACCCATGACGAGGCGGGAGCGCGGCTGGCGATGTTTAATTTGGCGCTGTTCTTCTGGCCTGACACAGGCGAAGCGGCCATTCAGCGGCTGCAGAAGATGAAGGAAGAGCAGCCGGCCTGCCCGATTGTCATCGTGACCAGTCATATTGGTCAGCATTCGGCCCAAAAAGAGGTCGGGCAGAATGCGGAAGACATGATGTTGACGCCGCTGCAGCCGCACGATGTTTCGCAGAAGCTGGCCAAATACGCTGGCGTGGGCAAGACGCGCGAAGCCGTTGCGGTGGATGCGGACTACGTCAATCCGTTCATTTCGGGAACGCTCGATACGTTGAAGCAGATGGCCGGGATGACCTGCGAACGCAAAGGTCTGCGGCTGTCCTCAGATGCGACCGCGAGCGGGTACTACTCGGGGACGATCGGCCTGTCAGGTAACGCCGAAGGTTTCGTGTCGGTGACCTTCTCCAAGGAGCTGGCCACGCAGGTCGTGTGCAAGATGCTCTCGATGACTGAGGAGGAGATCACGGAGGAAGACATTCGCGACGGTGTCGGTGAACTCATGAATGTCGTTGCTGGTGCGGCCAAGGCCGAGCTAGTCAACACGAAGCATGCCTTCAGCCTGTCCATACCGCAGGTGTTCAGCGGCGGGCCGCACACAGTGGCGCAGCCGCGCGGAATTCCGGTGTTCATTATCGAGTTTCTGGCCGACGGAGCGGAGTTTGACGTTATGGTCTGTCTGCGGACAAAACACGCATAAGCATAGACGAGAGTGGCTTTGTCAAGGCCGGGTTTTGCCCGGCCTTGATTGCTCTTGCGGGTTGGGGTTGTTTTCGTTACCTTTGTGGATGCAATTGGCCGACCGAACCCGACTGTTGTGAGTCACAACTCCCGCGGCGGAAGCACCGCCATTTACGTGCTGGGCAGCGTGACCGAAGGCGTGCTCGTCATGGCCTTCACGATGGTGCTTGTGCGGCTGATCGCACCGGATGAATTCGGCGGCTGGCGGCAGTTCGCGGTGCTGTCGGGGATTGTGTGGAATGTGGCAACCTACGGGCTGTCACGGAGCCTCGGCTATTTTTACAGCACGGCACCAGCCAACGAGCAGGGGGCGATTGCGCGCCGGACGCTGCTGATCTGCCTTGGACTGGCCGCCATCTGCATGACCGCGTTTTATGCGGCCTTGCCGTTCGCGGCGGAGCGCTTTGACAGTCCAGCCCTGCGGGACGAGGCCGGACTATTCAGTCTGTTTCTGGGACTGAACTTTCCCATTCAGATCTTCATTACGCTGTTGCTGGCGGCCGGGCGACGGACCACGCTGGCGCTGGCTAAGCTGTGTTTCGCGCTGCTGAGGCTGGCCGCGCTGCTGGTGCTCGTGTGGTCGGATGCGACGCTGCATAACTTTCTGTTGGCTATGAACGGGTTCGCGCTGGTGCAGTTGGGGATCATGCTGGTGCTCTATCAGCGTACTGCCGGCCCCGTGCTGTCCCCGCTGTTCCAGAACGCCCGCGCACAAGGGAAATTCACAGCTGACTTGACGGGACAGAGTGCGGCGGGACAGTTCGCGGTGGAGACGGACAAGCTGCTCGTGTCGGCGGCCTATCCGCCGGCGAAATTCGCGGCCTACTCGGTGGGAGCGCGCGAGTTGCCGTTGGTGCCACTGATTCCGTTCAGCATCACGGAGTCCATTGCGCCGGATTTGAGCCGCATGGCCGTGGCACGGAAGCAGGATGAGTTTCGCGATCTATGGCACCGTTGGATGGGCCGAGCCGCGCTATTGATGTATCCGGTGTTTGCGCTGGTGTTGTTTCAGCATGAAGCGATCATCCGCGTTTTGTACACGGCGGAGTATCTGGATGGCGCGCTGCCGCTGTTGATTATTGGCTGTGTCATTCCGCAGCGCGTGACGTCGTTCTATCAGATTCTGCTGTGTTTGAACCGGTCGCGTGTGGTGTTGTGGGCATCGGTGGCGATGCTGTTTTCGAATATCGTGCTAAGCCTGCTGTTCATGCGGCTGTTCGGAATGTGGGGTCCGGCCTTAGCGGTGCTGACGTCCGAGTATGTCATCAACAGTTTTGCGCTGGGGCAGATCGCGCGCACGATGGCTCTGCCGATATCCCGCGTTATGCCGTGGAGCTATTTGCTGAAAGTTCTTGTGACGGCGGTCGGGGCGGGCGCGTTAGCGTTGCCGGTACTGGGGTTATTGCCGGAGGCTGCCGTGCTCTGGCGGCTGGTGGCGTACGGCGCGGTGATGATGGTGATCTACGGCGCGGCGGTGCTCACACTGGGATTGGTCACGCGTGAAGATATGAAGTTGTTGCGCGCGCGTTTGCCGTAATGCCGGACCGCTTGCCGCTACGCCTGACGCTTGGAGTGGGCGGTCACGCTGGCACTCGCTGGCGCTCAATGCGATTGACCGTGCCGGGCAGTTTTACTCTCTTGATTCCTCCGGTGAACAGGGGGAATGCGAAGGACATTATTTGAATCTCTATTTGAGGTGAGCTTTCGTGCAGATTCATTCGTTTGATCGCCTGCAAGCGACGCGACAGAACCGCAAGTGGCGCAACACCTGCGCCGTGGTGGCGGGTGTGACGGGGATCGTCGCCGCGGTGCTGGGGCTGGATCCTGTCGTCTCGAACGAACCGCTGCAAGCGGTACCGCTCCTCATCGCCAGTTTTATCTGTTTCTTGTGCGCGGGGTTGTCCGTGTACTTTCACATGAGGTTTATCAGTCGTGACTAATTTGAGAGTCGGTGTTGTCGGCGCGGGTTACCTCGGGACGATTCATGCGCGCTTGCTGGCGCAGAATAGCGACGTAACCTGGTCGCGGATCTATGATATGGATCAGAATAAGGCGCAGTCGGTGGCCGAACAGTTCGGAGGTTTGGCGGCGCACAGCCTGGAGCAGGTGATTACGGAGAGCGACGCGCTGCTCGTTGTATCGGCGACGTCGTCGCACTATGCTGTGGCCAAACAGGCGCTGGAAGCGGGTAAGCACGTGTTTTTGGAAAAGCCGATCACCACGACGGTAGCGGAGGGCAGCGAGATCGTCGCACTGGCGCGGGCCAAGCATTTGAAGCTGCAAGTGGGCCATGTCGAGCGCTTCAGCCGCGCCTTTCGCGCGCTGGGCACGGAGTACCCGCATCCCAAGTTCATCGAAGCGCATCGGCTGGCACAATTCAAACCGCGGGGAACCGACGTGGCCGTGGTGCTTGATCTGATGATTCACGACCTGGACATGATCCTGAAGCTCATGGGCGAATTCCCGACTCACGTCGAAGCGTCCGGCGTGGCAGTCATCAGTGAAGCGGCAGATATTGCCAATGCGCGGCTGACGTTTCCATCGGGCGGCGTGGCGAATGTCACGGCCTCGCGGATCAGCGCCAATCCGATGCGCAAGCTGCGGATGTTCTCCGAGGACAGCTATATTTCGCTTGATTTTGCCAAAGGCGACGTGCAGCAATTCAGACTCGCGCATGCCGACGAAGTGAGCGAGCCGGGTACGTTGATGCTTGGGGAGATTGACAAGGGCGCGGTGAAACGCAAGATCCTGATGGGTGCGCCCACGGCCCCGGAAGGCAATGCGATTGACATGGAGCAGCGCACGTTCTTCGAAGCAATTCGCACCAACGGCGAACCGCTCGTGACGGGCGAAGACGGCCTGAATGCGCTGCGTGTCGCGGTGCAGATTCTCGAAAAAATGGGCACTTCGGAGATCGCGACGGGCAGAGAGTAGTTGCAGACCCACGATCTCGTCTCCCTTTGACCATGAGCGGAGGGTTAGGGCGGGGTCAATGCGGGGCCGAAGGCCCGACCCAAGGATGCAATTGTTAGCTCTCCCTCCTGCCCTCCCGCAGAATCGGGGGGCGCGGAGGCGGGTTATTTGTGATTGCACCTATTTTTGCGGGGAAAGTTGAGAGAGTTGGCGCGCGTGGCTTGACAAAGCGGGGGTTTGGCCCTTTCTTAAGGGGTGATCACCTTAAGCGTTGCTTCTCTGCCTTTCACCTGAGGAGGTGGGTCATGATGCGGATGCTGTGTTGGGCGACTTTGGTGCTGGTGACGGCGCTGTGGGCGGACCCCCGGCAGTGGGCGGACGGCGGGGTGCCGCTGATGCAGGCCGAGACAATCCTCGAGGTCAGTTCGGCGACGAACGCCGAGGGTTACACGCTGTGCGTGTGGGCAGGATCGTTAGGACAGCAAAGTGTGGTCATCGGACAGATGATTGCACCGACAGGCGAAAGATTATGGGACGTTAACGGCCGGATGCTGGCGCAGGGTAACTTGCGTGCGGGCAGTCCGGCTGTTGTGTCTCTGGACGGTGGCTGGGCGGTGGGTTGGCTCGATGCCTTCCTGATGGAGCCGCTGGATCACGGTGAACGGCAGGCGACCGCCGCGATTCGCGTGACCAAACTTGATGCCGCCGGGGAACCCCTATGGCCCAGCGGGCGGGCGGGGGTCGAAGTGTATGCGCAACGCGACTGGTGGACCTACCGCCCCTTCAAGTTGATTCCGAGCGCAGGCGGCGTCTTCGTGACCGTGGGCGATACCTGGGAAACGGCCGGCATGTCGGCGCGGCGCGTGGATGAAACCGGAGTGGCGTGGGCCGACTCGGCGGAAGTGACCGGCAGTCTGTTAGGCTGTTACTACGATGTCGTGCCGGACGGACAGGGTGGATTGCTGGTGGCGTGGATTCGCGCGTATTATGGCGACTCGATCGTGTATGCCAATCGCCTGTTACCGGACGGCCAGTTGCTGTGGTCGGATGCAGGCTGGCGCTCCATGATCGTGCGGCCCGGTGAACATGCACCGGTACGTATTACGGCGGACGGCACAGGCGGTATGTTTGTTCTGGATGATCTTTATCAAGGTTTCAGCGGCAGTGACGTACGGGCTTTTAGGTTTGACGCGCTCGGTGAACCGCTGTGGGATGCGAACGGCGTTGTGGCCTGCGTGGATGGCAACGCGTGGAGCGGAAATTCCTGCGTCACGTCTGTGAGCGGCGGCATGCCCGATGGAGTCCTGATTTTACTCGGCGGAGACCAGAAACGCGTGCAAAAAATCGGGCTCGACGGCAGCCGGCTGTGGGGTGACTGCGGCGTGACGGTGTGCAACCAGCCGCCGGCGACGCTCAACTACCTCAACGTGGCCACGGATGATGCGGGCGGTGCGATCGTGACGGGCGGAATCGAAGTCTACCAAAACGACGTCTATCAGTATCACGAGCTGCGCATGACACGATTGGGCAGCAATGGCGCGGCGGTGTGGGGAGAAGCCTGCGTACAGGTTGCCCATGCGGTGGTGGACCAGTATTCCGGCAAGGCACCGTACCTGCAGACCGGTAATAACAAGGCGCGGCTGCTGTGGCATGAAGCAGACGATCTCCTGACCTTTCGCGCGCAAACGGTTGACATGTGGAACGGCCAGCTTGAGCAGGCGGAACCGCTGACCGTTAAAGCCTCGGCCCTGCGCACGGTCATCGGCTGGAACAGCGAAATACAATCCGTGCGGCTGCAAGATAATCGCATCGCCCATGTGTGGGGCGAACAGTGGGTCGGTGAGCCTACAGCACGGTTCCAGATTGTTGATTTGACGGGACAGCCGCTGCTCGCGACGGGCGGCGTGCCGCTGGCGATGACGGCGCGCGATGAACCCATGCCGATCCGCTCATTCACAACGTGTGAGGACGGCAGCGGCGGCTTTTTTGCATTCTTCGTGCGCGAGACCGACGCCGGTGCGCTCGTGCGGTGTGTACACTATACCGGCGCGGGCGAATTGCTCACCGATGCGCAGGGTGAGCTGGTGCTCTACGGCAGTTCCCTTGGCAGCGGGTTAATCGTCAGCCTGCCGGACGGCGACGGCGGTGCGTTTGTCGGAGCGGCGCTGCGAGATGCAAGCGAGCTGGTTGTGACACAGCTCATGCGCGTGAACGCGAGCGGCGAAGCGCTGTGGGAAGATCCGGCAGTAGTATATCCCTTGCTTGACGCTATCGGGCCGTTAGCGCTCGTGCCCGGCTCCGACGGTGCGTGCGTGCTGGTGCTGGGCGAAGCCATAAGCTATCCGCAAAACCGGATCACCTGCCAGAGCATCAGTCGCGACGGAGTTTTGGCATGGAATACCGCCGTAACGGATTCGGCGCTCTACGTCGGCGAGCGATCGGCGGTGTGCAGTGATGCCGCGGGCGGGGTGTATGCATGCTGGACGCAATCGCCGGAGGGATCGCGAGTGCAGCGTGTCGGCGCGGAGGGCGAGCTGCTGTGGGGGGAAAACGCCCTGCCGATTGCGGGCGGCGTGTGGTATGATGGGGGTATGGCCTGCGCGGCGGATGCGCTGGGTAATCTGACCGTCGCTGCGGTGCAGGAGTATTGGACCAACTCGGACTTAGTTGCCCAACGCTTCTCGCCCGAAGGGTGGCTCATGTGGGCGGACGGCGGTATGGTGATCTGCGATGCCGAAGGGTACCAGTTAAAGCCGCAGATCGCCGTGGTCAGCGATAACGAACTTTACATCGCGTGGCAGAATCAGGCCTATGAGTCGTATTGGGGCGCTGAGGCCGAAGTGGCTGTAACGCATCTCAATGCCAGCGGAGACATCACGGCGGATAGCTGGTGGCAGCTGGGCGGCACATCGCTTGTAGCCTCGGCGTACCCGAATATCGGCGCGAAGCTGACGGCGGATGCGCAAGGCGGCGCCGTTGTGACGTGGCTCGATCAGCGCACGGGATTTGAATATGACCATTGGTCGCTCTATTCACAGCGGCTGCTCGATCCGTTATTCACCGACGCCAAGCCCGTGCCGACTCTGCCGACGGAGTTTGCGCTGTTGCAGAACTATCCGAATCCGTTTAATCCGGAGACGGTGATCGAGTTTGCTCTGCCGCATGCGGCCAGGACATCGCTGAAAGTCTATGACGTGCTCGGCCGCGAGGTGGCGACGCTCATTGATGCACCGATGAATGCGGGTGTGCAGCGCGTGAAATTCAATGCCGGTGCGCTGGCATCCGGCGTCTATTTCTATCGGATCGAGGCCGGGAAATTTCAGTCCGCGCGCAAGATGGTGGTGATGAAGTAGCGCTGGTCCCGGCCGAGAGTGTTCGTCTTAATTTGGCTCGGTTAGCTTTTTGCTCTTAGAAGTTACGGTTTCTTTGCTACGGAGGTTATCATGATTCGCTTACTTTGTTTGACAGCATTGGTACTGGCCGGAAGTCTATTCGCGGACCCGCGGCAATGGGACGCGGAAGGGTTGTTTGTTTACGGACCGCGGGAGATTGTTGATTTCGCGCGGGCGACGCGCGACGACGGCACGACCCTCGTGGTGTGGTCGCAGTCGCTCGGCGATGAACAGGTGGTATTGGGGCAATTACTCGCGGCGGACGGAGCAGCGCTGTGGCCCGCAGGCGGTCTGCTGTTGGCCCAAGGAGATCATAAAGCCTCGTACCCCGATGTTACCGCCGTCGAGGGCGGCTGGGTGATTGTGTGGGGCGACATGCAGATCATCGCCGGTTACGGACCCAATGCCGGCTGGGACGGATATGGATCGCTGCGCGCCATCAAAATTGATGACAGCGGCACGCCGCTGTGGACCGGTGGCCGCGCCGGACATGAGCTCACGACAGACACGCCCGCCTGGGGAATGCGCTCGCAATTCGTGCTGCCCAGCGGGGATGGCGCGATTGTCTTGTGGTATAATACCAACCGCTCGGCGCTACGGCTGACCGCGACCGGCGAGCCCGCGTGGCCCGAGCCCCTTGAGATCGCCTCCCGGCTGCACGAAGACCGCAGTGATTTTGCGAGCGATGGCAACGGCGGCGTGCTGCTGCTGCGCCGACAGGGCAACGAGCCGCAGCGAATCTTGTATGTCAACAAGCTGCTGGCGGACGGCACGTACGCGTGGCATGACTCGGTCGGCGTCGAAATCCGGCGCGGATCGTTTAGCTATCGCGACGTTCTGGTATGCAATGATGGCAACGGCGGCGCGTACGTGGTATGGGGCGAGCGCGATGGAACACCGCCGCGAGCGCAGCACGTCAATGCCGCCGGAGGATTGCTGTGGGCCGCGGATGGCGCCGCAGTGACTAACGCCGAATATATGACGGAGGTCACGGGCATCGCGCGCTCGTTTAACGCCGGCGTGGACGACGGACTGCTTGTTTCCATGACTGATGACGATGCCGCAGGGTGGAACCGGGCGGCGGTGCAAAAGCTCACGCTCGATGGAGCGCCCGTCTGGGGCGACACGGGAGCGGAACTGTGCGCGGAAGACATGTTTGAGGCCGGATACAGCAACGTGGTGACATCGTCCGATGGCAGCGGCGGCGCGGTGGCCGGCTACACGGTCTGGGACTACGCCGGCTCCTCGCAATCCGCCTACCACGTCGAACGCGTGGCGGCTGACGACAGCCGACCGTGGGGCGCCCCATGCGGTCTCCTGCTCGGCGACTCGTCCCTCGTTTGGCCCGTTGCCTTTGCACCTACAGTGCGCAACAACGTGGTCGAAGTGATTTGGCTCGACCGCTTGCTGGACACGACGCGGGTTCAACAGCAACGGATCGAGATCGGCAGCGGAACACCGGAATATCAAGTGCCGCGCGAATTGAATGAGGGTATTCACCGCTATGCTACGCGGGTCAAGGTGATCGCGCTGGGGGGCGGTGCAACCGCTACGGTGTGGGAATTGAGCGGCTACTCCACGCGGCAACTGTGGTACCAGATGCATGATGCGTTTGGGACGCCGAGGTTCGCCGAGGGCGGACGGATTCTGCTCGATCGGGGTACGGGTGGAGCTGTATATGATGATCTGTGCGCCGTGGATGCGGACGGCCAGGGCGGATTCTTTGTCGCACTTTGGGAAGAAGTGCAGGACCAGCCGCTGCGTATTCTGCATCGTGACCGAAACGGCGAGCCTGTCGGTGAACCGACCGGAGAAGTGCTCGTGTATCCCAATACCTACGGCGTGGATCGCTACACCGTTCATCTCATGGCCGACGGCGCAGGCGGCGTTTACGTGACGATGGGCGTTTTCGACCAGGACTTCATCGTGAAGACCTACCTGGAGCGGCTGGACGGCGAATGCCGGCGACTCTGGGCGGATCCCGTCATCCGCGGCAACAATGCCGATCATTACCCGCAGATACTTGGCCCGGCGGCCAATCACTCGGTGATCGTCGCGTCGTTGCGCTATACGTACACGAATTCGACGCTCTCCGTCATGCGTGTGCGGCAGGACGGCACGGTTGCGTGGGATGTGGATGTGGCGTCTAATGTGCGCGTGCAGTCCAGCCGCGTCAGCGGGTGCTCGGATCATCAGGGCGGCGCGGTGCTGGCGTGGGTGGAAACGCCGGTGGGCGGAACCGCACGGTGCGTCGCTCAGCGCGTGGGCCCCGGAGGGTGTGCGACTGTGGGGCCAGGGACTTGTTTTGGCCGACTCCAGTTCGTTGTTCGGTGTTTCCTGTGACGTGGATATGGCCGGAAACGCGACGATCGCCTGGGAGCAGTACCGAGAAAGCAGCATGGACATCGCAGCACAGCGAGTCAATGCGGCGGGCGTCGCCCTGTGGCCGGACGGCGGATTGCCGGTCGCAGAGCTGCCCTTTGATCAGGACTCACCACAAGTCGTGGCCCTGAGCGATAATGAAGTGTATGTGCTGTGGCGGGACAATCGCAACTCGTCGCAGTACTACTGGTTCAGCGACCTGTACGGGACCCATCTAAACGCGCGCGGCGAAGTGGACGGAGATTCGTATTGGCTGCCCGGCGGGAGCATTGTGTGCAGCGCCGAGCACACGCAGAACGACTTTTCGGCTGTGAACGATGGAGCCGGAGGCTTGACTGTCGCGTGGCTCGATCAGCGCGGTTCGTTTGCATGGGATCACGGCATCTACGCACAGCGGCTGTATGATCCGATCTTCACCGAGGCCGCGGAATCGCCGACCCTGCCCGCTGTGTTCAATCTGGCGCAGAACTACCCGAATCCCTTCAATCCCGAAACAGTCATAGAATTCGCGCTGCCGAAGGCCGCGAATACACTTTTGAAAGTCTATGATCTGCTGGGCCGCGAGGTCGCAACCTTGGCCGATGCGCCGCTCGAAGCTGGTGTGCATCGCGTCGCGTTCAACGGCAAAACGCTCGCGTCCGGCGTCTATTTCTATCGCATCGAAGCCGGTGACTTCCGCTCCGTCCGCAAGATGGTCCTGATGAAGTAATCGCTCGCACGTTGGATCGCACTCCCCCCAGCTCGCTTGCAGAGCTGGGGGGATTCCACTATTATACTGAGGTGAGTCATGCTGTGGATTCTTGCCGTGCTGACATTGGCTCTCGTGGGCAACCTAACCGCCGAGCCGCGCACGTGGGACCTCGACGGAGTCGCCGTTCGTGAAGCGACCTCGCTGCAGAATTCGGGTGGGACCGCAACCGCCGATGACGGATCGCTGTTTACCGTCTGGGCACGCGGTGATCGAGAGTATGCCGCACTATACGGCCAGAAATTGTCACCGGATGGCACAAGATTGTGGGAGTTGAACGGCCGACTGCTCGCTCGCGGCGGCACAATGGGCGTTGACTATCCGAAAATTGTCTTCACCGGCGACGGATTTCTGGCCGTCTGGATGAAACTCGACATGAACAACCTCTCTGAGGAGGTTGTTCTGCTGGGCGATATCCGGGCGATGAAATACAGTCTGGACGGTACCCCGCTCTGGAATGATCCCGAACAGGATGGCGTCCTGCTCTATGATCCCGGTGATGAGAGCATGCGCGAAGAACTGGCGATTTGCGACGACGGCGCGGGCGGAGCGTTCGTGCATTGGCGACTGTATGATCAATGGTTCCTGCAGCGGATTTCGCAATCCGGCGAAGTCTTGTGGAATCCCCCTGCGGAGCTGCCAAGTTCGTCGTATTGGGCGCTCTATGGTCTGGCCGCGGACGGTTCGGGCCATGCGTTTGCCAGCTGGTATAATAATGTCGGCTACTATCTGCAAAAGTATGACGGCGCGGGCAATGCTGTCTGGGAACTGCCGACGCTGATCGTTGCCGAAGCGAATTTCGATCGGCTGCTGGGGTCTGTTACCGCCGATGGCGTCGGCGGCGCGATGGTTTGTTGGTATGACTTTCGAGACTATCCTCAAGACGCGATTTACGGTCAAAGAATAGATAGCAACGGCCAACCCGTGTGGAACAGTGCTGGCCTTCCGTTGACTGTCGGGTCAGATGTGCGTAATGCTGTCGTCGCACAAAGCCGCTCGGCCAATGCCGTTGACGGCCTGCTCCTTGCGTGGCGTGCGAGGCCCGCCACTCTATGGGACCGCGTCCATGCGCAGAAAGTCACGCTGGGTGGAGAAGTGCTCTGGAGCGGCGACGAGCTTTGTCCGCCTGATGATCCCGACACAGACCAATCTTCGGCGCGCATTGCCAGCGATCTGCAAGGCGGATCCGTGGTTGGCTGGTTCGATAACGCCTTTTCCCCTAACGCGACCGTGCGCCTGACGCGAGTCAATGCACAGGGCGATCGTCCCTGGAACGGTTGTGCTGTGACTTTGGTCGGTCCTGGCGGAATATCATCGCTCTATGGAATGTTCGTGGGCGTGGGCGGCAACGACAACGTCCACGCGCTCTGGTCGGTGCGCGGGCGGGACGACGGGATCATGTGGGCAGCCGCGCGCGATTTCGACACGGGACAGGCCGAGGCCGAGCCACAGCGACTCGATGACCAGAATGTCGGCACCACCAGCAATCCCGCGCATTAAATCTTGCACCGGGCGAACGGTGACCGTCTGGGAAGATTCGCGCGACTACAGCCTTGGCCGCAACGCATATTTCAAAATGCTGGACGAAAATGGTAACTCCAGCAACCCGCCCTACGGCGAGGAGCTGGTTGATCTGGACGGCGGTCGTGATGTTGATCTGTGGGGTGCGCCGCTCTGCTCAGATGGCGCGGGCGGCTTTTTCTGTGCCTTTCGAGTCGTCAGCACTGCTGGAGTATACGAGGTGCGCATTACCCGCCGCGCGGCTAATGGCACAAGAGTCGGCCCGAGCAATGGAACGATCGTAGACGAGCCGTTTGTAGACCAAATGGCCCTATTGCGCGCCGGATGGTGCCGGAGGTGCGTTCGTGGCCTGGGGCGGATTCGATGAGAACTTCATGTTAGATACGTGGCTGCAGCGCGTGAACGACCAGTGCGTTCCGATCTGGCCCGAAGCGGTTCGCTTTTCGCAGGACTTGAACAGCGACGACGAGATGATCGGCATCGTACCCGCCGAGAACGGCTCTTGTATCGCGCTCTACAGGACCGGCAATTGGCCGGACTATCAAGTCCGAGCGGTCAGAGCGACTGCTGCAGGAAACCTCCTTTGGGATGTTGCGGTTGGACCGGTCGGTCTCTATTACAACGAAACGGTTATTCCGGATGGCGTCGGCGGCGCAGTGTTTGGCATGCGCACCGAAGATGAGACCGACTTCAGCAAAGTGCGTGTCCAGCGTTTGAATGCCGACGGTGAATTGGCGTGGCCGCTTGATGGCCTCCACGTTGATTCTACTTCGATCCATCAAATCTATCCGGACCTCGCTATTGACGAGCACCAGAACGTCTTCATCGCCTATACTACATGGACAACGACCGGCGAAGCAATGCGAGTGCAAAAGGTAACGCCGGACGGAGTTGGCGTGGGGTGCGCGCGGGGCTGACCTTGGCTGAATCAGAATATGGAGTTTATGATCCGAGCATTGCCGCTGTCAATTCCCAGAACATCTATGTTGCGTGGGCCGAGCCTGAGAACGGCATTTCGCGGCTCAAGCTGGTTCATCTCGATGCCGATGCCGAGTTGGCACCCGACCCCTACTGGACCGATCTTTCGGGTGCGGATGTCTGCGGCCTGCCGGGAATTCAAATGGAACCGCGTTTGATGCCGGATGGTCTGGGCGGTGTGGTCGCGTCGTGGACCGAGCATCTGTGGACCTCGATGGAGTTCAGCATTGCCGCGCAACGCTTCTTCGATCCGATTCCCGTCAGCGCCGAAGAATCACTTCCTGTCCCCAGCGAGTTTGCCCTCGCGCAAAATTACCCGAATCCGTTTAATCCGGAAACGGTGATTGAATTCTCGTTGCCGAGCCCTGCCGAGGCCAAGCTCATCGTGTACGACATTACCGGACGGGAGGTCGCGACGCTGGTGCGCGGACCACTCGCGGCGGGCGCGCATCAGACGCGCTTTGATGCTGCGGCGTTTGCATCCGGCGTTTACTTTTATCGGCTCACGGCCGGCGAGTTTGTCCAGACGCGGAAGATGGTGCTGGTCAAGTAGCCGTCGGATTTCCGAGACCGCCATCTCCTCCCGGCGCGGCGAGGTTCTTCAACGCGCCGGAGGCTTACCAGGCTGCCTCACGTCGCACCCCCGGGAGGACTATGGGACAGCGGCGGTGGAGGCGTTTGCCTTTGGAGGCGGAATCAGGTAACTTGCCAGCCGGAATGATGATTAACTGGTTATCCTGATTTGACGCAGCCCCCTCTCTCCCCCCCGACTCGCGGCAGGGAAATGTACGTCTTCATCTCAGCGGGCGAAGCCTCCGGGGACTGGCACGGCTCGCATGTTGTGCAAGCCCTTAAAGAACAACGACCTAACTTAAGGTTCTTTGGCCTCGGCGGGGATCGAATGGCGGCGCAAGGGGTCGAGTTGCTGTTCCATGCGAAGCGGCTGGCCTTCATGGGCTTCGCCGAAGTCGTGCGGCACCTGCCCTATGTCATGCACGTGCGGCGGACGGTTCTGCACGAAATCCTCGAGCGCAAACCGGAGTTGATTATCCTGATTGACTATCCGGGACTACACTTTAGCCTCCTCAGATACTTGAAATCGCGGCAAACTGTTTACAAGCCGAGAATCTTGTATTATATTGCACCTCAAGTATGGGCGTGGAAGGCCGCTCGGGGTCCGAATTGGCTCGGCTGGCCGACCGATTGCGGTGATTTTTCCGTTCGAAGAGAAGATTTTTCAAGATTTTGGCGGAAACGCCCGGTTCGTGGGCCATCCGTTGCTCGATGAAGCGGGAGAAATTCCGCCAAGAGGCGAGTTTTTCAGGAGATTAGGCCTCGAACCTGATGCCCGGGTCTTGGGCCTTCTGCCCGGCTCACGGAAACAGGAGTTGCGGCGGCACCTGCCCATTGTGGTGGAAACGGTGCGCGTCTTGCGTAAGGTGATTCCGGATTTGCAGGTGGTGCTGGCCGAGTCGCCGACGATTGCACCCGAGTTCTATGACCGCTATCTTGCCAGTGCGCCGCCCATCATACGAGCGCGCGGCGTTTCGCATGAGATTCTGGCGCATGCCAATGCGTGTCTGGTGAAATCCGGATCGTCCACTGTTGAAGCGGCCTACTTCGGTAATCCGTATGTGGTGTTCTATCAAACTTCGGCGCTGAGCTATGCTATCGGCAAGCGGATCGTGAAGGTTCCGCATATTGCGATGGCGAATTTGTTAGCCGGAGAAGAAGTTGTGCCGGAATTTGTGCAGCACGACGCGACGCCGGATAAGCTGGCCGGGGCGCTGTTGCCGCTGTTGACGGTGCCGGATGCAATCCGCAACGCGCGCGAAACTGGCGAAGGTACGCACCCAGTTGGGCGAGCCGGGCGCGGGACGGCGCGTCGCCGAGATGGCGCTGGAGCTTCTGCAAACTAAGTAATGTAACCCGGCACTCGCGGAGTGCCCTTGTCGGATAACAGGATGGGTCCCAATTAACCATCTGGGGAGTCATGATGAGCGCGCTACGATTTGCTTCCATTCTGGGAATTCTGTTATGCAGTTCGGTGCTGTTTGCCTTTGAACAGATGCCGGACGATCCTGCCAATACCATGGCGCCCAAGCATGTCAAGATGTTGCAACTCTGTTCGCCGACGGCTGACGCCGGGGCGGGTTGCAATCCGGCCGACCGCGTGTCGAAGTCGGCGTCGTATGCCATGCGCAACGGCGTGAACGCGACGGTGGCCACGGTCCGCTTCGGTGTGAGCGAGCTGTCGCAAACTCCGCGGATGGTGCGTGAATCCATTTCGGCCACGGGCGCGACGATCCGCGGCGCATCGGAAGTGTCCGTGCAGACCACCGATTCGTTGTTCACCGTCCTCTACACCCTGACGACGACTTTCCTACGCATCGTATTCTCTTCTATCTCGGCACTCGCTTCGGCCATCTGGCCCTTCTGATTCTCGGAGCAACTTGGCGGCTGCGTGTGACGGGCTTCGACGAGGTCGAGGCGCGCCTGCGCGGCGGTGTGCCGCAGGTGATGTTCACGTGGCACGGCCGACTGCTTGGTTCGACCTATCATTGCCGCAACCGCAACGTAGTGGCGATGATTTCGCAGCACAAAGACGGCGAACTGGTGTCGCGCGTCGTCGAGAAAATTGGTTATGACACGGTGCGCGGCAGTTCGACGCGCGGCGGCTCGGGCGCGGCGCTGGGGATGATTGACAAGGTACGCGCGGGGCAGACGGCGGCCATGATTGCCGACGGGCCGCGCGGACCAATCTATAAGATGAAACCGGGCGCCGCATATATTGCGCTGGCATGTGAAGCGGCGGCGGTGCCCGTGATATTCGCCGCGTCACGTTCCTGGGTATTTCGCTCGTGGGACCGGTTTACAGTTCCAAAACCGTTCGCACGGGTTTTTTTGTTTTATGGCGAAGCCATTCCATTCCCCGGAAAGGACGCCGACCTGCGCGCCTTCACGCACTCTGGAAGATGCCTTAGAAGCGCTGAGAGCCAAAGCGGAACTTGTGGCAACAACTTACTAACTGATATTTCTTAATGCCGCTGTCGTGGAACGAGATTCGTAGTCGCGCAATCGAGTTTTCCAAGGAATGGGAGAACGAGTCCTCAGAAGATGCGGAAGCGAAACCTTCTGGGACTCGTTTTGCGTATTTGAGTAACACGCCGCCGCATCGCGTCGTTTGAAGTTCCGGTAAGTACGGACGGCAAGGGCGGTTTTGTTGACTTGCTAGGAAAGGGGAGTTGCTGGTTGAGCACAAGTCGCGCGGCAAAGACCTTGACAAAGCGTTCAAACAAGCCACGGACTACTTTCCGGGAATTAAGGAACGGGACCTACCGCGCTATGTTTTGGTTTCGGATTCGCGCGGTTTCGACCTATGACCTTTGACGAGGACAGGCAGTTTGAGTTCACGCTGCGGGATTTCAGCAAGAACATCCGACTGTTCGGATTTATTGCGGGATATCAGACGCAGACCATCAGTGCCCAAGACCCCGTCAACATTGAAGCGGCGGAACGGTGGCAAGCTGCACGACCTTCTGAAGGAGCGGGCTACGAAGGCCACAAATTAGAAGTCTTGCTTGTGCGGCTGCTCTTCTGCCTTTTCGCGGAAGACAACACGATCTTTGAAAAACAGCAATTTCGAGAATTGCTGGATAAGCGAACAAGTGAAGATGGCCCGATTTGGGCATGTGGTTGAGCAGCCTCTTCCAAGTTCAATCACAACAGAAGAACGTCAGACGAGCCTTGATGAGCACTCGCGGGTTTCCGTATATTAACGGAGGCTTTTTGCTGAACAGCTTGCGGTGGCCTCGTTCAACCGCGCCAGCGAGAGACGCTGCTTGAGTGCACCGCGCTTGATTGGTCACGGGTGTCGCCCGCGATTTTCGGGGCGCTCTTTCAGTCCATCAAGGACAAGGTTGCGCGGCGGAATTTGGGGGAGCATTACACGAGCGAACAGAACATTCTGAAAGCGCTCAATCCGCTTTTTCTGGATGAACTCAGGCGCGAATTGGAACGCGCCAAGCACAACAAGACGCGCTTGCGGGAGTTCCAGAAGAAACTGGCGGCGCTCAAGATTTTGGATCCAGCATGCGGTTGCGGAAACTTCTTGGTCATTGCATACCGCGAACTGCGATTGCTCGAACTTGAGGCATTACACAGGCTAAACACCCGGATCGAGACCTTGCCGTTGCAGGTTGAACTGATGTCCGTGGATGTGGATCAGATGTACGGGATTGAGATTGAGGATTTCCCCGCACAAATCGCTCAGGTCGCGCTGTGGATGACCGACCACCAGATGAACATGGCGTCAGCTGTTTGCCCTGGGTGCGTTTGCCGCCAAGAAGTCGCCCAACATTCTGCGCGATAACGCTGACATATGATGGAAGCTCGTCGCGCCGCAGGTGCTAAGCTATATCGTTGGCAATCCGCCGTTTATAGGCCATCACCTTCAGACGGAAGAGCAGAAGCGCGAGATGCTTGCCTCGTACGGGCCGGATGCGTCATCTGCGGGCGTCATGGATTATGTAGGGGACCCGCAAAGCAGCAGATTATACGCGCACCAAAATCAAAGTCGCATACGTCTCCACGAATTCGATCACGCAGGGCGAGCAAGTTGAATACTGTGGCGAGCGCTGTTCGACGCCGCACCTGCATATTATCTTCGCACACAAGACATTCAGGAGCACGAGGCTAAGGGCAAAGCTGCCGTATTTGCGTGACCGGAAGAGTTGAGCAAGCTCCCCCTGGTGAAAGCGCGAGTGAAAGCAGTGGACGCTTTTAGAAAGTCAAGTAAAGCGAAAACCACGCGCGAGTACTCCTTCCCAATGCTGTTCCGCCAGGTTACGCAGCCAAAGTCTGACTATGTTGTGATTCCTGCGCATACTTCGGAGACAAGGGCGTATATACCCTTTGGACTTTTGAGCCGAAGCCAAATTGTTGGCAATAGTTGCTTCTCGCTCCCGAACGCCAAACTCTTTCACTTTGGCGTCTTGATGTCCTCCATGCACATGGCTTGGGTGCGGTACACCTGCGGAAGATTGGAGAGCCGTTATCGCTATTCCAAGGATATCGTTTATAACAATTTCCCGTGGCCGCAACCAACTGACGCACAAAAGAAGGCCATTGAGAGTGCCGCACAAGGCGTGCTTGACGCGCGGGCCAATCATCCAAAGTCCACACTAGCTGATTTGTACGACCCAGTGGCCATGCCGCCGGACCTTCGCAAGGCGCATCAGAAGCTCGACAAGACCGTGGCACTTGCCTATCGGAAGTTGCCCTTCGCAACCGAGGCTGAGCAAGTAGCCTATTTATTTGACCTGTACTGCAGATTACCGCCCTTGGAAGTTGCGGAGCGAAAGCGGCAATAGACCTGCCTTCGGACCCCCCTTCTGCCTTCCCTCCTGCCCCCATATTTGACGGAGGTGACCTCTGGCCAAGCACGATCTGTTTAGGAAGAAAACGCTCGAAGCCTGTCTGGCTGAAGCTGCCGGCGAAAACCGCCTGCGGCGCGTGCTGACCGCAACGGGCCTGACCAGCCTCGGTGTCGGCGCGATCATCGGCACCGGTATTTTTGTGCTTACGGGGATCGCCGCGCATGACAAGACAGGCCCCGCCTTGATTCTGTCGTTCGTCGTCGCGGGATTGGCCTGCATCTTCGCGGCGCTGTGTTACGCGGAGTTCGCTTCGATGGTGCCAATCGCCGGTTCGGCGTATACCTATGCCTATGCCACGATGGGCGAACTGTTCGCGTGGATCATCGGGTGGGATTTGCTGCTGGAATATACCGTGGCTTCCGCGACCGTGGCCCACGGCTGGTCGCACTACTTCCAGGAATTCATTTCGATTTTCGGATTGGAGTGGCCAAAGATCTTGGCCAAAGCGCCCTTCGATTTCGACCCCGCCGTCGGCAGTTTTGTCATGACCGGCGCGGTGGTGGATTTGCCGGCGGTGCTGGCCGCGCTTGTTGTGACAGTATTGCTGGTGCGCGGCATCAAAGAGAGCGCGACGGTCAACAACGTGATGGTCGCGGTGAAGCTGGCCGTGGTGCTGCTCGTGATTGTCGTCGGCGCATTTTACGTGAATCCTGATAACTGGACGCCGTTCGCGCCGTATGGATACACTGGCATCAGCTTCTTCGGGAATGTGATTCACGGCCAGTCGGGAGCGGGGGGCGTGCCGCTGGGCATGCTGGCCGGAGCCGCAATCATCTTCTTCGCGTATATCGGCTTCGACGCGGTTTCGACGCACGCCGAAGAAGCGAAGAATCCCAAAAAGGATATTCCGCGCGGCATTATCTGGTCGCTGGTCCTGTGCACGGTTCTTTATATCGCGGTTTCCGCCGTGATTACCGGAATGGTCCCTTATGACCAGATCAATATTGACGCACCGGTGGCCGCGGCCTTTGATCAGGCCGGATTGGGATGGGCGCACTTTCTGATTTCAATTGGCGCGATTACGGGAATTTCGTCGGTTCTGCTCGTGATGATGCTCTCGCAGCCGCGCGTGATGCTGGCCATGGCGCGTGACGGTCTGGTTTCCGAAAAAGTGTTCGGCGCAATTCATCCACGCTTCCGCACGCCGTGGGTAGGAACGATCATCAACGGCTTGGTAGTGGCCACTCTGGGTGGTCTGCTGCCGCTGCGTGTGCTGGCGGAGCTTGTGAATATCGGCACGCTGCTGGCTTTCGTGATGGTCTGCATTGCGGTCTTGATCATGCGCTACCGGCATCCCGAAGCCGAACGGCCGTTCCGCGCGCCGTTCTTTCCGTGGATACCGATCGCGGGAATTCTCACCAGTTTGCTGCTGATGATGTCGCTGCCGGTCGAGAATTGGTACCGGCTGGCCGGCTGGCTGCTGATCGGATTCTGCATCTACTTCCTGTACGGTAAGACGCACAGCTACATCGGCCGGAAGCAGACCGCGTGAAGCGCGAGCTGAAGCTGCTCGATGCCACGATGCTGGTCGTCGGTTCGATGATCGGCTCGGGAATTTTTATCGTCAGCGCTGACATTGCCCGCAACGTCGGCTCGGCGGGTTGGTTGTTGGTGGTCTGGATTGTCAGCGGCGTCATGACGCTCATTCCGGCCGTCAGCTACGGCGAATTGTCGGGGATGTATCCGCAGGCCGGTGGACAATATGTCTATTTACGCAACGCTTACAATCCGCTGATCGGATTTTTGTACGGCTGGACGTTCTTTCTGGTCATCCAGTGCGGCACGATTGCGGCGGTGGCGGTGGCGTTCGCGAAATTCACCGGCGTGCTGATTCCGTGGTTCTCGGAGAAACACATCCTGTGGCAGGCCGGTGACTTCAAACTGTCCGCCGCGCAGCTCCTGGCTGTGGTGCAGATTGCGGGCCTGACGTTGATCAACTTGCGCGGCGTGCATGAAGGTAAGACGGTTCAGAATCTGTTTACCTTCGCCAAGATTGCCGTGCTGCTGTTCGTGACGGCCCTCGGTTTGAGTTTCGCGGCCAACCCGGATGTGATCGCACAGAATTGGGCGAACGCGTGGACGGCCATGCGCACGACGGTGTCCGATGGCGGACAGATTTCGCGCCAACTGTTGACGGGCACGGATTTGTGGACGGCCTTTGGTCTGGCCTCGGTGGGCTCGCTGTTTGCGCTCGACGCGTGGAACAGTTCGACTTTTACGGCGGCCGAAACGCACAATCCGGTGCGCACAGTCGGGCGCAGCCTGGCCTACGGCACGGGAATCGTGACGCTGCTCTATGTGACGACAAACATATCTTACCTCGCGATGCTGCCCGTCGTCGGTGATCCGGCGGCGACCGATGCGCTGGGGCGCGGGATGCAGTTCGCGACGAGCGACCGCGTGGCGACGGCGGCGGCCGAAACGCTGTTCGGCGGCGCGGCGGCGGCGTTGATCGCGATCTGCGTGATGGTCTCGACGTTCGGCTGTAACAACGGCATCGTGCTCACGGGTGCGCGTGTATATTATGCGATGGCACAGCACGGCTTATTCTTCGAACAGGTCGGCAAACTCAGCAAGCGCAATGTGCCGGCGGTGGCACTGATCGTGCAAGGAGTATGGGCGTCGGTGCTGTGTCTGTCGGGAAGATACGGCGACCTACTCGACTATGTGACGTTTGCCGCGATGCTGTTTTATGTGCTGACGATCTTCGGCATCATGCGGCTGCGTAAATCGGAACCGCACGCCGAGCGGCCGTTCCGTGCACCGGGCTATCCGTACTTACAGTGGCTGTACATCGCGTTCGCGGTGTTGTTCTCACTCAATCTGCTGATCAACAAACCGGAGTATACCTGGCCGGGCTTGATCATCGTGCTGTTGGGTGTGCCGGTCTATTTTTGGTGGCGACGCAAGAGTGAATCCGCTTGATGCCTCCCGTTGTCCCTCCGCGCTCGCGCGCGAACCCGGGGGGAGATTCAGAATCCATGTCACGCGCTGACTTACATATTCATACTAAGTACTCGAACAGGCCCACGAACTTCTTCTTGAAGAAGCTCAAGGTGTCCGAGTCCATGACCGATCCGCAGGCGGCCTATCTGATCGCCAAGCGGCGCGGAATGGATTTTGTCGCGCTGACGGACAGTGACACGCTGGACGGCTACGCACAGCTCGCGCAACACGCGGACGTGATTCCGGCGTGCGAAACGACCGTGCAATTCCCCGAAGACGGCTGCCCTGTGCGGCTGCTGGTGTATGGATTGAACGACGCGCAGTTGGCCAAGCTGTTGGCTTATCGCGGCAACCTCTACTCGGTGCGCGATTATCTGCTGGCCGAGAATCTCTACCACGTCGTCGCGCAACCGCTCGAACCGCACGACGGCAAGCTGTCCGCGGATCACCTCGAACGGATGCTGCTGCTGTTTGATCATTACGAGGCGCGCAGCGGCGGACGGCAAATGCGCACAAATCTGTTTGCGGCAGCGTTTCTCGATGCCCTGACGCCCGAATATCTTGACCAGTTGCAGCGCAAATGGAAGATTGTACCCGCGAGCGAACGTCCGTGGCAAAAGGGACAGATCGGCGCCTCGAACGACTATTGCGCGCAGTATATCGGCTTGACGTGGACGGAAACGCCGCGCGTCAACAATGCCGCGGAGTTTATGCTCCAGTTGCGCGCGCGCGCAGGAGTGCCGCAAGGCAATCACGGTTCGACGATTGCATCGGCGCATTCGATGTATCGCGTCGGCTCGCAGCTTTATGCGCAGAAAGTCCTGAAGCGCGAAGGCGACCTGCAGGGGATTCTCGAACTCATTCTGACGCGGGTGTTGTCGCCCGAACGCCCGTCCCGCCGACAGGTCGTGCGCACGCTGATTGGGAGCATCAAGGGTCTGTTCAAGATCCGCAAGGCGCCGTCGCCCATCGAGCGCAAGCTGATTTCTGAGATCATTCGCGCCTACCGCGCGCTTCCCAAGGAAGACCGGCTGGGCGGCATTGAACGCGATGATCTGCCGACGTTTGACGCGCGGCTTTACAATATGGCCGACCGCGTGCTGAGCGACGTGAGCTACCGACTGCTGGCCGACGCGATGAAAGATTTCGAACGCGGGCAGATCGGCGGCGGGTTACCGCTTATCGCCGCCCTGCTGCCGATTCAAAGCGTGATGGCGCCGTACCTCTATTCGTTCGACAAGCTCAATCGCGACCGCAAATTGATCGCGGAAGTGACTCAGCGCGTGGATGGCGTGCTGGAGCTGCCGAAAAAGGCGCCGCGCAAGAAGGTCGCGTGGTTTTCCGACACGGTGACCGACGTGAACGGCGTCTCGATGACGCTGCAGCGAATGTCGGAGATCGCCGAAAAACTCGACGAGGATTTGCAGATTATCTGTTCGGTCGCGGAATCGCGCGCGCCGCAGGGCAGCAAGTTCCTCAATTTTCCGCCCGTGGGTGAAATTGCGATTCCTGATTATGAATTGCAAAAACTCTCCGTGCCGCCGATCTTGCGCATCGTGCAATATCTCGAATCGCAGGATTTCGATGAGTATATCATCTCGACGCCGGGGCCGATTGGCTTGATCGCGATGTTTTGCGCGCGGCTGTTCAAGGTGCCGGTGCGCGCGATCTATCACAGCGACTTCCCCCAGCACGTGCGGCAGATCACGGGTGACGAAGGACTGGAAGAAACGACGTGGAAGTTCATGCGCTGGTTCTACGGACTGGCCGACGCGGTCTATTCGCCGTCGGACCACTACCGCAAACAGCTGGTCGAGCACGGCTTCAATCCGCGGCGGTTGTTCATCTACACTCGCGGTACCGATCTTGACTTCTATAATCCGCGGCATCGTGACGAGACGTTTTACCAGCCGCACGGCATTAGCAAACGCGTGATCTTCGTCTATACCGGCCGCGTTTCACGTGAAAAGAACCTCGACGTGGTGATTGACGCCTTCCTGCAGGACGAAGTCTTGCAAAAGAAGGCCGCGTTGGCGATTGTCGGCGACGGACCTTATCGCGAGGAGCTTGCCGCGCGCAATCTGCCGCCGATGATTGTCTTCCCTGGCTTTGTCAAAGGCAAGCAGTTGGCGAAGGCGTATGCGTCGGGTGACGTGTTTGTGTTCCCTTCGACGACGGACACCTACGGAAACTCGGTGTTGGAAGCGCAGGCGTCCGGTTTGCCGTCGCTGGTGTCTAATGAAGGCGGACCCAAAGAAATTATTTTACCCGGCGAAAGCGGACTTGTGCTGCCGGGTTATGACGTCAACGCGTGGCGCGATGCGATGCGTTCACTAGTGGAATCGGACGATCTCAGGCATCGTATGGCCGCGGCTGCGCGTGCGCGCGCCGCGACGCGTGATTGGACCACAGCTTTCCGCGAATTCTGGGATGAAGATCCGTATCCAAAGGCGGACGAAGCCGTGCGCGCGGTCGTCATTGCCTAACCCCCCGCGCCTGCACCAGTGTGAACGCTGGATCTGTCGCCGCTGGCGCGCGATGCTTGAAGTGAGTTGCATTGTTGATTGCGTGACCCCCCTTGCTGCCTGGACGTCCGGGGAGCGAATATGCATAGGAGACGACACAGTTGCCCGTAATTGAACACGCGCGAAAAGCGCGCCCCGATGGCTACACTTCCGATAATCACCGGAAGTGGGAGTTTAACAACTCGCTTTATCAGAAGCACCTCGAGCTCTATCTCGACCACATGTACAAGCTGCTGACTTTCACCGGCGCGCAGAATGTGCTGGACGCGGGCTGCGGCGAGGGCATCGTCTATCGCTCCATGGTCGAACGCGGCTATAAAGGCAAGTGGACCGGATTCGATTTCAGCGCCGAAGCGATTGAGTTCGCAAAGATCGCGTCGCCCGAAGCCGATTGGCACGTTGGCAGCGCGTATGAAGTGCCGTTCAAGGACGAACAGTTTGATGTCGTGTTCTGCTCGCAGGTGCTGGAACACTTGCCTAATCCCGAGAAGGCTCTGGCGGAACTCGACCGCGTCGCCGAGCACTGGCTGTTGATTTCCGTGCCGTACGAGCCGGTGTTCCGCACGTTGACGTGGATTTCCATTAAGCTCGGACTGGGCGGCGACCCGGGTCACGTCAATCACTGGCGACCGGCCGACTTTCGCAGATTCTTGCGCCGTGCCGGAAAACTGCACGCGTGGGAGCGCACAACCGTCTATCAGATCGGCCTGGTGGATGTGCGACCGAAGCATCACACGAAGCCAGTTTGACCATATCGCGCTGGCATCCAACACGCGACGGAGCACCGCAATTGTGTCGCGGAATACGGATTGCAGAATGCATGGAGCAAATGCTATAGGTTGAATGAACACAGCCGTTTGTTGAAATGACGCGACAATGATGGGGCGATGCAGCCCGCGCGAAGCATCGTCTGAATCTCGGGTCACGTTAGTAAACTCAAGTTTGAAATATAGATCGCCGTTCCGCTGACCCGGAACGGCGATTCTATTTGGATCAGGTCCGCGCTTTGCCTTAAGGAAAGCCGAGCATGATGATGATGATAAGGTGACGATACGATGAACAGCTATGGGTGGAACGTGTCCGAACAGCGTGTGCCGATAGACATACTGCTGATCGAAGACCGGGATGAAGCCATCGAAATGGTGGAAGGAGCGATTCAGGAGACGCGTCTCCGCAATCGCATGGTGGTCGCGCGTTCGCAGCTTGAAGCGCTCCACTACTTGCGGCATACGACAGCGCTCGGGCCGCAGGACGCCGACGCGGGCTTGAACAAACCGGGCTTGATCTTGCTCGACATTAACATGGATAAGCAGCAAGGGTTCGATGTGCTGCACGAAATTCGCACGGACCCGCGCTTGATGACAATTCCCGTGGTGGTTCTGACCGACAACTTGGCGGAATCAGACCTTGCTTACACGATCTCGCACGGCGTGACGGGTTACTTCCTGAAACCGATGGACCCCGCTCAACTACGCAAAGTCGTGCGCGACGTGGAAGACCACTGGAACCTGCTGTGGAACGCACCCTGCGCCAATTGATTGCCTGAAACCGTATGTGACGTGACTACGCGCTACGATGAATAAGAACGCCCGCCGATAACCTCGGCGGGCGTTGATGTTTTCGGAACGGCGAGCGACCGGCGCGCTACGAGGCGGGAGCCGGTACGGGTTTCTTGACCGCGTTCAAAGCGGCCAATCGGTTTGAGGCGTCGAGCGCCGCGACCTTGTAGCACTCGGCTAAGGTCGGGTAGTTGAAGACCGCGTTGATGAGATAATCAATCGTGCCGTTATGCGCGATCACCGCCTGGCCGATGTGAATCAGTTCAGTCGCGCCCGTGCCGATCGCGTGCACGCCGAGCAGACGGCGCGACTGTTGGGCCACGATGAGTTTGACGACGCCGGTTTCGTCGCCGAGAATGTGCCCGCGTGCGATTTCGCGATAGCGCGCGACCCCGATCTCATAGGGAATAGACTCCTGCGTCAGAAGTGCTTCCGTCGCGCCGACGGTGGAGATTTCGGGAATCGTGTAAATGCCGTACGGATAGATATCGGCCACCTGCCGATCGTCGCGCACTCCGCACAAATCGAGAGCGACCATGCGGCCCTGTTCCATGGACGTGCTGGCCAGCGCGGGAAAGCCGATGACATCCCCGACCGCGTAGATATGGTCGAGGTTGGTGCAGCAGCGTGAATTCACTTTGACCCGGCCCCGATTGTCCACTTCGATGCCGGCCTTATCAGCGGAGATCAGGTCGGCATTGGCTTGGCGGCCGGCGGAATAGAGCGCGGCGTCCGAGACGACGATCTTGCCGGACGCGAGCTTCGTGACGGCGCGCGGCGTTTCACCCGTGCGGTCAATTTTGACGTCTTCGACTTTTTCGCCGAGCCGGAAGACCACGTTCAACTGCCGCAATTGATAGATCAGTGCGTCCACGATTTCGGTGTCCACAAAGTTCAAGAGCGAAGCGGCCTGGTCTATCACCGTGACATGCACACCCAGCGCCGCGAAGATGCTCGCATACTCCAGCCCGATGACTCCGCCGCCGATACAGGTCAGCGAACGCGGAATCTGGCGCACGTCGAGAATTGAGTCCGCGTTGAGTATCGTCAGGCCGTCATGCTCAATGCCCGGCGGCATGTACGGACGCGTGCCGACGGCAATCACGATGTTCTCACCGTACAGCTCTTGTACTTCGCCGTGATGCTCGACGGCGATCGTATGCGCATCCACGAATCGCCCTTCGCCGACCACGATGGTCACGTTGTTGCGCGTCAATTGATTGCGAATGACCTCCCATTCGCGCATCATCACCATCTGAGTGCGATGCCGCAGGTCGTCGGCGGTGATGTGTTCCTTGTTGCGATAGGCGGATCCATAAAAGGCGCGTTCCTGAATTCCGCTTAAGTGAATCGCGGCTTCGCGCATCGTCTTAGAGGGGATTGTTCCCGTGGCCACGCAGACGCCGCCCAACTCGCGCATGCGCTCCACGATGGCGACATTGCGGCCCAATTTTGCGGAAGCGATGGCGGCGCGCTGACCGCCGGGGCCGCTGCCGAGAACAACTAAATCGTACTTTTGTGATGACATTCGCGATGTCCGGCCTTGACCCGGGAAAGTTGGAGTGACCCGATGTGAAAGTTATCCGCGCATTGAATTGCAACATCTACTCCACGGATGGTTGCAAATCGCCGTCACCCAGATGTTGCAAGAATACAGCGGCGATTTTTCAACTGATGCGTTCTCAGTTAGTTGCGAACTCGAAATTGTTGGCCCCGCAGTTGCGTAAGCAGGAACTGGAATCACCCAACCCGATACTACCATGAATCAGCGCGGCATTACAACACTTGAACTCATGCTCGTCGTTGTGATTATCGGCATTCTGTCCATGATCACGATGACCGAGTTCTTCAAAGTTCACAATCGCGCCTACGTCGGCGCGGCGCTCTCCGACCTGCAAGTGCTCCGGCAAGCGATTGCCATGCATGACGCAGAGTACGGCTATTTCCCAGACGTGGACGCCAACAGCCTGAATGGTCTGGTGTCGCAGTTGATTGATCCCATGGGTCATCCGTATTTAAGTCCGCCTTCCGGACGTAACTGGTCCACGTTTGCGTATGTCGCTCCAGATCCGAGTGATCTCACCGGTGACTACGAGCTCACAGTGGTCTGTATGGATCACCAGCGCACGCAAATCACCGTGCACTGGAATTCTGTCGTCGAGTACCTCCGGCTGGGTCCGTAAAAGTTGTCAGCATGACTGAATTCATGCGGTCAGCACTAATCTGCTGGCCGCATTTTTTTGCGTAGCATCCCAGCCAGAGGCATGCGCTCATGACTGACTGGGAGTTTTTTCGTGCACTTTGCAAAGTGACCCATTCTTCACAACCGTCGTCTATCGGGTCAATATTTGTGCATGTCTATTGGGGGCCTTGGCTTAGTTGTGACGCTCATATTTAACATGGTATGTATAGTGTTATCCTAATGAAAAGCCTGCTCTTGCCTTGTCTCGTTGCCATCTCTCAACGTATATTGTAGCGTAAATTGAAGCAAAAATGTCTTGATGGAATCAACCGCCGAGGAGCAACATGAACAAGCTGAAATTTGTTGTAGGAGTATTTGCACTGACCCTGATTGTGGGTTTCGGTGCCACAAAAGCAAATGCCTGGTGCGACCCGCTGGATATCTACTGCGGGTTCACGATCACGGCAGATATTTGGTCACAGCATGATGACGTTTCGCGTTATCGGCACCTGGGCAGCAGCTCGGACTATTGCACACCGGGCCCGGACTCGTCGCGCTGGCGCGGCCGCTCGGATATCTACCGTATTCACAACCCCGGCGATCCGTTCACGCTGACGCTGGATTGGGAGGATGACCCCAACTCGCTGCTCGATGACCTCGTGTTGGTCGTTCTGGAAGATTGCGACGCCAATCGCTGCATCGGTTCGGACTATCACACGCTGGAGTTCTCGACGGCCAATGGCAATGCAATCGTGGACGACGACGCCAACGGCATTTGGGTTATCGTGGACAGCCGCACCGACATTCACAAGGAATACACGTTGAGCGCATACTGCGGCGACTTCCCGTTCGCCGTGGAGCTGATGTCGTTCTCAGCGAGCCGCAGCGCCGATGGCATCGCGCTGAACTGGAGCACCGCCTCGGAAACGGACAACGACCGCTTTGAAGTTTCGCGCCGTGATCTGACCGGCGACGACTGGATGACCGTGGCCGTTGTCAACGGTCAAGGGAACAGCGCAGCGCGTCACGACTACTCGTTCGTGGATCGCAACATCAACAACTCGGGCTATTCGTACGAATTGGCCGGCTACGATGTGAACGGCGTCCGTCAGGTGTTCGGCACCGTCGAAGTTGAAGCCGCGACCCCCGTCGCGCCGGTGCTGGAGTCGTATGAACTGGTCGGTAACTACCCGAATCCGTTCAATCCGACGACGAACATTCGCTTTGCGCTGGCGAACGCCACGGAAGTGCAGTTGACGGTGTATGACATCGCGGGTCGTGAAGTCGCCGACCTCGTGAACGGCATGGTTGAAGCCGGCGTGCATGACATCGAGTTCGACGCAAGCGGTCTGTCCTCGGGCGTCTACTTCGCACAGTTGCGCGGCGCTTTTGGCAGCGACGTGATGAAGATGGTGTTGATGAAGTAAGCTACCCTGCTTAATACATGGAAGCGGCTGGCGCGCAAGCGTCAGCCGCTTTTTTGTTTTACGGCAAACGGTAGAGCACATTCGGCCGCAGGAAATAGACGCGCAATTCTGCCGGAGCGCGACCGATCACTTCGCGCAGCAGCGCGGCATAGTCCTGCAATTGCGGGCGATGAACTTCCGCCCGGGCCGCGGCCTGGTCTAAGAGCAAATGGTCCGTTTTATAGTCGAGCACAATCCACTCGCCGTGCTCATTTTCAAACAGCAAGTCCACCGCGCGTTGCTGAACGACGCCCTGCGGCGCGGCAAACAGCGGGAGTTCGGTCAGAACACGGCGAGCCCGCGGCAATTCGTGCGCGAAGAGCGCGGAGGCCATGATTTGTTCAAGCAGTGATCGCGCTTCGGCCTGCGCATCCGCTTCCAGCACGACAGCGGCCTCGGCGGCACGCCAGGCGTCAGCAAATGCAGACTGATGGGCAAGTCGTTCCAGCGCGGCATGCATAAACGTGCCGAACCGGCGCGCGCGAACCTGCTCCCACGCGACGACCGGCACATCGTCGTCGGCAGATACGGGCGCCGCGCACAAACGAGCGATCTGCGCGTCGTGAACGGCTGCCCACGTTTGCAATTCGGTCGCATCGGCGGGACCTGCGTCTTCGGTAAGAGCCAACGTGTGCGCGTATGGCCGAAATCCGCGCAGGGGCTCGCTCGCACTCTGTGCGCTGACCACTTCGTGCTGCCCCGCAACGATCTCGGGATGAGCCGCGGGCCAATACCGCGCCGCAAGCACCGCCGGGCGATCAGGATTCAAATCGCTCTTCCGGGACGAGCGGCGCCAGCCCATTGGGACGACGAGCTTGTCGCAAGCACGCGTCAACGCGACGTAAAGCAGGCGGTCATTCTCCGCATGGGTCGCCGCTGTCTCAAGCGTATTGGCCTCCGCATAATTTGTCGTAAAGAGTTCGGCCTTCTTGGATTTACTGAAGGCGATATTCGGCCCTTGCGAGTGGCGACGAGACAACAGCCAACCAGCTTGGTCGCGCTCCTTGTCGGAATACGCGTACAGATACACCGTCGCGAATTCAAGGCCCTTCGATTTGTGTATCGTGAGAATCTGCACGGCATCTTCTTGTCCTTCACTCGCGTCGAGCTCGGTGCTTTGAACGAGCTTATCCATTTCGTTCAGCGACTCCACGATGCGCGACAATGCGGTCACGCCGCCTTGTTCGAGCCGGCGAATAATGGCAACCACGGTGCGAAGATTCTGCACGCGCTGCATGCCGTCCGATTTCAAACCATACACGATATCGAGCGAAAAACTTGCGAGCAGCCGCTCGGCCAGCGCGGATGCGCGTTGCCGCTTGGCGCGCTCGTGCCAAACACGCAACTCCGCCAGTGCGCGGACGACCGGCGAATCATCGCCCTGCGCGATGGTGTACACAAACGATCCGCCGGTGATCTTGTGCTGATAGAGCTCGTCGTCGGACAACGCAAACCACGGCGAACGCAGCACGCCGACCACAGCGACCGTGTGCTGCGGATTGGCGAGCGCCGTCAGCATCGTCAACAGCGACTCGACTTCGACGCGCTCGGCGAACGTGCTGTTCATGAAACTCACGAAGGGGATGTCGCGCGCGCTGAGCGCCTCCAGCAGGTCGTTTAACCGCGTGCCTTTGCGCAGGAGAATCGCCGTGTCGCCGTAGCGATGCCCCTCGACGCGGCGTTGGACGAGATGCTCGGCGATGGCTGCGGCTTCCCAACGGCCGCTGGTGACGGCGGATTTATCGTGGCGGGTGTAACCGGACGGCGGCAGCAGTAATTCAATGGCGTCCGCCGCGTGCTGTGCGCCATCATGCGCGACCAACGGCTCATAGCTCGGAATATGTTCATCCTGCGAATTCATCACTGGTGTGAACAGCGCGTTCACTTCCCGCACGATGGAGGGACGACTGCGGAAATTCGTCGAGATCGCCAGCACACGCCCCGCCTCGGCGATGCGCTGGGCCACATCACGATAGACCAGCATGTCCGCTCCGCGAAAACGATAGATAGACTGCTTCGGATCACCAACAATGAAAAGTTTGCCCGCTTTGAGATTTACATTGCGCCAATCGGCCGCGAAGTCACCGTCCTGCTCGCAGAGGTAGAAGGCGATTTCGACCTGCAACGGATCGGTATCTTGAAACTCATCTATGTGAATGTGGTCGTACTGCTTCTTGAAAAAGTCCCGGGCGATGCGCGAGTCGCGCAGCATGTCCCGGCAATAGAGCAAGAGATCGTCGAAGCCCAGCGCGCCTTGCACCCGAAGTGCGGCGCGATATTCATCAATCCCCGGACCTATCCACGTGACGAGTTCGCGGACGATATTGTTGACGAGCGTGGAGCGGACCTGCGCCGAGATGTCGGCAAGTTGCGCTTGGGCGTCTCGCGCTGCCGCAATCGCCTGTTTGTCACACCAATTCTCCTGCTTTCCGGTTCTGCTATTGCCAAGCCGCAAAGCCCTTAGCCAACGCGCGCCGGTAACGGAATAGATTTCGGCAGGTTGCTCTTGAAGCCAGGAGCGCACACCCTCAATGACAAGCATCATCCCGTCGTCTTGCACGCGACAGTTGCCCGCGTGTGCAAGAAAGCGCTGCGCGGCGGCGATCATGTCGGCGGCGATGGAGTTGAGCGCATCCCCGTCTGCTGCAACGAAGACAATCTCCGCGGGTCTGATCCGCGCCTGCACGAGCTCATTAAAGAGCGACGCCACGCCGCTGCCACCGCTATCCAATAGGTTCCATCCGCAAGCGTCGGCGATCTCGAAGGCGCGCGGCACGTCGCGGTCGAGCGCGGCGGCCAACCAGTTGTCACGAAACTGCGAGAGCCGCGCACGCTGCTGCAATTCATCCAGAGCAATGAAATCCGGCGGAAGATTGGCCTCAACGGGCAGTGTACGCAGCATCTCGCTGGCCAGCGCATGAATCGTGCAAACGGTCATGCGATCGAGTGCGTTCAACGCGGCGCGAACGCGTTCTGTCTGCGCCGTCGTCTGAAGCATGGCACGCAGCCGCTGTTTTAGGTCACCGGCTGCTTTCACTGTAAACGTCACGGCGGCGATGCGGTCGGCAGCCACACCGGCTTCGATCAACGCGAGAATGCGCGTAATCAGCAGACGCGTCTTGCCCGTGCCCGCTCCCGCTTCGACAAGCATCGTCTCGTTGTGCGTGTGCGCGGCATGATCGCGCGCGGACTGGTCACGCAGCATCGGCGTCCTCCCCTTCATCCGTAGGAGCACTCCGCTCGCAACGCAATCCCGCTATCGTCGCCCTGGAAATTTCTTTGGCCGCGTGACGCTGTGCTCCGCAAGCGAGCTTGGCGGTGCAACGTCCGCAAAGTCCGTGTTCGCCGGGGTCGGGATGAGCCACAAAGACGCCATGACGCAAATCGCTGCTCAGATCAACCGCCACGTGCAGGCGTTGATCACGCTCGACCTGATTAATCAGCGTCTCTTCCTTCAAGTCTCCAAAGTAGACATAGCGGCTGGCGACCGTAGCGTTCGGCTCCGTCTGACCGGCAACAAGATGGTAGACGCTTAATTGCAAACGGCACTGTGCGGCGCGCGACTTCTTGGGCGGTTGCTTGCCGGACTTGTAGTCTGTGATCACGATTTCGCGGCCATGCTCGTCGCCATCCCAGCGGTCAATGCGACCGCCGAAACTGATGTGTTCGCCGTTTGCCGCGATGAACCGCACGGCATCGGGGAACGGCGGTTCACCGTAACCGAATGACTCTTCGACGTGACGCGTCCGCAGCGTGGTGCTCGAATGTAACAATTCGCGGTGATAATATGCAAGGTCGTCCAGCAGGTCGCGCTCCAAGCGCTCGGCCGCGTAGCGCGATCCAATATCGTTGCGGCGCGCAAACTGCGCAAGCACGGTGCGTGTCACAACGGCGAGATCATTCCATTGAAAATTGTCCGCCGTGAACGGCAAATTGAGGCGGTCGGCATGGTAGCGTTGGAGAATCGTGTGCAGCAATTGACCACGGTCGAGTGCGGTGACTGGCGCGAGCGGCGACAGTTCCTCCGGCGCATACGCCTCTAACTCACGTTCAACGAAGGCGCGAAACGGACACATCCAGTAGCGCTCGAGGTGCGTCGGAGAGAACACGTGCGCAGGTGCATAGCGGTGCGTGAGATCAGCGCGGGCTGCTTCGCTCGTCAGCAAACCGTCGTACGGTGTGAAAGTTGAGGAAAGAAAGCGCGCCCCTTCCACCCGCAGAGCCCGAACGCAGCGGGGATTCCCGCGCAAGTGGCGCAGTGGCGCGATCGTCCGCTCGCTCAAGGCCCGACCCAGCGACAGACGGTCAAATTCCGCCATATGAAGAGCGACTTCGCGGGGCACGCCGGATAACGCATTGGCCGAGACGATTCGACAGCGCCGGGGATCGCGATACGCAAGTTTGTCAAAATCGTCGGCGGGATCGGCGTCCGGATGGAGGCTGCGCAACAATTCCGTGGCGTAAGACGACACGAGCTGCGGGCGACCTTCTGTGTTGGCGCGCGCGATGCAGAGATACGCATGCCGCGTGGCTGACGACAACGACAGTGCCAGGAAGAAGCGTTCGCGATCCTGCCAGGCCGTGCGCGCGGGCAGGTCGCAGTGAAGTTCGTTGCGAATCACCGCGCGGTCGCCATCGAGCAGAAGCGGATCCTGGCGGTCGGCGTGCGGCAGCGTGCCCTCGTTGAAACCGGGCAGGAAGACGTGGTCGAAGCGCGCACCGAAAAACTGCTCACGCGCCGCAATCAGCGGCGTACTGCTGCCGAACGTGCCGAGACGTTCACCGGGCGTTTCCAGCGCCGCCAACATAAACTCACGCAGCGCGGTCGGCGTGCAGCGCACACGGGCATGATCCAACAGCGCCGCTTGTTCCAATTGCACGGTTACATCGGCGAACGATTCATCCAGCACGATGCGCGATACGTAGAAGTCCCAGAGTAACGCAACAGCCCGGCTCCAGTCGGTCGCGGCTCGCGCAGCCGTGATCACGGCGACAAGAGATTCGACAAACATGAGCAGCCGCTCGCACTGCGCGAACGATTCCTTGACCGCCGCGAGCGTGGCAGTCTCTTCGTCGCCGCTGCGTTCGGCGATGCGTTCCATACGGTATTGCAAGCGCGAGCGCAACTGTTCGAGCCGTGTCCGCCATTGCGCGGCGCCGGCGCGGATACGCGCCTCTTCCGCAAGCCGATGCCACGTTCCGCAATCGGCGGCGATATCGCTATTGAAAGGCGATGCCGCGAGGAAGGATTGTACGGAGGCGAGCGTGAATTCACCGTCCAGCAAATCGGCCAACGCCGCGAAGCCCGCACCGGCGGCGGATTGCGCCAGCGTCTTGGCCTGATACTGATACGGCGTAAGCGGAATTAACGCGCATTGGTCTTCCAGCAGTGCTGCGAGACCACGTGCGCCCGGCGGCAGCACAATGGCAACGTCCGGAGTCTGCGCCGTGTACAGAATATCACGGAGTATTTCCGCCGCGACGCCACTGTCGTCCGGCGCCTTCACAAAGTGCAGTTCGGGCGGCGGCGCGTTGTCCGTCAGCCGTTGTTCTGCGCAGCCGCGATCAAGGTACCATTGGCGCAGCGGCGCTGTGTAGTTGTAGTCGGCGTCATCCGGAATAAATGGCAGCAGCGCGGTGGTGTGAGTCGCCCTCATGGCCGACTCAAGTATGGCTCGTGACAGCGGCGGCAGCTCATACAGAGCATAGAGTACCAGCGGCGGCAGCTTCGGCGTGTCGTGAGTGACCGCGGTCAGGGCTAACTGTTGAAGTAGTGCGCGGTCGCAGAGCCGCAAGCTGCTCAATTCCGCCGCGATGGCGTCGCAAAGCAGGATGAGGTCGCGGACTTTGGCGGCGCGCTCTTTCTGCGTGAACTGTGCCGGGTTCAACTGCTGCGGCGCGATTCGTGCAAGGACAAGCTCTTGAAATGTGCGCATCAGCGCCATACGAAATCCGCGCGTCGCGGCCACGGGTCCAAGATATTGCAAGCGGGCTTGCAACCGCTCAACGATCCGCGCCAGCAGCGGATCCACGATACTCTCGGGCAGCGTACGCCAACCGTCGCGCAGCAACAGCGGTTCGGCGAGCTTGCGCATCAACTCGTGCAGCGTGAGGGCGCGAATGTTCGCCGTCACACCCAGCGACCGCGTGAAAACGCGGCGCAGATGCAGCCGGGTCAGTTGATTCGGTACAACGACCCACGTCTCCGCAAGGCGATCAGACGATTGAAGCGCACGCACAACCTCCGGCAGCTCGGCTTCAAGCGAAGCAAGCTGACCCGTGTAGAGCGTATGCTGTAGCATGGCTTCGGTCATGTGATGCTTGGAAGCGCGATCATGTGGGGCAACAGCACAGGGGGCACGGCTGTTGCGAAGTGTGGAATCGGACGCATGTTAATTTACTGTGTAGAATCGAAGCCACTTCCTTAAGATGCTATGGCAATAGTTGGAATCATCGTTGTGCTCGGCGGCGTGCTGGGCGGATTCATGATGGCAGGCGGCAGCCTTGGTGTGCTGTTCCAGCCATCTGAGTTCATTGTGATTGGCTGCGCCGCGATCGGCGGTCTGCTGATCTCGGTGCCGATCGCGACCTTAAAAAATCTCGTGGCGGACATTGTTGGTATCTTAAAGGGCAACATGGGCCCGTCGCGAGATACCTACATTCAAACGCTGCTGTTGCTCAACGAGCTGTTTCAAATGGCCCGCAAAGACGGTATCATCGCGCTCGAGTCGCACGTGAATGACCCGCACAAGAGCAAGATATTTCAAAAATACCCTAAAGTGTCTCACGATCACGGCGCAGTGTCGTACATCTGTGACACGATTAAGCTGTTTTTGGCCGGGTCCGTACCGCCGCACGAAATTGAGATGCTGATGGATGCGGAAATCGACTCGCATCACGAAGAAGCGGGCATTACGGCGACGGTCATCACTAAGATTGCGGACGCGCTGCCCGGACTTGGTATCGTGGCCGCCGTGCTCGGTATCATTATTACAATGGGTCACATTGACGGCGATCCGGCGGTCGTGGGCGGTCACGTCGCCGCCGCGCTCGTCGGTACGTTCCTTGGCGTGCTGATGGCCTACGGTTTCTTTTCGCCGATGGCCGCCAACCTCGAAGCGCGCAACCGCAATAACTCGCGTTTGCTGCACGTGATCAAAGCAGGCATCTGCGCCTTCGCCAAGGGCATGGCGCCGTCCGTGTCCGTGGAATTCGCGCGACGTTCGATCTTTCACTCCGACCGCCCGTCTTTTGAAGAGACTGAGAAGCTCCTCAAGGACGCCAAGAACGCCAAGTAACCGGCCGACAAGATGGCTGAGCATAACAACGATCCACCTGTCATACGCATTGTCAAGAAGGGCCACGGCCATGCTCACCACGGTGGTGCGTGGAAGGTAGCCTTCGCGGACTTTGTGACGGCAATGATGGCGCTCTTTATTGTGCTCTGGATTCTCGGTCAGTCGGAAGACGTGAAGCGCGGTATCGGCGGCTACTTCCGGGATCCGACCGGTAAAGCGCTGCTCGGCGCCGGTCCGGCTGACGCCTTGAGCAATGCGCAGAGCAAGTCCATCATCAAACTGCCGACGTCGTTGCAGCGCTATGCCATGCCCGACCAGGCGCTGGAGAACGAAGCGCAGAACCTCAAAGAGGTCATTGAAGAGAACGAAGTGCTGAGCGGCATGCGCGATCAGATTACCATCGAAGTATCACACGAGGGCCTGCGCGTCGAGATCAATGAAGGCGAGAAAGCCCCGCTGTTTGAATCGGGCAGCTCAAATCTCTCGCCGAAACTCATTGAAGCGTTGAAAGCGCTGGCCGCCGAGTATCAGAAGGTCTCCAACAAGCTGATCATCGAAGGCCATACCGACGCCGTGCCGTTCTCGAGTGACGGCATGTCCAACTGGGAACTCTCGACGCAGCGCGCCAACGAAGCCCGACGCGTGCTGGAAGGCGCGGGCTTGGCCGAAGATAAAGTGTTAATGGTGCGCGGTTTCGCCGACCGGCGCCCGCGCTTTGATGATCCGCTGGATTCACGTAACCGGCGCATTTCGATGCTGCTGGTCTCAGATCAAGGTATGGATATCGCGTTGGGCAAGTTGAGTTTTTACGGCATCGAGGACAAAGAGACGCCGCCTGCGACGCCGGACGCACAGCCGCAGAAATTCCGCGTGTCGCTCTATGCCACCGACAAAGAGGGAGATGAGTAGTGAGCTCGAACTTGCGCGTCAGAGCGCTCTATCTCCTGCATCCGGATGAACGCAGCGCGCCTGAAGTGGTGCATCTGGCGTGTGAAACGCGCTGCATACGCCGCGGTCACGATCCGGACTTGTCCGTCAAACAGTTTGATCCGGCGGTGATTGTCATCGGAGCGCCGCTCGACCACGAAGGCCATGTAGCGATTGATCGCGTGGCGACGTTAATGCTGCCCGTCGTGGGCTACGGCACCGGACCGAGTGATCGGCTGATGTGCGATGTGACGGCGACGATTTCAATGCCGGATTTCCGTTCACTGCTGTCGCTCTTGGCCAGCCCGGCCGCGCTCTGCAATCTGCCGCCGGGCACCGGCGCCAACGGCATGGGCACTTGGCTTAAGCATTCGGCCGATGACTTCGCGCAGATGATGGAACACCTGTTAGCGCTGCGCATGCCCGACTATCGCGACCGCGCGGAGCGGGTCGTGCAGGCATGTCTGTGGATTGCCTCGCATCTCGGAATGGGCGGCGAAGAGCTGAATACACTGCAGCTCGCGGCGCGCATGCGCGAAATAGGCAAGCTCGGCTTGCCCGACAAGATATTGTTCACGCCGCGCGATCAACGCTCGGAAAATGAACAGAGTATGTACGACCGCTATCCGATGCTCGGGGCGCGCGTGCTGCGGCAATTCCCGGTGTTTACGGCGGCAGCGAAGATCGTCGAGCATCATCTCGAGAACTTCGACGGATCGGGTGCAATGGGGCTGTTCTCGCATCAGATTCCGCTCGGCTCACGCATCCTGCGGGTTGCCGGAGCGTTCGGTATGATCACCGAAATGGGAATCAAGGGCCGCGATGAACTGGTACACATTCTGGGGCGCGGCCGCGGGATTCTCTATGACCCGATGATCGTCGGGCTGGTCGAGAATTACGCGACGCTGGCCACATCCACGATGCAGGTCGGTATTCCAACGCGGCGCGTCCGGATTTCAGACCTTCATGAAGGGATGATCCTGGCCGAGGATATCTGGAGCCGGACCGGCGTGAAGATCGTCGGCACCGGGACCCGGCTGAATGAGCATATCATCCGCATTCTGATGACCCTGCCCCTTAATATGGCAATAGAATCGGTAGAAGTCCAGCGCGATTCGATGTACTGACATGGACTCTTTCCAACTCTGGTGGCTGCTGGTCGTCTTGCCGATTCTGAATATCTTCGGAGCGTTGCGGGACGCGTGGACTGCGCTGCTGCATGCACAGGACGACGAAGAGCGGCGTGAGATCATCGGCAGCGCGGGCGCCCGAGCCTTTGTCAATACGATTCTGGCCATCCTGATTGCCGCCGCTCCCTGGCCATACAAGCTGCTGGGCTTTGTCCCGGCGCTGTTTCCCATCGTCGCGCACATCCTGGCGGAGTATTTCCATATCTACGTTAGCGTCCGCTTCCGGCACCGATAGCGCCGGAGATTGGCCAACAGCTAGAGAAACAGAAAGCCCCTCGGCGTGAGCCGAGGGGCTTTTGTATCGAAAGAGAGGCGGGAACTACTTCATCAACACCATTTTGCGAGTGGCGCTGAATTCGCCGGCTTCAAGGCGATAGATGTACATGCCGCTGGTGAGGTTCGAACCGTCGAAGTTCACCGTGTGCGTACCTGCCGCCGTCTGGCCGCTCACGAGCGTGGCGACTTCCTGGCCGACAAGGTTAAACACGCGGAGGGAAACGTTCGAAGCGACCGGCAGCGAGAAGCTGATGCTCGTTTCGGGGTTGAAGGGGTTCGGGAAGTTCTGCGCCAGGCCGAAATCTTCCACCGCACCCGCCGAACCCGGCGTGGCACTGGCCGTCGCGTACGTCGAGGTCTGACCGCTCAGGTCCACGCCCTGCAGCGTGTAGTGGTAGGTCTCGCCATTGCGCACGTCCGTGTCCACCCACGAGTAGGTGTGGCCGGTCGCGCTGTTCGTCGCATTGACCTGTTCCACCATGACGCCGTCGCGGACGACGTTAAACTGATCCATCTGCGATTCGCTGGCGGTCGTCCAGGCGACATTCACCGAGCCGTCGCCGGCCACGGCGGTGAAGCTCGACAGCTCCACGTCCAACTGATCGTCAAAGGTCAAGCAGAAGCAACCTTCACACAGGCTGAAGATTTCGATTTCCCAGTAGCCGTCGTGGTTCCAACGGTAGGCAATTTCCATGCACTCGTTGTAACCAGCCCAGTCGCCTGCGTCCGGAAAGAAGACGCCGCCACCCAGCACGAAAACGCTCGGCGGGGTAACAGGGCTGCAATTGGCGTCACAATTCGTGCTCATGGGGTTGCATCCGGCCGCTGTCAGAAGAACCGGAATACCGGCTTCATCGCGGTCTGCCCCAAGGAGCAGGAAGTTGACGAAGCTCATCGGGCACACCTTGATGCAGGCCGACTGGCCCAGCAGAAGTTCAGTGTTCAACGTAAACGGGGCGCCGTTAAAAGTCGGGACACAAGGCTGGGCCTGCACCGCAGACGGCAGGGCCAGCGCCATCGCACCGACCAACAGCAGCATAGCAATTATTTTCTTCATACAGTCAATCTCCGTGGTTGGTTTGGTCTGATACTGAGGCGGATCTCAGAGTCGGGACTGCTTACTTGAGGTAAAGCAGCTTGTTGGACTGGCTCACTTCACCAGCCTTCAGGGTGTACAGGTAGACACCCGTCGCGAGGCCTTCCGCCGACCAGTTCACGGTGTGCGTACCGGCGTTCATCGCGCCTTCCACAACCGTCGCCACTTCACGGCCCAGCATGTCATAAACCTTCAGGCTCACGTCCGTCGCGGCCGGCAGGTTGAAGCTGAACGCCGTCTGGGCGTTGAACGGGTTCGGATAGTTCTGCGACAGCGAGAACTCGCTGGCGACCAGACCACCCTGCGGCGTGGCTTCCGCCACCACCGACTGACCATCAATATTGTAAACGGAGATGTTGCCGTTCATGTCTTCGACGTGCAGCTTGTAGTAGTAGGTCGTGCCGTTCTGCACGTCTTCGTCCACAAAGCTGTACTGGGCGCCGGCGGCGCTGTTCTGCGCGTCCACAGAACCAATACCGAAGTAGCCGCCTTCACGCGTCAGGCTCTTGCTGATGCGGTATTCCTTCAGGTCGCTTTCGCTGGCCGCGGACCAATTCAGGCTAACCTGATTGTCGCCGGCAAGAGCGCTGAAGCCATTGATCTCGACGGGCAGAATGAAGTCAGAGCGCCAGATGCAAACGCAACCCGGGGCCTCACCGCAATAGGTCATCGTCAAGAACAGCAAGCAGTTCGGGAACACGCGAATCTGCCAGTTGAACAGCGACCAATCAACACCCGGGCAGTCCGGGTTGTTGCAATGCGAGCCCAGCGCGGGATCGCAACGGTTGGTCACGGTGACTTCCAACGAGCCCGGCGTGTAGCCCGGATCTTCACATTCGATCGGAATCAAATACGAACCGTGGCAGATCGTGGCACAGAATGCCGAGTTCACCGGAATCGTCTGCGGCACGACCGGCGTGCAGTTGTCGTTCAGGTACTCAAGCGTCTGACCATTCAGGGTCTGCAGACCGTTCCAGTCCACGATATTCTGCGTGCCGAAGCTCTGCGACCAGTCGGCGCTGTAAAGCGACACGTTGGCCTGAACATTGACGGCTTCGCCAATCGGCAGGTTGCCGACATACAAATCCAACTCACACCAGTGGCCATCCACATTTTCGGCCACGACGCCCGACACCAGCTCGCCATCTTCATAGCGCAGCGGGAGGCCGCATTCGGCCGGAAGGTGCACAAACTGAATAACAGCGCTGAAATTCTCGTTCGCTTCCAGCAGCAAGTGCATTTTCTGATTAGTCTCATCAAACGCAAGTGTCGCCGTCGTCAGGTCGAGCGCAAAGCTGCGGCCGCCCACGAGGGCCAACATCGCCAATGCCAAAACAAGTCTCATTTTCTTCATCCGATCACCTCTCTAATGGTCAAATGACTGCTCCGAAGGGCGTAGTCCACCCTCAGGGCCTTTTCCGTTTCCTTATAACTGTGGTAAATATACTTCCAGTCACCCAGCATGTCAAGAATTCTGAAGCGAAATGTAATTTTCTGAGGTGTTTAGGTAAGCCTTGAACCTGCCACTTTTTTCTGCCGTTAATATATGAATGTATTGAATTAAACAGACCAAAATGGAGCATAATCGGAGTGATTATATCACATTCAACCACCGTTTGCGGGTCACGAGTGCTCTTTGTGCCTCTTCCAGCCTCTATTTGCTTAGTGTAAGCCGCCGGTCGTTGAGGAACAGTTTCTCGGCTGTCGCGGTCGTAATGCGGGCCACTTCGACAGGACTAACTTTATGTATTTCCGCGAGTTTTAGAGCAATCTCCCGAACATAGGCTGGCTCGCAACGCTTCCCGCGGTAAGGCATCGGGGCCATAAACGGTGCGTCAGTCTCGAGCATAACAAGGTCGAGCGGAATCTGCTGGGCCAGGGCAGGCAAACTCGAGTTCTTGTAGGTCAAATTGCCCGTGAACGAGACGAGGAAGCCCTGGTCAAGCACTCGCCGAGCATAAGCGTAATCCTCTGAGAAACAGTGGAATACCCCTTTGGAATTGCCGGCTGCTTCGATCATCTCAATCGTGCGCTGCCCGGCTGCACGGTGGTGGATGATTACCGGAAGGTCCACCCGCCGGGCCAACGCCAGCAGGCGCTCGAACAGCTTTTCCTGACTGGCGAGATTCGTCTCACCGCGGTAGATATCCAAGCCAATTTCGCCGACAGCCACGACCGCCGGGTCCCCGACGGCCGCCTCCAACCAGTCCAAATCCGCTTCCGTTACCTGATCCGTCTCGCTCGGATGTACCCCAAGCGCGCAATAGACTTGACCGGGAAAACGACTGACCAGATCAAGGCACTGCGAACCCGTCGCACGGTCCACGGCAATCGTAATGGCACGATCCACCCCAGCCGCACGCGCGCGCACCATCACCTCATCAAGATCATCGGCAAACTGTTCGTAGTAAAGATGGCAGTGGGTATCAATCATGGCTATTTGTTCATTTCAGGTAGACGAGCCGCACCGGCGCAAGCAAGGGCGTCTGGTTTGCGCCCACCAATTCTACAAAGTAGCTGCCGCTGGCGAGGTCGGTCGGTGCAAAGTCAACTCGGCCCGACAGCTCGCGCAGTTCTCTGCGCCAAACTTCGCGGCCAAGCAGATTGACAACGCGCAGCGTAGCCGACACGCCGCCGGGAAGTGAGTACGACAATTCGGTTGATCCGTTAAACGGGTTTGGATACGCCTTCAGCGCATACTCGCCGGGGAGCACGACATGGTCGGGAATGGCGGTTGCTTCACCCTCGACAACATCCATTGTGATGTTGGAGACGACATTCGTGAAATACTCTGTGAGCCCCGACGGCCAGCGAATCTCGATGGAATCGGCAAATTCGGCGGCGCTCAAGCCGAAATGCTGAATCAAACTGTTATGGCCGTTGAAACTGTTCTGGGTGTTGACTTCGCGGGTTTGCCACATGGCCTGGCCGTTGATCGCCGCTTTCACCCGGACAATAGCGCCAATCGCCGCGCGATTCGCTGCCGTGCCGGTTAGCCGCAGTTTGAGCCAGTGATTCCCGTTGACCGTTTCATTGCGATAAAAGCCCTGCGCGGCGCCGTCGGCCGTGATAAACAGATCGAGATCGCCGTCGTCGTCATAATCGCCCGCCGCCGGACAGCGAAAACTCCCCGCCACCGTGAACACGGTCGCCACACTTTCAAAGGTGCCGTCGCCGTTGTTGCGGTAGTACTTATTCGTGCCCGTCTCGTTGGCCACAACGCAGTCAAGATAGCCGTCATTGTCAAAATCGGCCCAGCAGTTGCCGAGCGATACCTGCCGATCCGTGACGATTGTGCCCTCAGTTACACGAACATAGGTTCCGTCGTCGTTGCGATACAAGTCGTTGGCACGGCCATTGTTGAATCCGGCCGTGTAATTGGTAATGTAACAGTCGAGATCGCCGTCATTCTCGATGTCAATCCAATTGATGTTCTGGCCGTCGCGCGTCTGATCCGTAAGCTCGACGCCCGTCCAACGCACCAGAGCCGCGTCGCCCGACTCGCGCAGAGTGTTGCGATAGAAGTAGTCAGGACTGGCGGCGCTGACCTCGCCGGTGCCGATGAAGAAATCCAAATCGCCGTCAAGGTCGTAGTCCGCAAAGCTGCCGACGGTGTAGGCGTCAAGGCCCGTCGCGACGTCGCCGGTCGTGACACGCGTAAACGTGTAGTCCGGCGGGCCGTCGTTATGAAACATCAAATTGGGAAGACTCGGATTCCCGAGAAAACCCGCCGGATGTGTGATGATCAAATCAACATTCCCGTCGCTGTCGAAATCACCCCACGCGCCCGACCAGCCGCGATAGTCGTGGCCTGTCGCGCCGATGTCGCCACTGTCTACTTCGGTGAAGACCGCGTTGCCGTCGTTGCGAAAGAGCGCCGAGCGCGGCGAACTGGCAAGATACAAGTCGAGATCGCCGTCGTTATCGTAGTCCGCCCACGAACCGCCGCTGCCAAGGCCGTTCTGCGGCGCGATGCCGATCAACGCATTATCAAAGACGCCGTTGCCGTCGTTGCGATAGAGCAAATTGCGATTAACCCAAAGGTCCTCGTCTCCGTCATTGTCATAATCCACCCACGCACAGCCGCGATAGCCGGTCTGGCCGGGTGTTACCGCCGCTTCATTCTGCGGATCGGTGACGCGAACAAAAGTCTGCGCATGCGCGGCGTGAACAAAGAGTACGAGCAGCAGTACGGTGCGAATCGAAGCAAGCATGGTTCCCTCCAGGGCGTTGTTGTGCTTGCGAATCGGTCTTAGAGGGACCCACCTCTCAACCCCGACTCCGCCGATTCCGCGTGTGAATGATTATGTAGTTTCTTCGGATGTTCCGGGTAATGTTCCGCGTTCGACCCAACGGACTCCCGCGGTGATGGCCAAATTTGTGAATAAGACGATGCAAATCGTGACGGTGATGAATTCCGCGTTGACCTTGACACCGTATTGCAGCGGAATCGTGGCGAGCACCGCCGAGGCGAGACCGCGTGGCATGAACAGGAACAGCGCCCGCGCGGCGGCGCTGTGTTCCGTCTTGTTTTCGCCGATCTTTATCCAAATCACGGTGAGCCACCGCGCAACGAGCAGCGCCAGATAAATTGCGCCCGCTTGGAGCAAAATCTTGACCGAGATTGCGCTATAGTCAAACAGCATTCCCAGAAAGACGAAGAAAAACGTACGCACGAGAAATGTCAATTCGGCATGGAAGCCGCGCACGTTCGCGCCCATCCACTCCCGCAATTCTGCGCGGCCGTTCGTCCCCGGCCAAAACCGCCGCAGCAGGCGCGGCCCGTTGGATAGAACGGTCGCGAACAGAAACACTCCGAAAACACCCGAGCTGTGCACCGCTTCGCAGGAGGCATACACGACAAGCATTGCCGCGAACGTCGCCAGATACACTAACGGCTGATCACTGAGGCGTCCGATGATCCAGCCCCATGCGAACGCGGCTAACGGCCCGATCCACAACGCACCAGTCAAGGATGCCAGAATCAACAACGCCGGATTGCCTCCGTCTGAGGGCTTGGCGAAGATGTTCAGCAGCGTAACGGTAATTAGAACGGCTATTACGTCTGACAGGGAACTCTCAAGTTCGAGCACCGTCTGAACAGGTTTGGCCATTCGCACCTGCCGCACGAGCGGGACGACAATTGCTGCGCTGGTGCAAGACAGCGCGGAGGAAAGGAGTAACGCGTTCAGCCAGTGGTATTCAAAAACATACAGACAGATCGCCGCGATGAAAATGAAAGACAGCACGAAAGCGAGGGCCAAAAGCGCCAGAGAGTTGCGCCATTGTTTGATCACATGCGCGAAATCGAGATGCAGTCCGCCTTCAAACATGATGACCAGAAGCGCGAAGGCACCGAAATAGGGCGCGATGGAGAAGACAAGTGAAGTGTCCACTTTCAAGAACTCGCGCAAAGCCACGCCTGCGCCAATCAACAGCATCGCCTCCGGCACACGCGTGACCTTGAACAGCCATGCGCCGAGGAAGCCGAGGCCGATGATGGCCGCGATCATGAAGAAGAGTGTCGGTACGTCAATCAAAGTTTCAGCAATTCCGTATTCGGATAGTAGTGTGCCAGAATTCTCTCCATACTCCATCCTTCCTTGGCCATCGCCACCGCGCCGAGCTGACACAGACCCACGCCGTGACCCCAACCGCCGCCCGTCAGCGTAATTGTGTCGCCCATAACATGCGCGAAGAAATACGACGACGGCAAATGTGATGCCGACAGTGCGCGGCGGATTTCCAACTCGCCATACAGCGTGATCGTGCCCGCTCCGCCGCGCAACTCAAGAATGGTAATGCGCCCGGACGGACTGCGATGCCGCACTGTCAAATGTTCGACCGCGCCGATACTCTGACCTGTCTTGCGCGTCAGCAGGGCTCCAAGTTCGATCTTATCATACTCCCGCGTCCAGCGAAACAGCGCGTCTTCATCCCATGGCTTGGGATATGGATAGTGCTCAGGATTGCAGAACGCGCGCGGTGGGTTATGCAGAAACTCCTCCGCGATCTTCTCATCGCTGAGATCCGGTACAGGAAAATCGCCACACGGCCGCACGGCGAAATAGCCGGGCTCTTCTTCTCCCCACACTTCCACGAACAGATCACTCGCGCCGCCGCAGGACTTGGCGTAGCGCGCGTCGGCGACGCGACGCTCGTGAAGCAATACGACTCCACTCGTCGCCCGAATCGGCGCAATCACCGCATTGGCTTCGCGCACGATCCCCTGATAGCATTGACAGTGATCGTCGTGGCAAAGATCGAAGCCGTCGCTGTAATGATGGCGATTGGCCGTGGCGAGTACCGTCGAGCGCGCCGCGACGGCTTGCGCTTGTGAGAATGCAGCGGGAAGATCGTGGCGCATCTCGCTGCCGACTGCGGTTTCGACATACTGCTCGAGCGACAGACGATTCGCCGCGCTCAATCCACCGTCTGGCGTGGCGAAGAGTTCGAGTTCACCGCGATAGGTCAACGGCTCGCGGCGTTCCCAATGAAAACCGCGGCCAATCGGAACGCTGTCGAGCGTGAAGGTTGCGTGCTCATTGTGCGGGATCAATTGCACACGCACAACGGTTGTGGAGAAATCACCGAGTGTCAACTCGAAGCGCGTTTTCATCTCGGGACGCGACAGGCGCACGAGCGTCAAGCCGATAGGATGCGTGGCGCGTAAGGCGTGCATGGCCGCGCCGGCATCGTCGCGGGAGTTGAGTTTGATCACCGGCCACCAGACGCGGTTGTCGAGCGCACCGTGCGACGTTTCCCAGATTTTCCCCGCTTCGAGAATTTCGCCGTGCGCGAGCAAATTGGCATCGGTGATTTTGTTCAGGACGCGCTCGGCGCTCTCATGTGTTAGGCATTCGCCTAGGCGAATGGCCCATTGCAGTGGCGCGGGTTGCGAGTCGTTCGCAATCGCCGAAAATTTGCACGCGCTCAACTCGCGTTCGAGCCAGCGGTTGCACTCGGTGAAGCAGCGCGCGGTGAAGGTGCCGGAAAGAGAACCGAGGATGTGGGGCTCGTTCCAGAGGAGGCCGATGGAGACGGAAAGCAAGTCAGAAGTCAAGAGTCAGAAGTCAGTTGATTAGGAACGAGGTATGGAAAATGTCGAGTCGCACTGGTGTCAACTCAAGGCGTAACAAAACACCGCTGCTGCGGTGACGAGGTTTAAACTCTCCGCGTCGCCTTGCGGTTTCAGCGTTAGTTTCTGTGTGCACAGCGCCTCAAGATCGGGATGCAGCCCGCGCGATTCGTGGCCGAGCACGAGCAGCTTGGGCTGTTTCAAATTTGTAGCTTGCGCGAGTTCGGTGCCCCCGTGCGCGACCAGAGCCAGCGAGTCGCCCTTCCATTTGTGAATGAACGACTCCAGATCGGCGACCTCGCGCGCGGGTTGATGAAACAGCGAGCCCATCGAGCCGCGTACGACTTTTTCATTCCATACGTCGGCGGAACCTGCGCCGAGCACGAGTTCGGACACACCGAAGAAATCGGCCACGCGCAGGAGTGCGCCGCAATTGCCGGGATCGCTGACCTGCTCGCACAACAGCGTCAGGCCGCTCTTGCGCGGGTGCAGTTTGAACTGTTTGCCGATGGCCGCGATGCCCTGCGTGGTCTCGACTTGCGACACACGGTCGAAAATCTCCGGCCCGACGCGATAGCAGAGCAGTTTCGGATGCTTGCGCGTCAGCGCTTCCCAGCGCTCGGCCTCGCTATTCAGCACGAGCAAACAATCCACTGATTTGGCGTGCAGCGCTTCGCGCACGCAGACTTCGCCTTCAATCAGGAATTGTCCCGATTCGCGGCGATATTTTTTTTGCGACAGCCGCGCCCAGTCGGCGACCTGTTTGCGCGTGGGGGTGAGAAGATCGGTCATGGTAAAGTTGCTTCTAAACAGTTAATCGGAACCCAGCCCGCTGCGCCCTGGGCATTCACGCACCAGACCCACGACGACAGCGTTTGCAATACGGTGACTTCTTCGCCGGCCTCGACGTCGAGTTCGCGCGCGTCGTAATCCGCACTCAAACATGCGTTCGCGCTGTCATTCACACTCTGATGTACCCACCCCGCACGTCCCTCCGGACCGACGCACCAAATCCAATCAGGATTTTCCGCGTCGGGTTCGCCGATTTCCAGCGCATCACGCAGTTTGCCGCGAATGGGATCGGCGTAGGTTTTGGTGTAGGACTTGGTGATGCACATGTGCTTTCATTCCGTCCTTAAAAACCCGTCTTTCCATAATCCTAAGCCGCCGATGAGCATGACGACTGACCAGACGATGGCGAGCGTGGTGTTGAGCAGGAGCACGTAGCCGAGGCCCAAGGTCAGGCCGAAGACCAGTGCCAGGCCCCAGGCGAAGCCGCGCAGGGCGCGTGCGCTCGATTCGGGTTTGGGCACCATCAGGCCATTCGCACGCGCATACTCTTTAACGGGACCCCAAGCGCCGTAGGGTTTCGTGCGGCGGTAGAACTCGGCGAGCTTATCGAGCGGCGCGGGTTTGGTCAAGAGTGTGACCCCTAACCAGATAACCGCCGAGCCGAAGGTGATCACGAGCAGCCGTTCGCCGAAATGCAGTCCGCTCGCGCTGAACAGATAGACCGTGATCGCACTCGACGCAATCATGGCCGAAATTTCGCTCCACGCATTCACGCGCCACCAGAACCATCTTAAGATGTAGACCGGCCCCGTGCCTGCACCGAAGGCAATCACAAATTTGAAGGCCTCGGTCACGCTCTGCGTGTAGTAGGCCGCCAGTCCCGCGGCAACCAGCACCACCGTCGTCGCGACCATGCTCATGCGAATGTAGTGGCGGTCGGTCTTCTCACGCGCGAACAACGGTTTGTAGAAGTCCGTCACCAGATAGCTCGCGCCCCAATTTAGTTGCGTAGAAATCGTGCTCATGAAGGCCGCAATCAGCGATGCGACCAGGAGACCCTTCAAACCGGACGGTAGCAGCTCCATCATTAAACGCGGATAGGCCTGCTCGGGATCGGCGATGTTCGGGTAGATAATCAGCGAAGCGAGCGCCACAAGCACCCACGGCCACGTGCGAAACGCCAAATTCGTGAGACTGTACCACAGCGTCGCCAACAGCGCGTGCTGCTCGTTCTTGCAGGCGTTCTGCTTCTGAATCACCTTGCCGCCGCCGTCGGAATTGACGTTGGCCCACCACGTCACGAAACTGTACGTTGCAAAACCCAAGAACGCTGGTGTCCAGAAGTCCGCGCTGAGTATTGAACCCGCACCGGGTGTCGGCACCATGTCTAACAACTGCGGATTGGTCGTGACTTTCATCACGCCGTCTTTCAAAGCCTGCAAGCCGCCGACTTCGTTCACGGCATAGATTGCGAAGACAATCGCGCCGCCCTGCATGATGACATATTGCACCAAATCGGTCAGCGCGACGCCCCACTGCCCCGAGAGCAGCGTGTAAGTATAGGCCAGCCCTGTGAACAGAATAATCGCCGTCGGTTTGTCCCAGCCGACGGCTTCATTCATGATCTTGTACATCGCCAGAATCACCCAGCCCATCGCGATCACGTTGATCGGCAGCGCGAGCCAGAGCGCGCGAAACGTGCGCAGGCCGCGCGTCACCGGCGAATCACCGTAGCGCAAGACTGTCAGTTCGACATCGGTCAACACCTTCGCGCGGCGCCAAAGTTGCGCCAAGAAAAACGTCGCGAATAGCGAGCCGAT